>NZ_CP066771.1:1552725-1863270 GCF_016466415.2 Ralstonia pickettii | reverse complement strand
CCAGGCCGGCGCGTTGCATCTGCGCGGCCACATAATCGGCAAAGTTGGCGCGGTCGGTCAGGCCATGCACGCGCGCCGCTTCGCCAACGATTTCTTCCACGCGCAGGCGGGGGTTGAGGCTGGCGTATGGGTCCTGGAAGATCATCTGGATCTTCAGGCGGGCCGCGCGGGCTTCGTCTGCCGTGAGCATGTCGATAGCCTTGCCGTCCACGCGCACCTCGCCGGCCGAGGGCGGCATCAGGCCCGCAGCAATGCGGCCGAGGGTGGATTTGCCGCAGCCCGATTCGCCGACGAGGCCGACAACTTCACCTGGTTGGATCGCAAGGTCGACGCCATCAACAGCACGAACGATTGCAGGCGGATGCGCCAGGCCAAAGCGTTGCAAGACGCGATCACCCGCACCGACCTTGCGATCGCCAAAGCGTTTGCTGACCTGCTTGAGTTCAACGAGCGGCGTGCTCACGCGACCTCCCGCGAGGACGCGTGCTGCGCGCCGGGATGGAAGCAGCGGACGAGGCGCCCCGGCAGCGGTTGCGTGATTTCCGGCGCGACGCCGCAGACCTCGGTGGCGCGCGGGCAGCGTGCTGCAAACGCGCAGCCTGCCGGCAGCGACAGCAGGTTCGGCGTCATCCCGGGAATCTGGCGCAGGCGCTGGCCGCGGCGGTTCTCGCTGGGCAGGCTGTCGATCAGGCCCATGGTGTAGGGGTGCAGCGGGGCATCGAGCACGGCATCGACGGGACCGTGTTCGACGATGCGCCCGGCGTACATCACAGCCACCTCGTCAGCCAGGCCGGCCACGACAGACAGGTCGTGCGTGATCCAGATCAGCGCCGTGCCGTGCATGCGCGCGAGCTTCTGCACTTCCGACAGGATCTGCGCCTGGATGGTCACGTCCAGCGCCGTGGTCGGTTCGTCGGCAATGATCAGGTCGGGCCGATGCAGCATCGCAATGGCAATCGCCACGCGCTGGCGCATCCCGCCGGAAAGCTGATGCGGATACGCCCGCAGCCGCTCTTCGGGACTCGGAATGCCCATCAGGCCGAGCGTGTCGCGTGCATGGTCCCACGCCTGCTTGTGGCTCATGCTGCTGTGCGCGCGCACGGCCTCGATCATCTGGGCATCGATGCGCAGCACGGGGTTGAGCGTCATCATCGGGTCCTGGAAGACCATGGCGATGCGATTGCCCTGCAGCTTGCGCAATTCGCGCGGGGCGAGCTTGGTGAGGTCGCGGCCCTGGTAGAGAATCTCGCCGCCGACCACGCGGCCGGGCGGGTCCACCAGACCCATGATGGAGAAACCGGTGACGGACTTGCCTGAGCCGGACTCGCCGACCAGCCCGAGGATGCGCCCGCGCGCGAGCGAGAACGACACATCGTCCACCGCCGGCAGCACGCCTTCACGCGTGAAGAAATGCGTGCGCAGGTTGCGGACTTCGAGGGTGGTCGCGTTGGTGGGCGCCATCATCGCTGCGTCCTCGGGTTCAGCACTTCCCGCAGGCGGTCGCCCACCAGGTTGATAGCCACCAGCGCCAGCAACAGCGCGATGCCCGGATAGAAACTGATCCAGTACTGGCCTGAAAGCATGTATTGGTATCCGTTGGAAATCAGCAGGCCCAGAGACGGCTCGGTAATCGGCACGCCCAGGCCCAGGAAGGACAGCGTTGCCTCCAGCGTGATCGCGCGCGCGACCTGCAGCGTGCCCACGACGATCAGCGGCGGCAGGCAGTTCGGCAGGATGTGCCTGAGCGCAATGCGCCAGCCGGGCAGGGCGAGCGAGCGTGCGGCTTCCACGTATTCGCGCCGACGCTCGACGAGGGCCTGGCCGCGCACCGTGCGCGCGTAATACGCCCACTCCAGCAGTACGAGCGTCAACACGACATTGGTGATGCTCTTGCCGAGATAGGCGAGGATCATCATCGCCACCAGCACCGACGGGAACGACAGCAGCAGGTCGACCGTGCGCATGATGATGCTGTCGACGCGGCCACCGGCATACGCCGCGATCAGCCCGAGCAGCGTGCCGATCACCGCCGCTACGGCCGCCGAACCGATCCCCACGCCCAGGCTGATGCGCAAGCCATAGAGGATGCCGGAGTAGAGGTCACGCCCCTGGCCATCCGTCCCGAGCCAGTACGTGAACGTCCCCAAGCCATTCGGCGAACCCGGTGGCAGACGCGAGTCCAGCACGTCGAGCTGCATCAGGTCGTATGGGTTCTGCGGCGTGATCCACGGTGCGGCCAGCGCGGCCAGCATCAGGATCACGACCACGGCGAGCCCAAAGACGGCGGTCTTGGATGCCAGAAAATCGGACACCACACGCCGCCACGGCGATTGCTTGCGCGGGGCGACCACCGTCGCTGCGGTGGTGGGTTGCGGAGTTGTATTCATCATGCAGCCTCCGCGCTGTCCGCCGCACGCACGCGCGGGTCCAGCAGCCGATACAGGATGTCGACGATCAGGTTGAGCGACACGAACAGGCACACCACGACGATGAGGTACGACACGATGACCGGCCGGTCCAGCGAGTTGATGCTATCCAGAATGAGCTTGCCCGCGCCGGGCCACGCAAAGATGCTTTCCGTCACCACCGCAAAGGCGATGGTCGAGCCCAGCTCCAGGCCCAGCACCGTCACCAGCGGGATCAGCGTGTTGCGCAGCACGTGCGCCAGCACCACGCGCAGCGGTGACAGGCCCTTGGCACGCGCGAACTTCACGAAATCCAGCGGCAGCACCTCGCGCACGCCGGCAGAAGTCAGCCGCAGCACCAGCGAGAGCTTGAACAGCGACAGGTTGACCGCCGGCAGCACGAGGTGCCGCAGCCCATCGACCGTCAGCCACGACCATTCGATGCCGAACAGGCGCGCCGTTTCGCCGCGCCCGCTCGCGGGCAGCCAGCCGAGGCTCACGCTGAACGCCATGATCAGCATCAGCCCCACCCAGAACGTCGGCAGCGAAAAGCCCACCACGCTGCCCGTCATCAGCAGGCGCGATACCGGATGGCGCGGATACAGCCCCGCGAACAGCCCAAGCGGCACGCCGATCACCACCGCGATGATCAGCGCAGAAAACGCCAGCTCCAGCGTGGCCGGCAGGCGTTGCAGGATCAGCTGGATGGCCGGTTCGTTGTAGACGAAGCTCTTGCCCAGATTGCCGTGCAGCGCGCCGTTCAGGAAGGCGAGGTACTGCTCCCACAGCGGCTTGTCGAGACCCAGCTCGGCAATGATGCGGGCGCGGTCGATCTGGTCTACGTCCTGGCCGATCAGAATGTCGACCGGGTTGCCGATGGCGTGCAAGCCGATGAAGACGATCACCGTCATCACCAGCACGACCAGCAGCGCCTGGCCGATGCGGCGGAGTAACCAACCTGTCATCGCGCAGCCTCCTGGCCGGAAGTAGCATTTGCTTCCACGCCGGGCGGCGGGGCGGGCGTCCATTCATCGCCAAAGATTTCCGGCTCGGCGTAGGCCTGGATGGCGGCGTAGTGCGCGTCGATGTCTTCCTGGTACAGCAACCCGGCGATGCCCTGCGCCAGCCGCTTCGCACCTTCGCTGATGGCCGGGATGTCGCCCGAGACGCTGCCGTGCGTGACGGACGCGGGATAGCAGAAGCAATGCACGCGCGACAGGCCAGGCAGCGTGCCGGGCGTTTTCTCGCGAAATTCGAACGCGTGCCCGAGGTCGGGTGAATCGGCGAGTTCTGCATCTTCCTCGCCGGGGCGCGGTGTGTAGCGGTCGCGCCATTGGCGAATGTGCGGTGCCAGTGCGCTGAACTCCGGGCGCGAGGCCCAGTCCGTGCGAAAGCCCGTCGAGAAGATCAGGAAGTCCAACTGGAATACGCCCTTGGTTGTGGCCACGTGCAGCACGCCGTCGTGCTCGTCGACGCCCAGGATGCCGCAGCCCAGGTTGAAGCGCGCATTCGGATGCCGCGACACACGCAGCGTGCTGCCGCGCGGCGGGGGCACCTGCTCGACATTGATGTAATGGCGGATGCGCCATTTCCATGCGTCGGGCAGATACAGGTGGCCGTGCACGAGCCCCGGGCTGCCGGCCCCCTTGCCCTTGTTCACGCGCGGCAGGTCGGGGCGACGGATCAGCATGTCGACGCTGGCGGCACCGGCTTCCAGCGCCGTTGCGGCCGAATCCATCGCGGATGCGCCTGCGCCGATCACGCCTACGCGCTTGCCCGCCAGCGTGCCGTAATCCATCTCGTCAGACGAATGCGCCCACCAGCGGCGCGGCAGCCGGCGCGCAAAGTCCGGCACGGATGGGCCGCCAAGCCCGTCCCGGCCGGTGGCCAGCACCACGCGGCGCGCAAACACGCGCTGCGTCGGTTGACCCGGCGCGTCGATCAGCAATTCAACGGCGCCATCCACGCGCGGGTGGATCGCCTTCACGTGGTGTTCGTTGCGCACGTCGAGCTGCAGGACGCGGCGGTACCAGCGCAGGTAGTCCATCCATTGCAGGCGCGGGATCTTGTCGAGCACCTCCCACGCATCGGTGCCGAACTGCGCTTCAAACCATGCGCGAAACGTCAAGGTCGGCAGGCCAAGCGCAGGGCCGGTCAACTGCTTTGGCGAACGCAGCGTTTCCATGCGCGCCGTCGTCGCCCACGGGCCTTCGAAGCCGGCGGGCGAGCGGTCGAACACCACCACGCCGATACCGAGATGCTTGAGCGATGCCGAGGCAGCCAGGCCTGCCATGCCGCCCCCGATGACGGCCACGTCCAGTACGGGTTGCCCTTCTAACGTGTGGGGCAGCGTCCAGTTTTTTGCGGGGAGTTCGAGCCAGGAGAGGTCCTGGTGCAAACGCGCTTCGAGCGCTGCGAGCCCGGTCACTTGCAGCGCATTGTCTTCTTGTGCAGCGGTCATGCGGACGCGCCTTCGGTTTCGTTGATGGATTCGCCATACAGCACCTGCAGCATGCTGGCATGGCGTGCCGGATCGTGCAGCTTGCAGTCCGGCAGCAGACGCTGCGCCGCGCGCGCGAGGGCGTCGGTCAATGAGGTCACCGCCGCCGACGGCCGCCTGGCCTCGGGGGTGATCACGCCAAAGAAGAAGGGGATGTCGGCGTCGATCGGGCGCACGGTCACGCCGTCGATCGGCACGCCGTATGCCGTCACAGGCTCCAGCAACGCGACGCCCAGGCCCGCGCGCACGGCGGTCAGCGCATTCAGCGAGGCGTTGGTCTCGATGAGGGCGGTGGGCTCTACGCCGGCCTTCGCCAGCGCCTGGTCCAGACGGCGGCGCAGGCGATACGGGTTGTGCATCGTGATGATGCGCTGTCCGGCGCAATCGGCCAATGCCACGCGCTTGCCGGCGGCCAGCGGGTCGTGTGTCTGCACGGCAGCCACGCACGCGGCTTCGCCGATCCAATGCACGGTTACGCCGCGATGCTCCAGCGGCAGGCTGCTGAGGCCAAGGTCGGCAGCGCCGGTGAGTACGGCATGCACAACCTGCTCGGGCGAGGCGCTGCGAATCTGGATGTGCTGCCCGAGCCCCGGTTCATCGGCCAAGGCAGCGGGCAGCAAGCCGGCCGCCAATGCGGACGTGGCTGCCAGGCGCAGCGGGCGTGCCTCGCCGCGCGCGATTTCTTCGGCACGGGTGCGGATCTGACGTAAGCTGATCAGCGTGTGCTCAACGTCTTCGTACAGCAGGAAACCCTGCTCGGTGGGCGAGACGCGCGGCCCCGCGCGTGTGAACAGGGCGTAGCCGATCTCGGCTTCCAGATCCTGGATGAGCCGGCTGATGGCGGGCTGCGAGCGTCCCAGCAGCTTGCCCGCCGCAGTGACACTGCCGGTCGACATGACCGCGGCAAAGGCTTCGAGTTGTCGGAGTTCCATCCGCCTGTTTGATCCCAGTCATGCATGTGGTTCATGCATCCTGGTAGAGGCAATATGCGAATTCCAAATAGTATTTTCTTATGTACTCATGCGTTTTGCGCTGGCAACCGCTATGTCTTGCGGTACAGCAACTGCCCAGGCAGGCCCGCGCAGCAGCGCCCACACTTTATCTGACGAACGTGCCGTTCGGGCCGATCACCGTCGACTCGACATCGTTCGGTCCTTTGCGCAGGTTGGGGCCGTAGCGAATGTCCAACCCACCGAGGTCAATCGTGCCGGCTGATTCCAGTCCTGCGACACAGCCGGCGCGTGTCAGCGACTTTTGCATTTCCCCAGGACTGCAAACTTGCCGCACCGCTTCCTGCCGGGTTCTGCCCAAAAAAAACCGCCGTACGAGACGGCGGCATTGGCGCGTTGCGCGAAGTGCAGATCAGTTGTTCTGCTTCGTGATCTTCGTGCCTTCGATCGACGCGCCGGCCATCAGACCTGCGTTGGTCAGGTTGAAGCCGATGATCGGTTGCTGCGCGGTGTTGGTATCGACCGCGCCGTTCACGCCGATCTTTGCCAGGGCCACGGTGGCATCCACGCCGGCTGTCCAGCCTTGGCTCGCCTGGAATTTCTGCAGCGCTTCGTCCGTCATGAACAGGATGATCAGCGCACGCGACTGCGCGCCGGCCTGGAAGCCTACCGACGCCGAGGCGATGTTGTAGTAGCCCAGCGGACGGCCGCCGCCGGTGCGCAGCACGCCTTCGCCGTACTGGCCGCCTACCACGAAGCCGGCGTTCAGCACCGACGGGAACACCAGGACGCCCTTGGCGCGTGCCACCAGCTCACGCGAACCGCTGGCCGTGGTGTACAGGCGCGACAGCACGGAATCGGCTTGCGAGTTGGTGGTGGCGTGCTTGTTGGTGGACGACATCACGTCGGAGCCCTGCGCATTCGGGCTGGTCGTGGTACACGCGGCGAGCTGGGTACCGAGCAGTGCGACAGCAGCAAGCGCGGCGGCGCGGGTGACGATGGTCTGGCGGCTAATGAGGTTCTTTTTCATGGCGATCGATCTCACTGTCTTTGTTGTTGACGAGGGACACAGGCACACGCGTCCCCGCTCTGACTCGGTCCCGTGCAATCAGCATGGGTGTCAGCCAAGGAAAAGCAAGCGGCGTGCCCGCCATATCGCATAAGCGCCGGAGCGCTCAATTCCTGACATTAGGCGAGATTTGTGCCCCATGTGGCGCTTTTGCTTCACAGCTTTGTAAAAACGCAAGCCGACTGCAATGCGGGTAGCTTTTTCATGCGCAACAAAAAACCGGCGCTTCAGGCCGGTTCTTTGTGCAATGCAGGAGACGGGCAGGATCAGCGGTCAGATCCAGATGATCAACGCCGCCACGCCAATGATCAGGCCGAACTTCACCACGTAGTAGACCTTGCGGTTCCACGCCTTGAAGCGACGGCGGTACTGGCCCATCACCCACACATAGCGGAACAGCTTGTTGATGCCGCCGGTCTGGTCGCCCTCATCGTTGGGCGAGCTGGCGGCGGTCATGACCTTGCGGCCCAGCCATTTATTGATGCGCTGCGCCCAGCCGAACTTCATCGGGCGTTCGATATCGCAGAAGAGGATCAGGCGGTCCTTGTCGGAGGCGTTTTCTGCCCAGTGCAGATAGGTCTCGTCAAAGACCACGCCCTGGCCGTCACGCCAGCTGTGGCGCTGGCCGTCGACTTCGATGAAGCATCGGTCATCGTTGGGCGTGGCCAGGCCCAGGTGATAGCGCAGCGAGCCGGCAAACGGATCACGGTGCGGGTTCAGCTTGCCGCCCGGCGGCAGCTCGGCAAACATCGCCGCCTTCACGCTGGGCAGATCGCGCAGCAGCGCGACGGTCTGCGGGCAGAGCTGTTCGGCAGAGGGGTGATGCGCTTCATACCACTTCAGATAGAAACGCTTCCAGCCATTTTTGAAGAACGAGTTGAAGCCGGCATCGTCGTTCTTTTCGGCGGCTTTGATCTTGCGCAGGTTGATGAGCGCCAGGCCTTCGTCGCGAATCTGCGGCCACGCGGCCTGCAGTTTTTCCAGATCCGGAAAGCGCTCGACCGGCACATACGGCGTCTGCGGCACGCCCGAAAAGGCGTACATGAAGCAGTTGACCGGCGCGACCACGGCCGAGTGGTCGAACATCTGGCGCCAGAACTTCAGGCGCACCTTGCCGCGAAAGTGCACGTACAGAATGGAGCCCAGATAGAGGGCCACGATAATCCACTTGATCAAGGCGATTTCCTTGCCGCACAGGGCGGTCAGCAATTGAGTGCATGCGCTGTTGGCGCAAACCGCCATTTTACCCGGGGCCGCGCTGCGCCGCGTTGACTTCGGCCAACAATGCACCGTGGTTTTGTGACCCCACGTTATCGTTTGCGCGCACTTCGTAATGTGGAACGTCGGTGTCGATTTGTCGCGAAATGTGCGCCGCGTTCTACAATTCCGTTCTCGTCCGGCGGCATCTGGTCGCGGACGATCACCGGAGGGAGCGATGGACGTCAACAAACGCGACGGAGAATCCAGCGATATGCCGACCACTATCGGCGTGGAGCCGGGCGATGCGCAATCGCTGGAAGCGTCCATGCGCCGTGCGCAGGAAGCGCTGTCTGCGGTGTCGGCGCGGCTGGCAAATCGGCCACCGATGCCGCGGCCAGACCCTGCCACCGAGCGCTTCGTCGAAACGGACCACACCATGTCACCCGCGGAGGCGCGGGCCCTGGCCGAACGTTGCATCGCCGGCGAGACCGCGGAGCCGGCGAGCCTCGCGCGGGCGTTTTCTGTGCTGCTCGGACAACTCGATGGATTCGAGGCCGACCATGCCGGCCGGCGCCGCGTGCTGCGGCAGTGGATGGTGAGCCAACTCACCTACAAGATGCTGTATCTGCACCACACCGGTCAGGATTCGACCGTGCCGCCACGTGCGTTGCGCGCCCAGAAGGAGCGGGTGAAGGCGCAGGTTTCGGCCTTGCTCGATGCCGGGCGTTCCTACACCGATGTGCGCCTGGCCGACCTGCGCTTTGCCGAAGACGGCGCTGCCGGTCAGGGCTGAATGATCTCGCGCGATCAAGCGATGAGGCTCAATCGTCCTCGTCGTCGTCCGGTTCGGAGTCGAGAAACTCGCGGCGGGTGAGCCAGTCCGCGATGGCTTGATCGCAGGCGTCCTTCAGCTTCGCCTTGTTATCCACCTTGTCGAACAGGGTGAAATTCATTAGGGCCAGGCCCAGATCGGTGATGTAGAACATCCGCTTCGGATTGTCGAAGTGGACGATGCGGCCGTCGATGTCGCCTTCGTCCTCGGGCTCGGCGGGCGCGTCTTCGAGTTCGACCACGCGGCAGGTGAAGCGCGGTGTGCGGGTGTGCGTCAGATATTCGAATTCATCGTGCGACACTTCGCCGGACGGTGTGACGGCAATGGCGAAGCCCCAAATAAAGCGAGGGGTCGGCAGATCCGACAGCTCGTCGATTTCATCCATCCTTGTTTCTCCAGTCTGATGACGGCTTGTATTAACGGCGCATTATCGCGCGACCCGTGCTGCACGGAAAGCACAATGCACGCCCGACATTGTGGGGTGCCGACATGACGGAACCGCGCATTCAGCGCATTCGGGACGGGCTGGCCGCCCGGCAGGCGTTCGATGCCGATGCGCTGATCCCGTGGATTGTTGCGGGGCAACGTGTCGGCTGGTTGAGTCGAGAGCGCGCATTGTTGCTTGCGCGCTGGCCGCACTGGTTCGATGTGTCGACGCAGCGGGTCGATCTGCGGGAAACCGTCGCCACCGAGGCGCAACGCACCGCGGCACTGGCCGAAGTCATCATGCGCCTGGCCGAAGAAGGCCACGTGCGGGGCTGGCGCGACGAGCGTTTCGCCGTCAACACCGGCTGGGGCACGCCCACGCTGGCGCTGATCGAACGCGCCGCCGCGCGATTTTTCGGCATTCGCACCTATGCTGCACACATGAACGGCCTGATTGCCGGCGCGGACAACGCCGGGCCGGTGCTCTGGCTGGCCCGCCGCGCCGAAACTAAACCGATCGACCCCGGCATGTGGGACAACCTCGTCGCCGGCGGTATCGGCCATGACTTCGATGCACGTGGTGCGCTGGAGAAGGAATGCTGGGAAGAGGCGGGCATCGGCGCCGATCTCGTAGCGCAACTGGTGCCGCGCGGCACGCTGGATGTGCTGCGCGAAGTGCCCGAGGGCATCCAGTGCGAAACGCTGTTCACCTTCGACCTGACGCTGCCGGACAGCTTCATCCCCGTCAATCAGGACGGGGAGGTCGCCGGTCACCTGCGCGCCAGTCCCGACACAGCGCTTGATATCATGGCGGACTTCGCGATGACGGTCGACGCCACGCTCGTTACACTCGACGCCTTGGCGCGCCTGAGTTCGGCCCTTGCACCACAGGGGTTTGCGCCCGGCAACACTATATAAAACGCTTCATGAGTCACTCCGGTTTCATCCTTACCCTGTCGTGCCCGGACCAGCCTGGCATCGTCCACGCGGTGTCGGGCCTGCTGTTTGAGCAAGGCTGCAACATTCTCGATTCGGACCAGTTCGGCGACGAATTCACCGGCCGTTTCTTCATGCGCGTGCATTTTGTGCCGCAGGGGCAACCGCTTGATCTCGCTACGCTGCGCGACTGCTTTGCGCCCATCGGCGAACGTTTCTCCATGCAGTGGGGCATGTTCGACGCCGCAGCCAAGCCGCGCGTGATGATTCTCGTCTCGAAGATCGGCCACTGCCTGAACGACCTGCTGTTCCGTGCCCGCGCCGGCCAACTTCCGATCGAGATTGCGGCCATCGTCTCGAACCACCGCGATTTCTACCAACTGGCGGCGTCGTACGACGTGCCGTTCATGCACCTGCCCTTGCTGCAGGCGACGGACGCGCAGAAGGCCCAGCAGGAAGCCCGCATCTGGGAAATCGCGCAGGAGCAGCAGATCGACCTGGTCGTGCTCGCGCGCTATATGCAGATTCTTTCCGACGACCTGTGCCGCAAGCTCGAAGGCCGCGCCATCAACATTCACCACTCGTTCCTGCCGAGCTTCAAGGGTGCCAAGCCGTATTACCAGGCGCATGAGCGCGGCGTGAAGCTGATCGGCGCAACGGCCCATTACGTGACGGCCGACCTGGACGAAGGCCCGATCATCGAACAGGAAATCGAGCGCGTGGACCACAGCATGGACCCGGAGCAGCTCACCGCCGTCGGCCGCGACGTGGAGTGCGTGGCGCTGGCCCGCGCCGTGAAGTGGCATGCGGAACACCGCATCCTGCTCAACGGCCACAAGACCGTCGTCTTCAAGTAATCCAGTCAGAGTAGGGGAGCGCGCGATGCGACAGATCATTCTCGATACCGAAACCACCGGCCTGAATGCCGCCACCGGCGACCGCGTGATCGAAATCGGCTGCGTGGAGATGGTCAACCGCCGCCTGACCGGCCGGAACCTGCACTTCTACATCAACCCCGAGCGTGAGATCGACGCGGGCGCGATGGCTGTGCACGGCATCACCAACGAGTTCGTGGCTGACAAGCCGAAGTTCGCCGAGATCGTCAACGAGATCCGCGACTACGTGCAGGGCGCCGAGGCGATCATTCACAACGCCGCGTTCGACTTGGGCTTCCTGGACATGGAATTCCAGCGCCTGGGCCTGCCGCCATTCCGCGAGCACCTGTCGGGCCACATCGACACGCTGCGCGAGGCGCGCCAGATGTTCCCTGGCAAGCGCAATTCCCTGGATGCGCTGTGCGACCGCCTAGGCATCAGCAACGCGCACCGTACGCTGCACGGCGCATTGCTCGATGCGGAACTGCTGGCCGAGGTCTACCTGGCCATGACGCGCGGCCAGAACACGCTGGTGATCGACATGCTGGAGTCGGGCGAGGGCGCATCGGCCGAAGCCGTTGCCGTCGACCTGAGCGCGCTGCAATTGCCCGTGCTGCTGGCAACCGAAGCGGAGGCCGAAGCGCACGCCGGCGTGCTGAAGGAAATCGACAAGGCCAGCGGCGGCAAGACCGTCTGGACGCGTGAACCCGTGGAATCTGCGCAGCCGGCTGCCTGATCAAAAAAATGTGCGGTCAGGGTATTTACACGGCTGCACCTTTTCGCCATAATCTCGCTTTCACCGCATTCGGGTGGTTAGCTCAGCGGTAGAGCACTGCCTTCACACGGCAGGGGTCACAGGTTCAATCCCTGTACCACCCACCAAATTAGCAGCAAGCATTGCCCAGCAATGCCAAGAAACCCGCGATAGCTCAAGGCTTCGCGGGTTTTTTGTTGCCCGCAATGCCCATGTTTGCCCATTGGCAGCAGGGGATGTGTGGGGGTATTTTTGGGGGTATGGATCCTCTCAAGAGGCTCTTCACGGACATACATACCCCCACATGGCCCTGAACCCTGCGGCAATAGAGGCTTTAACGCCAAGAGCTTCTCCCTACAAGGCAACGGACAGCAAAGGCCTATATCTGCTGATCTTGCCGAACGGCGCGCGTTACTGGCGCTTCCGTTTCCGATGGGCTGGAAGGCAGAACACCATGTCATGTGGCGTCTACCCCGCAACCAGCTTGGAAGAAGCTAGGGAGCGCCGTGATGCCGCCAGGCGGATGTTGGCCGAGGGAATCAGCCCTAGCGAACATCGCAAGCTGGAGCGTGCCGCGAGCGAAGGCGAGCGGGCACAGCAAGCAGCTGCAACGCGTTTCATGCTTGGCAATGATGGGGCGCTAGCTGTCCGTCTCGGGGGCAGGCACTTCTCTCTTTCGCCAGCCGAGACAGCAGACCTTCGCGCTTTTCTTGACGCGACTCGCACGGTAGCCCACGCGGAGACGTCATGCCTCTAACCGACACAGCAATCCGCAACACCAAGCCTGCCGACAAGCCGATCAAGCTGTTCGACGGCGGCGGCCTGTTTCTCCACATCACGCCTGCCGGGCAGCGCTACTGGCGGCTGAAGTACCGGTTTGCCGGCAAGGAGAAGCTGCTGGCCCTTGGCGTCTACCCGGACGTTGGCCTGAAAGAGGCACGAGACCGGCGCGAGGAGGCCAAGCGGCTGCTCGGCGAAGGCATTGACCCTTCAGTTGAGCGCAAGGTGCAGAAAGTGGCGACGGTCGAGCGGGCGGCAAACAGCTTCGAGGCCGTGGCCCGGGAGTGGCACGGAAAGTACGCGCCGGGCTGGTCCGATAGCAACTCCAAGAAGGTACTGGCCCGCCTGGAGAACGATGTGTTTCCCTGGCTTGGTGGCCGGCCGATTGCCGAGTTGAAGGCGCCCGATCTGCTGACCGTGTGTCGCCGCGTCGAGTCTCGCGGCGCCCTGGATACTGCACACCGCGTGCTGCAGACCTGCGGCCAGATCTTTCGCTACGCCGTCGCCACCGGGCGGGCAGAGCGCGATCCGTCCGGCGATCTGCGGGGAGCCTTGCCGCCGGCCAAGGGGAAGCACTACGCCGCGCCGACCGATCCTAAGGAAGTGGCCGGGTTGCTGCGGATGTTTGACGGCTTTACCGGCACGTTTGTCGTGAAGTGCGCGCTCTTGCTGGCCCCGATGCTTTTCGTTCGGCCTGGTGAGCTTCGTCAGGCGGAATGGGTGGATGTTGACCTCGATGCTGGTGAATGGCGTTTCGTGTCGTCCAAGCGAGACGTGCCCCACATCGTGCCGCTTGCCACCCAGGCCGTCGCAATCCTGCGCGACCTGCACGCGCTGACCGGCCACGGGCGCTACCTATTCCCTGGAGCCCGGGACAAGGCTAAACCCATGTCGGAAGTCGCCATCAACGCAGCGCTGAAGCGCATGGGCATCGACACGCAGAAGGAGTTCACCGGCCATGGAGTGCGCCCCATTGCGCGCACCATCCTGCGCGAGGTGCTGGGCTTCGAGGCGGAGGTGATCGAGCTACAGCTAGCGCACCGGAAGAAGGATCCAAACGGCCAAGCCTATGACCGGGTGGCCTTCCTCGCTGTACGCAAGCAGATGATGCAGGCTTGGGCGGATTACTTGGACGAGATTAAGGCCGGGGCCAAGGTGATTCCGATGCCGGCGAGCATGTGAGGGGTTTGTAGACATGGAGCCATCGCAATCGAGCAATGCTGAAGAGTCGTGCCCTGACGATATGGGACTCGCTTCTGCTATATCCCGGCAGTACAGACGCTATCGCAGGATAGCTGAACGGCATCTGCCGAAATGGGCGCCTGCAGGGGTTAGGCTGAGTTTCATCTCGGCACTTTCGACCCTGAGTGGTGCGCGTAGAGCGAGGAGAAATGCTGACACGTTCGATGACGACACCCCGTCAATCTATGTGGAGCTCCAGAGGTACCATGCGGAGCAGCACACGTATGCAAAGGCTGAGATTGCGTGCCTCGTGCGTCTGTGTACCTATAGCAATGAAATGCAGAAGGTTTGGCGGACAATCTCAACCATGCCGGCCCAAGGCTGTGAAGATCCAGCATTCACCATCTGCGATCAAATTTCGTTCACGCTGGGGCGATTTGCTCAGATTCCCAAGAGACTTCCTGCTCAACGCAAGAAATCGCTTCTTCGTGTCGCAAAGGCTGTCGACGATCTGCTCAAGGCAGTCGAATCGGACAGCGAGGCTCAGTACTTTTTTGAGGGTGCGCTGATTGAGTACTTGGTCAGCCAAAACCTAAGGATGCGTTCGGACAGCGGAGAGGTGATCAGTGGTCGTGAAGCCCGCGATCCTTCTTGGGCATTTAATCGGACCATCTTTGAACCTCTGCATACGGAGTTCATGGACGACTCGCCTCACAGCCTCAAGCCTTGGGGGCAATGGCCAGTCTCCGAAAAATACGAGTGGCTTCATGACGAAATATCCGTAACGGGGATGCCAGAACTGCTGACCTTTTACCGAGATGGACTAACCAATCTAGCCCAGGAGCAGCCCGAAATCCCGCAGCCCGGGAGGCCAGACGGTGGGCTACAGCCGTTCCTGATTCGGAGTTTGTCCAGCGTGATGAGGCGCATATACGGTCAACCTTTGGACGATACTGTGGCGCTGCTTGTCTCCGCCACGCTAGACCTGCCAGAGCCTCTGACAAGAGACACGATCCGCCAGTATCTGAAAATCCCCGGGAAGATTTCGAGCAGGAATCGATAGATTTCTTCCCGTTTCAAAATTTCAGAGTCCACGCAAGCTACTGCCATGTTCAACGACCTTCCGCGAGGTTTGACTCATGGCGACCAAAGCAGCAACCGGGCATCCCGTCGGTGCCGTATCTCTTCCCAGCCCGGAGGCACTGCCAGCCGACGGGTTCACACGCTGGAAAGATCTCAAGGCATTCGTACCCCTCAGTCGTGAGGCGGTGCGCCTGCGCGAGAAAGCCGGTCGTTTTCCAAAGCGGATTCACCTCTCGCAACGCTGTGCAGCATGGCCGAACCGTGAGCTGCATCGTTGGCTGGCGGATCCGGCTGGCTATCGGGCACCGGAGGCGGTATGACAATGGCCGCCTCTATCCCACCCAAGTTTCTGGACCTTCAGAAGAATGCCCGGGAGCGCCTGCGCATTCACGTCAAGGAATACAAGGGCCTAACGTATGTTGACCTTCGGGTTTGGTTCGTTGCTGAAGACGGCGAATATGTGCCCAGCTCCAAAGGCGTGATGCTCAAGCCTGGCCACGTAGTCGAAGTGGCGCAGGGTCTCCTGCTCGCTAGCCAGGCGGCGGACCCGACGGGGGCGTCCTGATGAGCTTCAGCAAAAAGCCCTTGCGTCCCGTAAACAGCGGCGCGTATACTTCTTCCGTGGCTGAAACAACAGTCACCGGGTTTGGCGACCTGATAATGTTGGCGGACGAACCGCCGATCTTGGCGGTATTTTTTCGTCCGTTGCGCTTGCGCACGTCTATCCATGGCGGGCCTTGCGGGGCAGCCTTCGGGCTGGCCGGTGCCAACGTTCCGGTTCGCCAACCCTGCATGTGCCCGCCTCCCTCATTTGGCGATGAGCGGCGGGCTCCACTCTTAACGTTGGAGGCCTCCATGCCTAAAGCCCTCGCTCGTCCTGAGCAAACCAGCTACCCCTTGTCTGTCGCAGCCGGCCGTGATGCAGCCGCACTGTGGCTGGAAAACCCGGTCATGTCGCTTGCAACATGGCGCGACTACCGCTTTTCCACGCACGCCTGTGGCGTGGGCTTCAACGACCTGATCGAGCGCCGCCAAGCGTTTGACGAAGCGTTCGCGCAGGGCGTTGCTGACGCCATCGTCGGCGTGGTGATCATCGCCGTGGAGGTGAGTCATGCGTAAGCCCAGCGCTCAGACCCAGACAGTTCCGGAGCAAGTCTCGGCCATTGCCCACCAAGGCGCAGACGAAGTCGAGGTCGCCCATTTCTTCCTGAAAAGTCTCGGCGCGGTGGTTGGCTCGATCGCCCGTCTGAATGTCGACACGAAGACGCCGGAAGCGGCACGTATATTCGCTTTGCGCGACCTGATTGAACTGGCTGAGTACTTGGTGGAGAACGGCGGTACCAACGCCGAGCATGCCGTGCTTGAACTCCGTGAAATCGCAGAAGGGGTGCGTCATGGGTAATGCCTCCGCCCGTGCTCAGCATGCCTGCAGCACCGTACGAAGCCAATCCAGCGTCATCACGCTGCCTACGGCAGTGACCAAACGGGTTCGGCAGTCCCCTGGCCGGCGCCCGAAGGGTTTGCTTTCCCTTTGCGACGTTCGGAAACGCAAGGAGTTTCACGAGCTCTCGCCTGAAATGGGGCTCGCGATGCTCGCCAAGGAAGCGCGAAAGGCTCGGGGGGCCAAGGTCAATCCATTCCAGCCGGGATCGCCCGAGGCTAGTCTCTTCGAGATGTTCCGAGACTGCGTGAAGCCAAATCCGATTCCGAGCTACGCGGTTGATCTCCTGATGGCCGCCAAGCGGCTCGCGCGTTCGCGGGCAGACTCGACGGCCGAGTTGCTGGCGCAATACCAGTACGACCTGGAGTCCGCTGTGATCGCCTTCGAAGCGGCAATGCCCGTAGTTGATGGCGTGATCGCCGAGTACGGCCGAGGAGCCTGATACCTATGAATCCGAATCTGAACCGACTGCAAGGGCAGTCGGGCGGGGGCGCTCATGCCTACGCTTCGTCGTTGCGCTGGATTGGCGACAACATCGTCGGGGCCGGTGACGACATATCCATCGCTGTGCAAGCGCCTAATGGCACGGTTGTGAGCTTGTCGCTAGCCGGTGCACTGGCATTGGCCGACAAGATAGACGCACGCGGGCTATACCGCATTACCACTGCTGCTCGCCACGCGTTTGCCTTAGGTGAACTGTCCCGCGCCGACGCTGCGGTATGGCGGCAATGGGAGGCGCAGCAATGAACGCTCCCACAAACTACATCGAGCAATTCGCCGGCGCGATGGCGGAGTGTGGCCTGCAGCCCCGAGAGATTGTGGACGATGGCAAGCTGCACCGCTTCGACGGCCCTGATGAGAAGCGAGGCAAGTGCAGTGCCTGGTATGTGCTGCATGGTGATGGCTTGCCGGCCGGTAGCTTTGGCGACTGGCGCACGGGTCTGTGCGAGACGTGGTGCGCTAAGGCCGATCGCACCATGACGGATGCCGAGCGCCAAGCGCATCGCCAGCGCGTCGAGCAGGCCAAGGTTGATGCGGTTGCCGAGCGCGCCAAGGTGGCGGAGGAAGCCGCTGTGAAGTGTGCGGAGCTGTGGAACATCGCGGCGAACGTTGACGGCGGACACGCCTATATCGAGCGCAAGGGCATCAAGCCGGCCGGCGCGAAGCAGTTGCGCAACGCTTTGCTGATTCCGCTGCGCGACGCTGGTGGCGAGTTGCGCAGCCTGCAGTTCATCCAGCCGGATGGATCCAAGCGCTTCAAGACGGGCGGCACGGTGGCGGGCTGCTACTGTGCCCTGGGCGGCAAGCCTGGGTTGGATACTCCTCTGCTCGTCTGCGAGGGCTGGGCGACGGCGTGCAGCTTGTACGAGACAACCGGTTACCCGGTGGCAGCTGCGATGAACGCCGGCAACCTGCTGGCCGTGGCGCAGGCGCTGCGGGCCAAGTTGCCCGACGTGCTGATGATCGTCTGCGCAGACGACGACATCGAGACGGCCGGCAACCCGGGTTTGACCAAGGCGAGGGAGGCCGCCCAGGCCATCGGCGCGCTGTTGGCGGTACCGGATTTCGGACCGGAGCGCCCGGACGGCGCCACCGACTTCAACGATCTGCACGTTGCTTGCGGCGGCGGTGCCGTGCTGGCGAGCATTGAGGCCGCCGAGACAGGAGGGCGTGACGCTGGCGCGGAAAATGCCCAGGAAGCGGGCATTACGTCCACCACACAGGCAATCGCTAGCCGCCCCCGATTGATGCTGGCCTGTGCGGCTGACATCGCGCCCGAAGCAATCACCTGGCTGTGGCCCGGGTGGTTGCCGGCAGGGAAGATTAGCCTCCTCGCCGGGTCACCGGGCGCGGGCAAGACGACGCTCGCGCTTGCAATCAGTGCCATCGTCTCCCAGGGAGGTATCTGGCCGGACGGGGTAAAGGCTCGCGCCGCCGGCCGAGTGCTCATCTGGTCGAGCGAGGATGACCCGGCCGACACGCTGGTCCCTCGCCTGATGGCGGCCGGCGCCGATCTGCACCGTATCCATTTCGCCCAAGCTGTGGCAGATGAGCACGGCGAGCTGCAGCCGTTCGACCCGGCCAGGGACATGCATCTGTTGTCTGAGCGGCTGACTGAAATGGGCGGCGCTGATCTGCTCATTGTCGATCCAATCGTAAGCGCGGTATCTGGTGATGCGCACCGCGTCAACGATGTGCGTCGCAACCTGCAGTCCCTTGTCGATGTGGCAGCGGCACATCGGTGTGCCGTCCTGGGAATCTCGCACTTTGCCAAGGGCACGAAGGGGACGAGTCCAGCCGAGCGGGTTATAGGCTCCCAGGCGTTTGTTGCACTGGCCCGCATGGTGCTGGTGGCTGGCAAAGATGAAGCCGCCGAGCGCCGCATCCTTGCCCGTGCCAAGTCCAATATCTCCCCTGATGATGGCGGCGTGAGCTACTCCATCGAGCAGGTGGAGGCAGGCATCGGCATTACCGCCAGCCGGATTGTGTGGGGTGAGCTTATCCAGGGCACCGCGCGCGAGATCCTGGGTGATATTGAGCAGGAAGACGACCAGGAACGAACAACCTCGGACGAAGCTGCCGAATTCCTAGCAGGTCTTCTTGCTGATGGCCCCGTGCGAGCAAAGGAGATAAAGGCCGACGCAGATGGAGCCGGGTTTGCGTGGAGAACGATGCAGCGCGCCAGTTCCAATCTCGGAGTCGAAAAGCGAAAGCTCGGCGTGAAAGAGGGGTGGGAATGGGCACTTCCGAAGGCGCCAACTCCCGAAGGTGCCACGAAGATTCCCGCTCTCCGTAGCTTGGCGCCTTCGGCATCAGTTGGCGCCTTCAGCGCCGACAAGGGTTTGCGGGCGGTCAATTCAAGCGCGTTTCCCGAAGGCGCCAACGCTGAGGGACTGACGCCTTCGGCGGATTCTTCGCAATCCAAGCCGGTTTCCGGCGATGACGAGGCTGGAGGTGAGCTATGAGCCCCTTCGAATTGTGGTGTGAGTGTCGGCGTCTCTCCGTACGCCTGACGGTCCACGGCGACCGTCTGCGGTACAAGGGCCCCGAGGATGCAGTCAAAGCCGTGCTACCGCTGCTCGCCGAGAACAAGGCGGCAATGGTTGCTTGCGTTGCGGACTTATCTCGCTACCCGATGGCAGATGGTCCGTTCATGCCGTGGTGTGCGCCCATGTCGCCCGACCGCGCTGCGGCATTGTTAGACGACCTCAAGGCGACTGTTAGCAAGGTGGCCGACATCGAGGGCTGGCCAGCTGATTGCCTCACGCGCCTGCTGGGTTTGGTAGCTCGTCAGCCCGTTTCCACCTTAGCTGACGACCTGGCGTATTTCCGCGAGCGCTTCAACACCGCCGTTATGCTGTCAAAAATGCCACCGCTGCGCTTAGCTCAACAGGGCGAATACGAGAGTCACTCTATCCTCTCGCCGGCGCGGCTCCTCTCTCGATAGGGTGCGCATAGAGGCGCCATGGAATCAGACGAGCTCGACCGCCTTCGGCAATCATTTCGATCAATGCTGGACAAGAGGGCGCTTCCCCTGGAGGGGCTCAAGGATCTTGCAGCTACCCTATTTTTGACTTGTTTCGCGACGATAGCGAAGTGCGAAGAGACGCTCGCCAACCGGCAAATTCCTACTGCAGAACTCGAACTCCACGCCCAGGAGCTATCCTGGTCGATTGAGGCCGGCAACGTGCTGGCATTCATCGACTTCCTTGCTGCTCTTCCTGTGCGATTCGAGCAGGCGCGGCGTAAGCACCCGGTGAACCCGTCTTGAAGGGGACCCGCGTAGCAAGGAGCATCGTGTCCATCTAGTTCTAGGTGGACACGTGGACACTATCGAAGAGAGCGCGCCAATACGGCGCCGACGTCGGCATAGCGCCGAGTTCAAGGCCAAGGCAGTGCAGGAGTGCATGCAGCCGGGTGTTTCGATCGCGGCGATAGCCCTGCACCATCGCCTCAATGCGAATCTGCTGCGGCGCTGGGTCGCCGAGCAGGAAGCAAAGAATGGCGCGCCTGAGGACCGCGAGTTGATGAGGGTGCCGCAAGGCGAGTTCATCCCGTTGCGGATCGGCGAGCCGACCACTGCCGTGCCGGACATCCAGATCGAAGTCCGCCGTGGCGCGACGACGATCAGTCTTCGCTGGCCGGGATCGGCCGCAGCGCAGTGCGCCCAGTGGCTGCAAGGGTGGTTGCGTTGATTCGGGTGGACGCGATCTGGTTGGCCGTGGAGCCGCTGGACATGCGCGCCGGTACCGAAACGATCCTCGCGCGGGTCGTCAAGGTGTTCGGCGCGGCACGCCCCCACCACGCCTACCTGTTTGCCAATAAGAGTTCGACGCGCATGAAGGTGCTGGTCTACGACGGCTTCGGCATCTGGCTGGCCGCGCGGCGCCTCAACAAGGGGCGCTTCATCTGGACGAACGGCGACCAGGCGATCGCCACGGCGCTCAATCCCGAGCAATTGCGTGCGCTGGTGACGGGGCTGCCTTGGCAGACGCTCACCCACGACCACGCGATCACGGTCGTGTAATACCCCCAAAGCCGTAAACTGGCTTCCTTCCAGAGGACTTGGGGTTCTGGCAGACTCGCCGCATGAACCTACCCACCAACCTCGATGCCCTGAGCCCGGACGAACTGCGCACACTGGCTGCGCAGTTGATGGCCCAGGTCGGCGAGAAGGACCGGGAGTTGCGGTACCGGCAAGCCAAGATCGACCAGCTCACACACGAGCTGGCCATCCACAAGCGCTGGAAGTTCGGCAAGCGCAGCGAGCAACTGACATCTGAACAGGCGAGTCTGCTGGACGAAGCCATTGACGCAGACCTCGAGGCGATTGAGACCGAACTGGAAGCGCTCCTGCCGTCGTCCAAATCTGAAGCCAAGAGCAAGCCCAAGCGCCAGGCATTGCCGCCGCAGTTGCCGCGCACCGACATCCACCACGAGCCGGACGCAGAGACCTGCACCTGTGGGTGTGCGCTCAAGCGCATTGGCGAAGACATCAGCGAGAAGCTGGACTACACGCCGGGCACGTTCACCGTGGAGCGTCACATCCGCGGCAAATGGGTGTGCGATCAGTGTGAGACGCTGGTGCAGACGCCGGTGCCACCCCACGTCATCGACAAAGGCATCCCGACGGCCGGACTGCTGGCACATACGCTGGTGTCCAAGTTCGGCGACCACCTTCCCCTGTATCGGCAGGAGCGCATCTATGCGCGCGCCGGTCTGGCCATCCCGCAATCGACACTGGGCGCGTGGGTGGGCATCTGTGGCGTGCGTCTGCAACCGCTGGTGGACGCCCTGCAAGAAGAGGTTCTGAGCCACGGTGTTCTGCACGCCGACGAAACGCCAGTGCAGATGCTCGCGCCCGGCAATGGCAAGACGCACCGCGCCTACCTGTGGGCCTATGCGCCGAGCGAGTTCGAGAAGATGCGCGCGGTGATTTACCAGTTTGCGCCCAGCCGCAGCGGCGAGCACGCTCGCGCGTTCCTGGGGCAGTGGCAAGGCAAGCTGGTATGTGATGACTTCGCCGGCTACAAGGCCAGCTTCGACGGTGGCGTCACTGAGATCGGTTGCATGGCCCATTCGCGGCGCAAGTTCTTTGAACTGCACGACAAGCACAAGAGCGAATTGGCGGGCCAGGCACTGCGCTACATGGTGAGCTTGTACGAGATCGAGGCGCAAGTGCGGGATGCTGAGCCAGACCAGCGCCTGGCAGCGCGGCAACAAAGGGCTGGCCCGATTCTAGAGCGGCTGCACGCCTGGCTCGAGGAACAGCGACGCCGCGTCCCAGACGGCTCGGCGATCGCGCGGGCCATTGACTACAGCCTCAAGCGGTGGCCGGCTCTCGTGCGTTACCTCGACGACCCGACGGTGCCCATCGACAACAACCACGTCGAGCGACAGATCCGGCCGGTTGCCCTGGGTCGCTCCAATTGGTTGTTTGCAGGCTCACTGCGCGCCGGTCAACGCGCGGCTGCCGTCATGAGCCTGATCCAATCGGCCAAGCTCAACGGGCACGATCCCTACGCCTATCTGAAAGACGTCCTCACGCGACTGCCGACCCACAAGGCGGCCGACATCGCCGAACTGCTCCCGCATCGCTGGACGCCCAGCGCCACCTAGCTGGCAAGACGGGTTCACCGGGTGCTTACGGCGCGGCAGGCAGGCGTAGTTGCGGTCAAATCGGACGGCGGCAAGAATGCAGCGGCTGCTAAGCAAAAGAAACTGCAGCCTGTGAAAGAGTACGCGCTGAAACTGGCGAATGAAGGGAACTACCGAAGCAGGAGGAGTGCAGCCATCGGCATCAAGGACCGAGTATCTGAATTTCAGCTCACGACGATCGGTCGAGCCCTGATGCCGGACCAAGCGCAGAGGACGGTTGAGGGTTGGCTCAAGGAGCTTGGTTATGTCCCTAACGCCAGAAGGAAGGAGGAGTCAGATCCCAAGCTCGAATAGAACCCATGTTGGAGAGGTCAAGTTAGGGACATAGAAAGGGCGTGCCTCATCGCCCTGTCCATGACACATTCTGGAAATATCCGAGATCACGCTGAATTCCGTCGACATCCGCCGCTTGCTTGTCGCTCCACTCCTTCAAACAGATATAGACGATGTCGGACGAGTATCCAATGGACGAGGTTCCGGGGCGGTCTGTAGCGATTCCCACAACTGTCCTCACGCCTGGCATTTTTCCTCGTACCACCAAACACCTTAGGAACAGTTCCTTGCTGCGCTGTTCTCGGTCGCTGCTACTGCCGGTGGTGAATACAAAGGCGGTATCCGCATAGCCCTGGGCCACCCTCGCTGCAGACTTCAATGCACCACTGTTGAGGAACTGGAGAAAGGCCTCGGCGAGAAACGAGCGGTGCACTCGAGGCTGGATGGCCATTGTGACCAAAGCGAGCTCGTTATCAGTAGCCTGTTGGCTATGCATGTCAAACATGCCGCCTGTCAGAAGGTCCTTGGTGTAGAGGTCAATCAGACGGTCCCAAACGTACGAGTTCTCCAAGTCTTTCCTCATGCGCTTGAACTCGTCGGATTCGACCATTCCCTTCCGTATGTCATTGTGCAAGATAAGCATCGCGTCCGTTTTGTCTTGCTTCCGACTGTCAAAGTTGAAGGAACGGTCGCGGAGTAGATAGAGGGCAACAAGGTCCTCTAAGCCTCCTCCGGAAAAGAGAGGACGCATCCCGCCGGTCACGAGTTCTTCCGCAGCCTGGAGAAACTCCACAAAATCCGTGATCGTATCGAGCGCCAGGAACAGGGCGCCGACACTGAACTCATCGCAGACGTGGACAAAGCCCGTACCAGAGTCACCCCAAGTGAGAGGAACTTCCCCACGCGAGCCAAGCGCAACCGCGATGCGGTGATACCGCCTCTGATTCTTGGGGGGAAGGGCCACAGTACGGCCGTCCGTGCGCTCGACCGTTTCCACGGTGTCGAGCCACCTTTCGGCTCCCCATATCTGCGCTATCGACTTGTCGATAGCAACCTTAGTCCACCTTTCCCATCCCGTCTTATCGCCGGTCTCGCGGTACTCGTTGTCCTTCACGGAAATGATCACAACGTGTGGGCCGCACACGATAAGGCAATCACACAGCTCCTTGCCCTTCTTTCCCTTCGGGTTTGGATGTGTCCAAAGGCGGAGAAATGCGCGCTCGCACAGGCCGGCAACAAATTTCTCTGAAGGGGTAAGACCTGAAGTCACGTTCTCTCCTTTGTTGATGGCTTGGCAATGGCGTTGCAGAGAGAGCCAATCGTGCGGAGGGCGTCGCCGAGCATTGGCATTGGCGATCGCGATGAGCTGGGGAATGGTATCTCAACGCGTCTGCATACCCCGTCAACGCGTTAGCGGCATATCGCGGTGCTTCTGCTGCGACTAGTGTGCAGGTACCGCTTTGCAGTTTGAGGAAAGGTGATGCAAACCATTGAAGCAGCATGCAACCACGTTCTTTCGCATTTCGATGAACTGCCAGACCTTGCGCGTGTGCGCATACCCGTGGTCGCGGCGCTATACGCCTGCAGCCCACGCACTGTTCGAAATCGTGTCGTCTCTGGCGACATTCCACCACCCGAGAAGATCGGCGGCGTCCTGACGTGGGTGGTCGGGGATCTGCGCCGATCTCTCGGAGCCTGACACACATGCCATCCCTAACGCACTAAACAGAGGCTCTATGACGAACAAACACAAGCAGGAAGCAAACGAGAAGGGCGGATACGCACTGACGCCTGAAGTGAAGGCCGCAATTCAAGAGGTCCACGATGCCTTGGCGCGCCGCAAGCTGCTGGACGAAGCCGCCAATGCGGCCCCGGTGCAGATAGCGGGGCTGGAGCAGGAAATCAATCGCCTGCGCGGCGAGATTGCGGGCCGCGAGGCCGACACAGCCCTATGCGCAGATGCTGATCTGGCGGGAATCGAGCGGGCCATCAAGAAACTCGAATCGGAACTGGTGACTAAGGAAACGGAGTTGCGCCGCACCAAGGCGCGGATCGAAGCCCTAGAGGCTCGCGCGCCGGAAGTCGACGCCGCAATCGACACGGCGGGCGGCGTGCTCAATCTCGAAGTCAGCATGCTAGTGGCGAGCTTCAAGTCTCTCGTTGCCCAAGAGATGCGCGAAGCAGCAAAGGCGCTGCTGCCCATCATGGAACGGGCTCGAGCGATGGGGCCGCAGCTCAATGATTTCTGCGTGGCCGCATACCTACCCGACCCTGAGACGTTCATGCTGTCCGCCATCAACTACAAATTCCAAAACGGCAACGTGGGCGTCAATCTGTTGCGCGGCGAATCGGGTATGCCGAATCCGGTCGTAGAGGTAATGAAGCCAGTCAATGAAGCGCTGGCCGCCCTCGGTCGACACTCAGCGTATGTGCCCCTCGCGAAGCGCCCGAAGCCCTACGTTCGTAAGGGCACCTACGACGGCCCCGGCGGGCGCGTTGATCGCCCGAACGAGAGCGAGCCCCCAGAACCCGAAGCGCCGCGAATGACCATCGAGGAGGCGCTTGCCAAGCCTTACCAGAAAAAGGCGCAGGACTGGCGCGGCCGAGACTTCCATACGGGTACAGACCTAAACATCGCGGCCCAGCTTGTGGATGCTTCGCACGTCGACTGACGATGCAGAAACACAATGTGCCATCTAACCGGCAAATAGTGTTCGAGCGAGGCCCCAGCCGGCGGTGGGCAATAACACCGGCAGCTGTCGATGCTTATGGAAGCAGATGCCTTTTCCGGTGACCTCCCGGTTCATTCTGCGGCAGGCGACAGTAATCCCAATAGCCAATGTGACATGAGTATCACAGCCGCAACTTGCGGGAGCTTCTGCAATGAATAATTCGACGGAATACGGCACCGTGGAGCCAATGAGGAAAAACAATGCTCGCACCTAACCTCACTTCCGCTGACTACCTCCGCGCGTTCCAGGCATTGATGCCGCGCGGCCGCGTCTGGCCGCGTGATCAAGATGCAATCCAGACACAAGTTCTTTCTGGGTTGACCCAGATCTACAGCCGGCAGACTGGGCGTTCGAACTATCTGCTCGCTGATTCGTTTCCCGGCACGACGTACGAATTGCTCCCGGAATGGGAGTCAACTCTCGGTCTTCCCGATCCGTGTGCCGGAGAGTCGCCAACTGTCCAGCAAAGGCGGGCGCAGGTTGTGGCGCGGCTCGCCAGCGGTGGTGGCCAATCGGCGGCCTACTACATCGGGTTTGCGGCCAAGCTTGGATACGGGATCACGATCACCAATTTTGCCCCGTTCCGCTGCGGGCAGAGCTCGTGCGGGCAAGCGCTAGGAAATGCCGACTGGTTCTTTACCTGGTCCATCAACTCGCCATCGAGCACGGTAGTCCGCTTCGCCGCCGGCCAATCCTCCGCAGGGGAGCCGCTCGGAAGCTGGAATAACGCCGTCCTTGAATGCGAGATGAGCGCGCTCAAGCCGGCGCATACGGTCCTTCAGTTCCGATATACCTGAGGACATCGTGGGAGTGCAGTACGGTGACGTCATCCTCGCTCAACCTGCCGCGCACCACGGTGAAGCGGTTGGCGGCCAAGAATAATGTCTTCGTCGGCAAGGTCAAGACCAATGCTGGCGAAGCGGATGCTCTGATGGAGAGGTCGAAGGCGACGCGCGGCAAGATGGCTGGGCTCAAGTTGCTGGTGAAGTTCCAAGACATGCACGAGGCAAAACAGCGGCTTGTGTACCAGGATCTGGCTCGCAAGCTGCTCGGCTCATCGTTCAGGCGTCAGCTCGGCGCAGCGCTGCACGGGAGGTGGTGACGGCAAATGGGTGATGCCATTGGCACGTCGCGGGTCCTTCCCCCTCCCGAATGCAGTGAGGGCAATTGCGCACCCCGATTTCCCTCCAGCTGTGAGCCTTGAAACTTGGTTGACAAAGTACGCGGATTTTCACGATAGGAGAAATCTATGACTTGCGTGTCGCAGTCCGAGTTCGCCCGCATGTGCGGCGTTTCACGCCAAGCGGTTATGAAGTGGAAACTCGCTGGACGGCTTGTCCTGCAAGGAAATCTGGTCGACGTTGAGGCGACGGACGAGCATATGCAGAAGTACCACGAAGGTGGCTCGCCGTTGCGGCGCCAGGCTGTTGACGCGGTTGACATGCGGTTGACAAAAGCGGGGGAAGTTGACAAAGGCGGGCGCAAACTGTCAACCACGCCCCCGGCCCTCAGCGCCGACGCACCACATGCCCAAGGGCGGAAGAGCGATCAGTCGGCGGGGCGTTTAAGGCAGCCGGTCAGCACTACAGGGATCGAGATCAAGCCGGGCGAGTCTGTTGACGAGGCTGCCAGCCGGCTGGTTGGCGAGATCGATCTGGAGATGTCGTTCGACGAGGCACGCCGTATTAAGGAGGTCTATCTCGCTTTGCTCAATCGGCTCGATTTTGAGCGGAAGTGTGGGGCGCTCATCGAGCTGGACCTCGCCAGCGACATCCTGTTTGAAGAGTTCAGGGCACAGCGTGACGCGTGGCTCAACTGGCCGACCAGGGTGGCGCCGCTGTTGGCAGCCGAACTTGGCGTCGAGGCCGACCGGTTGACAGAGGCCCTGACCGAGCACGTCCACAAGCAAATCGCCCAGCTTGGTGAGCCGGAGGCAAATTTCAACGAGCGAGAGGGTTGATCGACCGCTCCAGTGGAGTGGGGTGCCTATGGTCTTTTAGGCCGGCTCTTGCGTCCAGCGGCGTTCCACACGAGATCGAATAGCGGCCCATAAATCTCAGGAGAAGACGAGACGAACGATTCGATGAGCATTTCCGGTAGAAGCAGATCCTTGTAGTAGCCGGGAACCGTGGCAGTACCGCCGGTGATCGCCGCTATCGTGCTATTTGGGGGTTCCAGGGGCTTGCCGCCGATGTTCACGAACGACAGCATCAAAAATGTCGGACCATCCAAGCCGAGGTTTTGCAGCGCGGTCGTTAGATGAACGTGGTGCCCTTGCCGCAAGGCATTTTCGAATTCGCCAACCCATGCGATGTCATCTCTATCCGATTGCACAGGCATGATGCTTTCAAGTGAGCCGTCTCTGAATACTTGTGTGTAAGACACCAGTTCATCCACCCCACAGTAGCTCATGACTCCATCTAGGTTCACCCTTTGTCCGTATCCATGAGCCAGCGGTGGTCGGACGCTTTGCGCGATTGAATGGAGAGCTTCGATCTCGAAGGAAGTAGTTCCAAAGATCGATGCCATTGGTAGAACGTGGAGAACACCAAGGGCGCGTTTGGGAAGTGGTACAGGAAGCGGTCGCAAGTGCATTTCCTCGATCCGCTTCGCACGAAACGCTTTCGCCTTTTCAATAGCAGTTGAGTTTTGAAGAAATGCGCTGCGAAGTGTCGTGATGTCCATTGGATCAATGCCGGTCGAGGTTCTCGCATAGAAGATGCTGCTTTTCCTGACCCGATGTGGCGCCTGGAAGCTCGCCGGAGTGCGGACGACTACTATGAAACCCGAGCCCATAGAAATTGCGGCCAAATGGATCCCGGGAATCTTAGGTTCGACTAGATCGGTCAGCGCAGATTGCAAACCGAGAAGGGCGGCATCGCGGTCGTTGAGAGAGATGGGTACGAAGTTTCGAATGCAGCCTTCACTCTCGTCGACGCCGATAATGAGGTCGCCTCCTCGCGTGTTGGCAAATGCGACAACGTCGGCAGCAAGGCTGAGGCGGCCGTCCCTGTCCGTCGGGAATTCGCGCTTGTAATCGAGGGTGTGTGACTCCGGTATCTGGTTGTCCTTCAATGCCTCCAAGTCCTTGATCGTTACCTCTCGAATATCTGCCTTGTATAACATGCGCGGTACCTCCCAATGTAGTGAGTGATAGGCTCCGCTCTGCGAGAGAGCCCATCATTTCCGTGCTCCACGGCGCTTTCCATTTGCGCGCTGGACTCCTAATGAGGTGCTGGAACAGCTCGCGACGTCAATAACGGCGATCTCTGGCTGAGGGCCTGCGGGTGATTCACGCTGCCGAATGTGTGCTGCGAGGTCTTGGAGACGCTGCACGAGACGTTCAAACGTGATGAGGGTTCCGTCTGCCAACTCCCAGCCCCTTGTGCGCTGCACCTGCTGTACGAGCACGAAGATGCCTTCACGGCAATCTTGGGCTCGCAGATACTGCCCGCAGAGCTGGTTTTCCAGTGCATTTTCCAACTGCGCAACCGTCCAACTGCCTGCAACCTTAATTTCTGCGGGGACCTTCGCGTTGCCCGCTCTTGCAGTAAAGACCAGGTCGGGTTTTTTTCTCTGGACGGTCTCGGGCTCGCGCTCGATCGAGTATGAGATTCCCTGCGCGAGACGTAGTCGGTCGGCTAACCATGCTTGGACTGCTGGTTCGTCCGGTAGCGAGCTTAGAGTCGTTCCTTGCTGGAAGTCGCCGTGCACCAGGTCATGTTGCAAGTCTTCAAGCCGATTCAATGCTACGAGCTGCAAGTCACGACCCGATACAGGGGGGCGCTCGAACTGCGCTTCAAAATGTTGGGCCTCCGCCGAATCCCACGGGCTTGCTTCTGCATCCTCGCTGGCGCGTTGTAGTGCCAACGCGCGCAACCGCGCTGCCGAGATGGGGAAACCGGGTACTTCGATCAATCGCAGCAGCGCATCGACGGTTGCGCGTCCCGGCCTCTTGGCGAGCAGGCCAAACGCAGCGGAACGCGCATCCTGTGCATCGTCTCGTTCGTCCGGCGAATAGGCTCCTTGGTTCATGCGATCGTGATCATCTTCGACCCGCACCGTCCGATAGGCTAGGACAACAAGGCGCTCCAGAGTTGGCAGATCAAGCTCTACGTGCTCCCGCATGGTCAGGGAGATACGCGAACCAAAAATTTGTGGCAGAACCCGTTCAACCAATGCCGTTTTCTCGGCATCACCGATTTGGTCGAGTTTGACCACCAGGGCATCGGTGGCTCCCTTTGCATCAATCGCATAGGCCACGCCGATATACAAAGCGGCAGTCCGCGGTTCTGCTGTGGCGGAGAATCTGACGAGCGCCAGGTCATATAGTTCTTGCTGTCGCGCTGCGGGCAAACCACGTCGCAGCACAGACAGGATAGGCTGCAGAGCACGCGGATTCATATTTTCTCTAGCCCTGAGCTCGCGCCATAGCGTCTCGGCCATCACGCGGGCCACGACATCATCGGCACGTTCGATGGAGTCAAGAGACTGATAGTAAATCCCAGGCTCGGGGTTATCTAAGTCAGCGATCGCTTGCCCAGTTAGTACGTCCTGGACAGCGATTGGCCATGTCTCAGCCAAGCTTGTGATCCATTTGGGTAGGCCGTTGAGTTCGAGGGTTGCATACTCGGCTGCTCTAACGGCTTGTACGGCTGTTAGACGAGAAGTCCAGTCCGGGTGCGTGGCTGCATCAATGGATACTGCGGCAATGCCCATGCAATCCAACATGTTGATCTGGTTGCGCTCCATTGGCGGCCGTGCGCTACGCAGCGTCGGCGTCCATGTGCGCCACATGGCGGAGAGTCCATCGATAAACCGTGCGGCAACGGATGCTCCAGCGATCTCGATAATTGGTGCGACGTTGTTGATCGCATAGTGGGAATCGCTTCGGGTCGCTGCCTGTAGGAGTTGCCATAGGTAGTACAGCCGGCTGTCAACGCTGGTTGCCGGCGTTAACTTGGGGCGGAGCAGTTGATCGGGATCGTCGCGCAGGTTTTCAACGAAATCGACCCACGATTGTTCTTGTTCGGCCCGCTGCCTCTCGTTCTCGCGTGTGGCCTCAGCAAGCTCTGCCTCGCTACGGAGCAAGTCTGGCGATTTGGTTGGTGGTTGCATCCATTGCTCGTAGGCCTCGTTCGTCTCGGGGGTCGATGCGGCGACGGATGCGATACGCGCCCGGAGTTCTTCAGGGCGTGCGGCCTGATCCCACAGTCTCAGCACAGCGTTGATCGCCAAGCGTCGCTCGTTCGGCACACTGCGCGCTGGGCCGTCAATGAGCAGCCAATCGATGTCGCCCAGGCCGAGTCCTGGTGACCACCCGAGGAACTGCATCTGCAGAGGGTCTACCAATCCCCGACCATGAAGGTCCTCGCTCGATCCAAAATAGTCGGCCGCGCGCCAGAATGTAGCCCGCCGCCGCTCAGGCGTTTGGTGCAATCCTTCGACGGCGCCTTTAATCTCACCTGTTCCACGAAGCCCAAGATGGTTGCGCCGGTCGCCGAGGTACAGAACCGCGTCAATTGCCGCTGCAGGGGCACTATCGGGCGGCAACAGCTCAAGGATTCGTTCTGCCGCTGATGCAAGCAACTCTGCGACGGCGATTTTCTTTTCTGTCTCCCCACCCTCCGCATCCTCTGATCCCATACGCAACTGCTGCAGGAGGAGGCCGATCAGCCGTGTTAGATCGTCAGGACTTGACAGATTCTCGACGAGCTTTTCAATGGCCCATGAACTGAGTCCATAGCTCATCTCATCGCGCTGATGCACAACAGTGAGCATCTCTGCCAGATCGTCGACGCCGATGTACTGTGGAAACAGTCCTTCAACACCTTCCCAGACGACTGACGACGGTAAGGATGTGCAGTCTCGTTTGATGTGAGTCGCGTATGTTTGCCGCAAAACATCATCACCTGCTGCAAGCAGTGCGCGCCCTGCCATAAGCGAGGTGCGATTGTCTTGAATTGGCTGCAACGCCGCATCGGCAGCTAAGTCGGCGCAGTCTTTGATTGAGCCTAACCAAATGAGGCGCAGCACGAAGGTTCGTACCTCCTTGTGCTGTTGGCTAGACTCCCAAATCGCCCGCAGGGCAGCCGCGATGTCGGGCTGTGCGAAGCGGGTTACGCTGCTCAAATCGAGCATGGGTATTTCCTCTCCCTGGAGCATCTGCGCTACAAGCGCACGAAGTACCGTTTCGCGCGTTTTCAAAGGAAGGCACGCGGGATCACCAGCGGTAAAGAGCAGGAACGGAGCACGTCGTACTACCTCGGCTGCAACGCTTTCGTCCCAAAGGCTGAGCCAGGCCGCAGTCTCCAACATGGATGGCCGGATGAGGTCGATTTCGTAGTTGCGTGCGAACAGCAGGCTGTGTAGCCGGCGCAGAGGAAGATTGGCTTGGCGGAGGCGCAGCAGCCATTGTGCTGTCAGATAGGCGCGAACAACGCCCTCGTTGTCGCTATGCAACCTAGCGAGTCCGAAAGTCGCAGGATCAAAAGCCGGCCGACTGAGCAGTTGTAGGCGTTCTTCGCTTGACCAGTCCGGCAGTACCTTATCAATCGTGATCGCCGCTGGATCGTCTTGAGAGCGGGCGTCTTTGTCTGGTATCGCGATGGTCGTCTTCCGACCAAACACTAACGTTGCTCCAATGCGCTCCAAGCCATGCATGGCGCGCTCTGTATTGAGACCATCGCGGCGGCTGCGGTCCGGGTCCTGCTCTTGTAACCGTTCACGCAGGCTTTCCGCGATCATCGTGGAAAAATTTCCGAGTCGGCCTTGAGTGTGCCAATAGCGTACGATCCACTCCAAGTCGAGTGGCCTGCGCGCAAATTCGTGCAAATCTCCTGTTTCGATAGCGGCCAAGAGTGCCTCGACATTGGGAGTGTTCTTGGCTTGCGCGTAGGTGCGCACCTGGACGGTATCAAGCGGCGCCATCACAACGATCAGTGGTGTTTCCGGAGCCTTCGGCTTAGGACGTTCCTCATGACGGAGTACACGGCGGACTAGTGTTCTGAGGGTTGGCAGCGGTTCAGCCAAATCATCCGGTGGTAACGGTAACTCATCCTGCAACCGACGAGCGTCCCGCGCGAATTCCCAATCGGTGTAGCGGCCGGACAGCACTACATGCGCGCGCCCCTCTGCTTCGGCGATACCCTCTGCCAAATTGCGTAAGGCCCAATCTAGGTTGATGTGGTCGAGCTTTGCTTCGTCGATGGAGTCGACAAAAAACCAGCCGGCCTGATTACTCTCGCGCCATGCCTGCAAGCGTCCGCGGTCAGGCACACGAATGGCTTTTTCTAGTCCTCCACGCCCAACATCCTGCACCGTCATGTAGAACGCAAATTTGCCAGCAGCCTTCAGTTGCCGTGTCTGCTCAGACAGTTCTTCAGTTTTTCCGCTTCCGGCCTCAGCCAAGATGACAACACGCCGACGTGTAAGCAAGTCGCTCCAGCCGAGAGTCCCGCCCGATAGACCAAGAAGTCGTCGGGAATCAGCAATCTCCGCAGCGCTATCGCGCCACTCGTAGAACCTGCGATTCAGCGGAATTGTTGTCATTTGTTGTCCATCGCTTGCGGGGAATTGTTGTCGAAGAGGCGCTACTAGAGCTGGCGTATTGGGATGTAGGCACGGACGAATAGCTTGAGTTGAGTGAGGAAGGCGGGCGGTCGATGCTTCTCGGATGTGGTAGCCACGGCCGGTAGGCGCCCACTATGGCGCGGAGGCATAAAGTCGCTGGGGATAGCGGTGATGCCGTCGAATAGAGAGGGCTGAAGTCTTACCACCCACTCGGCACGCTTCATCCTGCTGTGTAGAGTGCTCACTGCTATCGCTAGGTGAGCGGCGACGGCACATCGATCGTTTTTCATCGAAGCAAGGATGCGCAGGTATGCAACGGCTTCGGCGAAGTGTCCAAGCACCGCCAATTCTTGCTCGTGTTCGCTCTCCCGCGCCTCCATGGCCTTCGACGGATCGGAGTCATCCTGGGCCGCCAGCGTTGCTGCAATCGAGTTTTCCCGTATCGCACCATCATCATCTGAGTGCTGTTCGTCGATACGCACGGCACCACGCAGGCGCTTGTCGGCGAATTTCACGAAGCGGTTGTAGAGGCGGCCGAGTATTTGCTGGTGGAAGCTTTTGTCACCGACATCGGGAGGCGGCTCGCGGTTCCGGCTCAACTCCTCGGCAACGAGCCAAGCTTCTGTCTGCAGATCCTCAACGGTTGTTTCCCCGCGGGTGCGGTTGGCAATGCGGCGCAGGTCCGAAATGATGGAGGGAATCAGGCTGGAGAAGAACGTGCTGGCAGAGCGTAGCGACATTGCATAAAGGAGCTAGAGAACGCTACAGCACTTTACGGCATTACTTGCACCCTCTCCTGAGGTGGCGCGGCCGTACCAAGCCAGCAGAAAAGCGGGGTAGCAGGGCAGGTCTGGGGGTATTTTTGGGGGTACTTTCCGAATCCGTAAAGACTAGATGGCGTAGTGGTGTGGTTTTTCGGAAACTGTTTGGTAGCTGTACCACCACCAAACTGGCGAGAAATCGCATGAAACAAGGCCCTCAGGCAATCGCCGAGGGCCTTTTTCTTTGTGCGGAATTCCTCGAGCTTCGCCATTTCCTCGAACTTCGCCATGTCGCGGAGAACAGGCGGAGTCGAAACTCAACCCAGACGTCACGAGAACCAAGAATCGTCTGCAGCAGGAATGGCCGAAATCTGGAAGCACGGTCGCTACTGACGGGGCGAGATCCGTCCAGCGGGTTACCCAAACCAAAGTCGAACCTTTGACACCAAAGCCGATGCCGATGCCGATGCCGAAGCTTGGGCGCGGTAAGTTGAGTCCGAAATGGACCGGGGTGGCCGAGGGGTTCTTCGTGGGAGGGGACTGGCGCAATGAGCACGTCCGCCCGCTCGACGTCTTCGTCATCGAAACCGCAATGCGCCGTGGCAAGCTGCTTTCCCTGCGGTGGCCCGATGTTCATCTTGCCGACGGAATTGTCCAGTTGCACGACACCAAAAACGGAGCGAGGCCGAACGCAACGCCTTCGTCGATTCGCTCCTCCGTTACAACGATAAGGCCTCTCCTCGCAAGAAGGGCGCTGTGCTCGATGTCCTCCTTATTTGGAGGCTGCGCTCCGACCTGAACGCTGCGCTGAAAGTCTTCGCGCTGAGTGGTCGGAGCATTGCTCTATATCGAGATCGCCATTTGGCTGGCGATGCGAAGAAAAACCCGCTGACAGCCATGCCGCATGCTGAATGCGGCCGAGACTACTGCTAGCTGTCACCAAGCCGACCGGTGGTCTCTGGCACGATGAGTGCGCCGGCCAGATACAGCAATGTCACTGCGCCGATGGTGACGCCAAGAACATGCGGAAGATCTGCTGGTGTTCGCGCGATCAGCGATGCCAGTGTCGGCATCATGCCGCCGATTGCGAAACCGATATTCCACGAGAGTCCTGTTCCAGAGGCACGAATGCTTGTGGGAAATCGCTCGTTCAGGAAGATTAGGATCGGAGCAAATCCTGCGCATCCCAGCATGCTGAGCGAGGCGGTATAAACGAACCTCGCCGTCATGGTCGAGGCGGCGGGTAACCATTGGTAGAGCAGAGGCAGGAGTACCAGTGCGGTCGCGCCAATCAGCAGGAACGAGCGCTTGCGCCCTACCAGCGAGCTGAGGTGGCCGGCCGCTACCGAGGCAACGATCACGGCCAGACTGCTGACCATGAGCAATGCGGCGGACTCTCCGGCCGGGACTTTCATCACGACCTTCAGGAATGTCGGTAGATAGCCGGACGTCAAATAGTAAGCACTGCCGCCGCCTATGGTCAGCAGTATGTTGACCAGCAGGATTCCGCGATACTCCTGTGAGAAGAGCGTCCGTATCGGATGTGCCTCAAGTTTCGCGTGTGTCTTGGTAGCCTGGAGTTGTTTCCACAGTGGAGACTCTTCCAGCGAGTTGAAAATGACTAGCCCGAGCACAGAGCTGACGATGCCGGCAAAGAACATGCAGCGCCACCCCCAGGTCTCAAAAGCGTCGCCGGGAAACAGCATGGTGACAGTCATATACGTGATTGATGCCAGCAGTGCGCCGATGCCTGCACCGCCACCGCCCACCAGCCCGGACACCGCGCCGCGCCACGAAGGCGGGACAGACTCCGTGCCAATGGTGTGCGTCGACGCCACCACGCCGCCAACGAAGACCCCCTGTATCAGCCGTAGCAAGATAAACAGTGCCGGAGCAAAAAGGCCGACCTGGCCGACCGTCGGCAGTAGCCCAAAGGCAGCCGTCGACATGCCGACGCCGGTTACGGCCACCACCATTGCGCCCTTGCGCCCTCGCTGGTCCGCATAGGAACCGAAGATTGCCGACCCTAGCGGTCGCATCAGTAACGTTACCGCAAACGATGCATAGACCGCTGCCAGCGACAGCATGGCATGCTCGGACGGGAAGAAGAGTTTGCCAATCACCGGCGCTACGAACAGCAGGATGAACAGGTCGAACAGATCGAGTGCCCATCCCATGCATGAAGCCGTGACTGCCCCCAGCACCTGCCGGTTGCTCACAGTCGGTGGTTCGATGCTCCCCACGCCATCGGGCGGCGCTTTATCGTTAGCTAGCATTTCCATTGTCGTCTCCTATTGTTTTCTGAACCTGCGGTGCCCTAAGAAGCCTCGATGAGCATCGCGATCCGTTCTTCTCACTTTGCTTGGCGGACGGTTCAGATCCGCCCGCCCATCCGGTCAGCTGCCGCGAAATACGGGCTTACGCTTTCCATGGAATGCCTCTACGCCCTCGCGGAAATCGTCTGAGCTGCGAAGGCGGCTATAGCAGTGCCCCTCCAGCTCGATAGCGATCGACAGAGGAGCGTCCTCTGTGTCGTTCAGCAGCTTTTTCGCGGTGCGCTGAGCCAAAGGGGAGAAGGCGCGCAACTCGTCGACCAGCGCGTCAGTCGCGGCTGTCAGGTCGCCGTCGGCGACGCAGTCCACGGCGATACCCCAGTCGTACGCTTGGAGGCCAGGAATACGGCGCGAGCGCATTACGATGTCTTTGGTGCGGCCCACGCCCACCATCTTTTGCAGCCGCGCTGAGCCACCAGAGCCCGGAATCTGCCCGAGCTTCTGCTCCGGTAGCGCGTATTCGGTTGTATGGGTGGCAATGCGGAAGTCGCACGCCAGCGACAGTTCAAAGCCCACGCCAAAGCAGTAACCTTGGTTTGCTGCGATGACGGGTTTGCTGCAGCGTGCCGGTGCGGCCACGTTCCACGCCAGCTTGGAAACATGCTCGGGCGAGGCTTCCAGGAAGCCCTTGATATCGCCGCCGCTGGAAAAATGCGCGCCCAACGCACGCACGACGATGACGCGCACGCGGTCGTCGGCGTCCAGTGCCTCAAACACTGCGCGCAGCTGGTCGCGGGCGGCCATTGAAATCACGTTGTATGGCGGGCGGTGCAACACGATGTCCGCGCGTTCGCGTGCCGGGTCGATCTCAACGAAAAAGCCGTCAAGATCCTGAAGTCGTTGCTGATCGGGATGGGCCAATGCAAAGGCCTGGGTCATATCCATGTGGTTACTCCTTGTTCAGATCGTGGGAAGAAGGGCTGGGGAGAGCGGTGTATTCACCCTCCGACAGCTTGCGGCGCAGGATCTTGCCGACCGGTGACTTTGGGATATCGGCTACGAATACGTAGTCGCGCGGGCGCTTGAAATTGGCCAGTTCGGAGTCGCGGCAATAGGCATCCAGTGTGTTGGCATCTACGTCGTCGTGCGGCTTGACGAAAGCGACGACTTTTTGGCCCCAGCGCGGGTCCGGCAAACCGGCTACGGCGACCTCATCCACGGCAGGGTGCAGGGAGAGGACCGATTCGATATCGGCAGGCGAGATGTTCTCGCCTCCGCTGATGATCATGTCGTCCACGCGGCCACTGACGAATAGATCCCCCTCTGCGTCGAAGTAGCCGGTGTCACCGGTGAAGTACCAGCCCTGGCGCAGGGACTTCGCGTTGGCATCGTCGCGATTCCAGTACCCCTCAAAGGCTTCGTCGCCGCGCAGTTCGACGATGATCTGCCCTTCTTCGCCAGGGGCCACCACCGCATCCGGCGAGTTGGTGTCCAAGCGGACTAGGCGCAGTCGTGTATTGAACCCAGCGCGACCCGCGCTGCCGGGCTTGCCCGCCGCGCGCTGTTCGACACTGAACGTGTAGACCTCGGACGAGCCGTAGTGGTTAACGAACAGCTCTGGGTGGAACGCCTGCTCCAGCCGCTTCAGCAGACCGTCATTCATGGCGGCACCGGCGAAGCCGAGCTTGGTGACTGAGCGCACCCGTAACGCGTCAAAGCCCGGATCGGCCAGCAGGTCGTGGTAGAGCGTGGGGACGAGGTAGAGACAGCTCACGCGATGATCAGCGATCGCTTGCAGCGTCTGAGACGGACTCCAGCGCCGCACGCAGACGAAAAGACCGTCCACCAGTGCCATCGCCAGCAAGGAGCGCACGCCCATCGTGTGATACAGCGGCATCACCCCGAGCGTACGCTCGCCTCGCCGGTACAGGTTCTGAGCGACGTGCGCCAACGCAGCTGCGCGCTCTTGCCTGTGGCGGCGGGGCACGCCCTTTGGCCGTCCAGTTGTGCCCGAGGTGTACAACATGAGCGAGACGTCATCAGCTTCGGGCAGGACGCTGTCTGGCCGTGGCGCGGCGCCCAGCAGGGTGTCAAATGACAGCGAAGAGTGTGGTGCGCCGTCCAGTGCGATGCGGAGGATTTTCATCGCGGCAGGACTGCCGAGAACGGCGTCTGCACTGACTGGCTCGAAGACCAGTGCTTTTGCGTCTGCGTCACATACGCAATAGTCGAGCTCGTCCGGCTTGGCGCGCCAATTCAGCGGGACGATGACGATCCCGGTGAACTGGCAAGCCCAGTGAAGGGTCGCCATCTCCCAGCGGTTCTGCAGGATGGCAAGCAGGCGTTCGCCAGGGCGCAGGCCAAGGTCAAGCAGGCCTGCGGCCACGCTCTGGATGCGCGTCAGCCATTGCGCATAGGAGAGTTTCAGGTCCCCGTCGACTATGGCGAGAGCGTTGGGGCTGCGCTCCACGCTCTGCAGGAATGTGCGGCCGAGATCAAGCATTGCTGGTCTCCTCGGAAACCGGCGCTGAAATCGGGCGTGCCCCTGCGCGGCTGGCGGCGACGTCAAGGACGGCGGCAACGATCGGTGTGTAGCCGGTACAGCGGCACAGATGACCGGACAACATCTCGCGCACTTGCGCCTCAGTCGGCTCGGGCACGCGCTCCAGATAGTCTGCGCACGACATCAGGATGCCTGCCGTGCAGAAGCCGCATTGCAGGGCGTGATGGCGGCGGAAAGCCTCCTGTAAATCGCTCAAACCTTCGTGCGTGGCGAGGCCTTCGACGGTGTCGACTGCACGACCGTCCGCCTGCACGGCCAGCATCAGGCAGGAGCGGGAAGCCACGCCGTCCACACGCACCGTGCACGCACCGCATACGCCATGCTCACAACCAACGTGGGTGCCGGTGGCGCCGAGCTCATGGCGCAGGAAGTCGGATAGCAACTCGCGCGGCGCACACAGGCCGGTACGCGCGCTGCCGTTCAATGTCAGGGCGATGCGGTGGTGCTCCTGTCGCCGCATCACAGAAAGCGCATTGGATGGCGCGCCGCCTTTCTTGGTTTTACTCATCTTGCCTCCTCGATTGCGCGCATGCCCAGTTGCCGCACGAGGTGGCGGCGGTACTGCGCGCTGACATGGGCGTCGTCTTGCGCGCCCAATTTCCAACTGAAATCGTTGATGGCCTCCGTAAGTGCCTTGCCTTGCAGGCGCGGCCAACGCTCGAGCACCGGCCGGTCTGCTACTCCGCCCACGGCAAGGGCGATGGCATCGTCGGTGACGATGGCCGCGCACGCCACCAGGGCAAAGTCGCCATGGCGGGCCGAGAACTCAGTGAAGCCGTAGCGCGCACCGGGCTGCCGCAACGGGAAGCGCACGGCTTCAACCAGCTCGTCAGGCTCGCGCGCGGTCATCAGCATTCCCTGAAAGAAATCGGTGGCCTGCATCACGCGGCGGCGGCGCAGCGAACGCAGCACCACTTGTCCGTCGAGCGCAGTGAGCACCAGTGGCAGCTCGGCGCTCGGGTCGGCGTGGGCAATGGAGCCGCACACCGTGCCGCGGTTGCGAATCTGGAAATGCGAGATGTGCGGGAAAGCCAGCGCCAGCAGCGGCACCTCGTTGGCGAGCGACGGACGCCACTCCACGTTGCCCTGTGTGGCCGCAGCGCTTACTTCCAGGTAGCCGTCTTCGACTCGCACGGCGTTCAGATCATGCGTGCGAGAGATATCGACCAGCAGTTGCGGCTGCGCGAGGCGCATGTTCAGCACGGCCATCAGCGACTGGCCTCCGGCAAGTACACGGGCGTCTTCACCTGCATGGGCGAGCGCTTCCAGCGCATGCTGCGTGGACTCTGCGCGCAGATAGTCAAAGGCGGGGGGTTTCATCGCCGGGCTCCAAAAAGCGCGAGCAGCCGCGCGATCCAACCTGGTTTGCGTACTGGCTTGCCGCCCGCTTGCCGGCCCAGGGATTCAAACAACTGGCGCAGCACCACCTTGGCCGCGCCTTCAAGCATGCGGCCGCCGACCGCTGCGACCTTACCGGATACCTCGGCCTCATAGTCGTACGTGAGACGAGTGCCACCCTCGTGCGGCGCCAGCTCGACCATGCCCGAGCCACGTGCGCTGCCAAGCGACGACAGGCCGGCCCCCGACAGTCGCAGCCGGTGCGGGGGTTCGAGGTCGGACAGCGCAATCTCGGCTTCGTAGCGCGCTTTGATCATGCCCACCCCTACGGTCACGTCGGCGCGGTAGCGGTTGTCTCCGATCGGCTCCAACACGTGGCAACCAGGTACGACCTGGGCCAGAGCTTGCGGGTCGAGTAGAACAGCGAATACGGCCTCGGGCGGTGCATCCAAATCAACCGTTCCGCGTGCACTCAGAGCCTTTGCGCCCTTGGACCTTTCTTTGCCTCCGGTGGCGGCAGCCGTTGCCGTTTCCGCCAGTTCGAGGCGCGATGGCGGGGGGTCTTCGAGACCGATCATCGCCATGACCTTGGCGGGCGTCAGAGGCAACCGGATATCCCGCACTCCGAGGGCGTCGGCTACAGCATTGGCGATGCATGGCGGCGTGCTCATGTTGTTGCCTTCGCCGAGCCCCTTGGCCCCGAGCGGCGTGAACGGACTCGGTGTCTCCAGATGCACGATCATCGGATCGGGCACCTCGCAGGTTGTGGGCAACAGGTAGTCCGCCAACGTGCCGGACTGGAAGCTGCCATCGGGGCCGTAGCGGAACTCCTCCATCAGCGCTGCGCCCAGCCCTTGTGCGAACGCGCCGCGAATCTGGCCGTCGGCGAGCGCAGGGTTGAGCAGCTTGCCGGCGTCGTGCGCTGTCACGTAGCGGTCAATGCGGACGCGCCCGGTGGCACGGTCGATTTCCAGGCCGCACAGGTCGAACGCGAAGCCATAGCATGCGGACGTGTTGATACGGTCCTGCTCGTCCGGTGCGTCAAGGTTTGGCGGTGACCAGAACACGGTTTCGCGCAGGCCCGGTTCCTCACCGGCAGGCAGCAATTGCGGCGACCAGTGCGGCGCATTGCTCGCAGCGCGGGCAAACACCACGGCGGTCTCGGGGGCATCTCTGCGCGTAATGCGCCCCTCGGCGAAGATCAGTTCGGCTGGGTCGCAGTCGAGTTGCGAGGCCACGATGCGGGCCAGCTTGTCGCGAACGCGTGTTGCGGCCAGATGGACCGTGCCTGCCACGGCTCCCGCAAACCGGCTGGAATAATTGCCGGCGGCCACCGACCATGCGTCTTTGTGGGTATCGAATTCGACATTGACGATGACCTCGGCCGGGTCGATGCCAAGCACGTCGGCCACGACCTGCGCGCAGACAGTCATGTGGCCCTGCCCGGCGGGCGTGGACGCAATCGTCACCACCACACCGCCCAGCAGGTCGACGCTGACCGTGGCGCTTGCAATGGCGCCGTTCTTCGGGCCGGCCTTGCGGCGTGCCTCGGCCGGCGTGGCAGTCGTGATGTAGCCCATGTTCGACACCGAGGGCTCGACAATCGCCGCAAAGCCGATGCCATAGAGCCGCCCTTCGGCCCGCGCGATGTCTCGGCGGCGCTTCAGTTCGTCGTAGGCGCCTGTTTCGAGCGCGCGAGACATCGCCAGTTGGTAGTTGCCGGAATCGAGCAGCGCGCCGGCTGCAGCGCGGTAGGGAAAGGCGTTGGACGGAACGAAGTTACGTCGGTAGACGTCGAGCGGATCGAGGTTGAGTTCGATCGAGATCCGCTGCACGAGCCGCTCAAGCGCGAAATACACCTGCGGTCCGCCGAAACCGCGTACGAGGCCGGTAGGCGTCTTGTTGGTTAGCACAACGCGGTTGCGCACGCGCAGGTTGGGAATTGCGTAAGCGCCCGTCAGTACACCGTGCATCCGGTAGAAGGTCGCGGGCTCCGGCGCGCGCAGGTAGCCACCGCAGTCTTCGAGCTGATCGTAATCAAGAGCGACGATCCGGCCATCCGCTTCGACGGCAGCTTCGATGGTGGACAGACGCGCGGTGGCCGAGGTCGCTGCACTCAGGTGTTCGAGTCTGTCCTCGACCCATTTCACTGGCGCGCCGGCCTTGCGCGAGGCGAGGCACATCAAGACCACGTAGGGGAATACGGCCTGCTTCACGCCGAAGCTGCCCCCGGAATCGCGGGGAGCGATGTGGCGCAGATGGTTGGCCGACACCTGCAGGGCCATCGCCATCACGGCGTGCAGCGAGAACGGCCCCATGAAGTTCGAGGTGACCTGGTAGCCCTCGTTACCCGGCAGATGCTCGGCAATGACCACGCCGCACTCGATGGGCGTGCATGTGTTGCGCGGGTAGTGCACAGTCAGCGAAACGCGATGCGGTGCGGTGGCAAACGCCGCCTCCGGGTCACCGTAGCGGAAATGACGATCGCTGGCGACGTTGCTACCCAGGCCACTGTGCAGTTGGGGCGCGGCGTCGGCTATTGCGGCTTCGATTGACACCACGGGTGGCAGCACACGGTAATCCACCCGCACAAGGTCGAGTGCGTCTTCGGCCAAGGCACGGCTCTCAGCCACGACCACGGCGACTGGCTCACCGACGTATCGCACGCGGTCCATTGCCAGTGCCCATTGCTCCATCGGCGCTTTGACCCCCACCACGAAGGGCTTGGACCAGGCTGGCAGGTCGGCCCCGGTCAGCACCGCGCGAACCCCCGGCGCCTTCAGCGCGGCGGCGAAGTCAATCAGACCGAGTTCGGCGTGCGCGTGTGGCGAGCGAAGTATGGCGGCGTGGAGGGTGCCGGGTTTTACGCCGAGGTCGTCGGCATAGCGACCGCGGCCCGTAAGGATGGCTGCATCTTCGACGCGCTGCATCGGGCGGCCGACGTAGGGCTGCCCCGTTGTCTGCTGTGTCTCCTGCGCCGTGCCGGTCGTCTCGCCAGCATCGAATCTCTTCATTTGCGACTCCGTTGTACGCGTCGGGATTGCGCCGGAGGATCGGCGCGACCGCGTAACGTGCATCGCAGATTAGTGAGAGCAAGATATAACTTCTAATACTATTTTATGATCAACAAAATAATTTATTCTGATACCTGCTTTCGCGCACTTCCAGCACGGGCGCCGACGGGGATGGAACCGCTGTGTCTCATAATTGATGGCATGGGGTGCCATGACCATCGTCGCAGGGACCGCAAAGATTGATGCCGCACGCGGTACCGTTCATACCCATCCGAATATGGATCTCAAGCAAATTCAGTACTTCATCGCGCTTTTCGAAGAAGGCTCTGTCACGCGGGCAGCCAAGCGGATGAATATCGTGCAGCCGGCCCTGAGCATGCAGATAGCCAAGCTCGAGGATGAGTTCGGACAGAAGCTTTTTGAACGCATCCCGCACGGTATGGCGCCAACTGCCGCCGGCCGGATGATGCACCGACTTTTTCTACCCATCGTGCGCGATCTCGCGAGTGCCCGGCAGCAGATGATGCAGCGCGAGGAGCATATGGCCGGCCGCATCACGATCGGCATGGTGGCTTCCGAGACAGAGAGCGTGCTGGTCGGAGCCCTGGCCCGCTTTAACGCGAGCTATCCGAACGTAGAGGTGTCTGTGGCAGATGGCTTCAGCACGGCACTGATCAACCTTGTTTCCGCTGGCCAGCTCGATGCAGCGGTGGTCCATCGCCAACGTGGTCGGCTGGCGCTGCAGGTGCAGTCCCTGCATGACGAAGAGATGGTGCTAGTGACGAGTGTCGCAAATGGCCCTGAATTACCGGAATCGGTGGAAATGGCGAAACTGCCTGGACTGGAGCTTGTGTTACCGACGAAGTCGCACGGCCTGCGCGTGGTATTGGATACTGCCACGCAGGCGCATGACGTCACGCTGGCGCCAAAGTTCGAAATCGACATCCTTGGGACCATCGTGCAGTTCGTTGAAGCTACGCGTTTCGCCACTGTGTTGCCGCGCATCGTGGTGCAGCGTGCCGTGGAAGAGGGACGGCTGCGCATGCATACCATTGTCGCGCCGCGCATCGTGCGGCATCTGGTCTGCGTCAGCCATCCTCAGCGGCCGTTAAGCACGGCGACCGAGGCGTTGATTGCAATCGTGACCGAAGAAATCAAGCGCGTTTCGGGGATGGCGTAGCGCAGTGGGGGCCGATGCGCGGCGCATTCGGCTACGGGGGCGTGCTCCGGCAGAAATGATGCATCGTGAGCCATGTGTTCGGTCGCTTCCGTCGGCGGAAAAGTGGCGGGATCGGTACTCGCGACTGAGAGATAGGATCGAGGCGCCGTCTAGGCGAGGCGGCGTTAGGAAGCGCTGATTTTCGTTTCACACGACTGAGTTACAGGGTTCGATCCCTGCACCACGCACCAAACTGACGAGAAGTCGCTTCTTTGTCCGCGTTCTCCGTGCGGGCTTTTCGGACAGCGTCTTCATCGCGTCCGGCAAAACTTGCCTCTGGGGCAAAAAAGAGACACCTTCGGTCGATCTGTTTCGGTCGTTCCGACAGGAGCTGTGGGCGCCTGCCGGGCGATAAAACGCATATCGTCCCGTGCTTTGCACACTGGGTTGTTGCATCACCGCAAGAAAGGCTGCCGCTACAAACGTAACGCCGCAGGCGCGCGCCATGCGCAGTACGGTGCTATCACAGTTGGCGGCGCACTGAAATGCAGGGATATCCCCCTCCTGTATTCAGCGTGCGCGCGGGAACTCGCGCAGATCGGTTACGTACCAACCTGCGAGCGCGGGAAGGCGGCATGGGTACGCTTTCTGCTGCGCTCGGGGTAGCCGATCGTCGTGGGGTGCGTGTGCTGATGCATCGAGCAAGGTCCATTTAGCACTTGATGCTGCCGAGCGCTAACGCAATCGCGATTGGTTGTGCACCGTTCGGCGCCATCAACCGTTCTTGTGATCATCGGTGATTCGTCTACAGTGGAATCAGCAACGCACGCAAGAACTAGCCTGGCTCTCGCTTGTTGGTGTGGAGTAGGGAAGAAATCTACGGGGGAGATATGGATATTTTCCGCCACTACGCAACGCGTTTTGAAGCACGCAAAGAGGACGAGTACAGCATCCAGGAGTATCTGGATATCTGCAAAAAAGACTCGACCGCCTACGCGACCGCCGCTGAGCGCATGCTCACCGCAATCGGACAGCCCGAACTGGTGGACACTCACCACGATCCGCGGCTGTCGCGGTTGTTCTTCAACAAAGTCATCAAGATCTACCCGGCCTTCCGGGAGTTCTACGGCATGGAAGATACGATCGAGCAGATCGTCTCCTTCTTCAAGCATGCCGCGCAGGGTCTTGAAGAGCGCAAACAGATTCTTTACCTGCTCGGGCCACCGGGCGGGGGCAAATCCTCGCTTGCCGAGAAGTTGAAGTCGTTGATGGAGCAGATCCCCATCTACGCACTGAAGGGCTCGCCGATTCACGAGTCCCCGCTCGGGCTGTTTTCGCCTGAGGAGGACGGCAAGATTCTGGAGGAAGACTACGGCATCCCGAGGCGCTATCTGAACTCGATTGCCTCGCCGTGGGCGGTGAAACGGCTGCACGAGTTCAATGGTGATATCACGCGCTTCCGCGTGGTGAAGCTGCACCCGTCGGTGCTGTCGCAGATTGCGATCTCCAAGACCGAGCCCGGCGACGAAAACAATCAGGATATTTCGTCGCTGGTCGGCAAGGTCGACATCCGCAAGCTGGAGGACTATCCGCAGGACGATCCGGATGCGTATTCGTATTCGGGCGGGCTGTGCCTGGCCAACCGCGGGCTGCTCGAGTTCGTCGAGATGTTCAAGGCGCCGATCAAGGTCTTGCACCCGCTGCTGACGGCCACGCAGGAAGGCAACTACAAGGGCACGGAGGGCTTTGGCGCAATCCCGTTCGATGGCGTCATCCTGGCGCACTCGAACGAGGCGGAGTGGCAAAGCTTCAAGTCCGATCGCAACAACGAGGCCTTCCTGGATCGGATCTACATCGTCAAGGTGCCGTACTGCCTGCGCGTGTCGGACGAGGTGAAGATCTACGACAAGTTGCTGCGCAACAGCTCGCTGGCCGCTGCGCCGTGCGCGCCGAACACGCTGAAGATGATGGCGCAGTTCGCGGTGCTCACGCGCATCAAGGAGCCCGAGAACTCCAACATCTTCTCGAAGATGCGCGTGTACGACGGCGAGAGCCTGAAGGACGTCGACCCGAAAGCGAAGTCGTACCAGGAGTACCGCGACTTTGCCGGCATCGACGAGGGCATGACGGGCTTGTCGACGCGCTTTGCCTTCAAGGTGCTCTCGAAGGTGTTCAACTTCGACGGGACGGAGGTGGCGGCCAATCCGGTGCACCTGCTGTACGTGCTCGAGCAGCAGATCGAGCGCGAGCAGTTCCCGCCGGAGACGGAATCCAAGCTGATGTCCTACATCAAGGAATACCTCACGTCGCCGTACGTGGAGTTCATCGGCAAGGAGATCCAAACGTCGTATCTGGAGTCGTATTCGGAGTACGGGCAAAACATCTTCGATCGCTACGTGGTGTTCGCCGACCTGTGGATCCAGGATCAGGAATATCGCGACCCGAACACTGGCGAAATTCTCGATCGCAGCGCGTTGAATGACGAGTTGGAGAAGGTGGAAAAGCCCGCGGGCATTTCCAACCCGAAGGACTTCCGCAACGAGATCGTCAATTTCGTGCTGCGTGCGCGGGCCAAGAACGGAGGCAAGAACCCGGTCTGGACCAGCTACGAGAAGTTGCGTGCGGTGATCGAGAAGCGGATGTTCTCGACCACGGAGGACCTCCTGCCGGTCATCTCGTTCAATGCCAAGTCGTCGCATGACGACAAGGAGAAGCACGAAAACTTCGTCAACCGCATGGTGGAGAAAGGCTATACCCAGAAGCAGGTCCGCTTGCTGGTGGAGTGGTACCTGCGCGTCAGGAAATCATCTTAAGGAGGTCAGGAGAGGGCAAGGACACCCCAGCGAACTTCCAATCGAGGGCAGTTACATGGGCACGATCATTGATCGGCGGGAGAACGGTGGCGGCAAGAGCACCGTCAACAAGCAACGCTTCATCAAGCGTTACCGAGACCAGATCCGCCGCGCGGTGGCCAAGGCCGTGACGGGCCGCAAGATCATGGACATCGAGCAGAGCGGGCAGGTGTCCATTCCCGTCAAGGACATCTCGGAGCCCATGTTCCACCACGGCTCGGGCGGGCGCCGCGAGGGCGTCCACCCGGGCAACAAGGAGTTCATTCGCGGCGACAGCTTCGACCGTCCGCAGCAGGGCAGCGGCGGTACCGGTTCGCAAGCCAGCGACTCGGGCGAGGGCGAAGACGATTTCATCTTCACGCTCTCGCGCGAAGACTTCCTCAACTTCTTTTTCGAAGACATGGCGTTGCCCGATCTTGCCAAGCGCAGCCTGGCCAAGATCGCCGAGGTGCGCAAGGTGCGCGCGGGCTTCTCGCTCGACGGCACGCCGTCCAACCTGTCGATTCTGCGCACGATGCGCAGTTCGATCGGTCGCCGTATCGCGTTGTCCAGCCCGTATCAGCGCCGCCTGCACGAGCTGGAGCGCGAGTACAACGAGGAGCTGGAAAACGACGGCCCCTACAGCGTACGTGCGCAAGAGCTGATGAAGGAGATGCGCCATCTGCGCTCGTGCCTGGATCGCGTACCGTTTATCGAAAAGCTTGATCTACGCTACAACAATCGCGTGCTGCGCAAGCGCCCACAGGCGCAGGCGGTGATGTTCTGCGTAATGGACGTATCCGGCTCGATGGACGAATCGCGCAAGGACCTGGCCAAGCGTTTCTTCATGCTGCTGTATCTGTTCCTGAAGCGGAACTACGAGCGTATCGACGTCGTCTTCATCCGCCACCACACCGTGGCCAAGGAGGTGGATGAGGAGGATTTCTTCCACTCGCGCGAGTCGGGTGGCACTGTCGTGTCGAGCGCACTCAAGCTGATGGCGGAAGTGATGCAGGAGCGCTATTCGCCGAGCCAATGGAACATCTATTGCGCGCAAGCTTCGGATGGCGACAACTGGGCGGGCGATTCTGAGCTATGCGCAAAGCTGCTGCGCGAAACGATCCTGCCGCTGACGCAGTATTACGCCTATGTTGAGGTGGTTTCCACGGAGCCCCAGAACCTGTGGGAGGAGTATCTTACGTTGAAGGCGGGGCACGACAACTTCGCGATGCAGCGCATTCTCAAGGCGGACGAAATCTATCCGGTACTGCACGAGTTGTTTCAGAAGCGCGCTGCCTGATCGCCGATCGGGCGGCGCCAGGTTGCTCCAGCTTGGCACTGTCGCCGTGCAGTGGCGGTGTGTGCCATGGCGAGCACACTATCTGTGACCCAGTGTGATGGACCAACGGGAACGAGCATGGCCTATCTATCTACGGGCTCGGAGTGGACTTTCGAGCTGATCAGGCGCTACGACCAAAGCATCGCCCAGATTGCCGCAGACTTCGGCCTGGACACCTATCCGAACCAGATCGAGATCATTACCGCTGAGCAGATGCTCGATGCCTACGCGTCGTCCGGCTTGCCGCTGGGCTACAACCACTGGTCATACGGCAAGCATTTCCTTGCATCGGAGCGCGGCTACCAGCGCGGGCTCATGGGGTTGGCCTACGAGATCGTCATCAACTCGAATCCCTGCATCGCCTATCTGATGGAGGAGAACACGATGCCGATGCAGGCGCTGACGATCGCGCATGCCTGCTATGGCCACAACTCCTTCTTCAAGGGCAATTACCTGTTCCGCACGTGGACGAACGCCGACGCGATCGTCGATTACCTGCTTTTCGCCAAGAACTACGTGGCCGAATGCGAGCAGCGCTACGGCGAACAGGAGGTGGAACTGCTGCTCGACTCCTGCCACGCATTGCAGAACTACGGGGTCGATCGTTATCGGCGGCCGAAGAAGCTGTCGATCAACGAAGAGCAGGCGCGCCAGGCGGAGCGCGAGAAATACCTGGAAGCGCAGGTGAACGACCTGTGGCGCACGCTGCCGACGCACCGCGCTCGCGCGCTCGCAACGGCGGACGACATACCGGAACCCGATCCGCAATTCCCGCCGGAACCGGAAGAGAACCTGCTGTACTTCATCGAGAAGAACGCGCCCAAGTTGCAGCCCTGGCAACGAGAAATCGTGCGCATCGTGCGCAAGATCGCGCAGTACTTCTATCCGCAGCGGCAGACCAAGGTGATGAACGAAGGCTGGGCCACCTTCTGGCACTACACCATCCTGCACAAGCTGTACGACGAAAAACTCGTCAACGACGCCTTCATGCTCGAGCTGCTGCAGGCCCACACCAACGTGATCTATCAGCCGCCATTCAACAGCCCGTATTACAGCGGCCTGAACCCGTACACGCTGGGCTTTCTGATGTTCCAGGACATTCGGCGCATCTGTGAATCGCCGGAAGAGGAAGACTACCGCTGGGCGCCCGAGATTGCCGGCAGCGAATGGCAGAAGACGCTCGACTTCGCCATGCGCAACTTCAAGGACGAGAGCTTCCTCTTGCAATTCCTCTCGCCGCGCGTGATCCGTGAGTTGAAGCTGTTCTCCGTGCTCGATGACGACCGCGATGCCAAGCTGCGCGTCACCGCCATCCACGACGAGGATGGCTATCGCAAGATCCGAGAGTTGTTGGCAGGACAGTACGACTTGTCGAACATCGAGCCGAATATCCAGGTGACCAACGTCGACGTGGGTGGAGATCGCTCATTGACGCTGCGCCACTTGCAGAGCAGCCGTCGCCCGCTCGGGTCGAACTACGAAGAGATGCTGCGCCACGTCGTACGCCTGTGGGGCTTCACGTGCCGGCTGGAGGTGGTCTACGAAGATGGGCGCCGCGAGATGAAGCACGAGTGCAGGCCTGACTAGCACCCTTCCGTTTCCACAAGGCCAGCCTTGCGCTGGCTTTCTTCATATCCACCGCAGGCGCAGATGTCGGCCATGCTGCTCTCGGGACAGCTACATGCCGAACCGGAAATGGCCGCTGCGCAGCACGATGTTGTGCGAGTCCGTCAGCTTGAAGAGTGAGCGCGCCATGTCTTCAATGGTGCCGCGGTGCGATTCCATGGCTTGGAGCAGATCTTCCTGCCGCCACGAGCGGGCGCCGAAATGCTCCTCGAGCGCTTCCGCCGTCACCGCATAGCAGGCCGGCATGCCGTCGACGCTGGCGGTGCAGGTGAGGGTGAGATCCGCGGCGCAGTAGCGTGGCGGGCTGGTGTGGAATTCGATGCTTTCCATGGGCGGCCTCCATGAAAAAACGGCGATGCACCGTGCGCCGCCTTGCAACCAGTGTATGGCGTGGTTGCGTGAATGCAATGACCGGCTCAGTGTTTTCATGGGTGGCGACCTCGCTGGCCCGTAACGTCCGGCAAGGCTGCCGGAGGCCACGGGCGAGTGGTGGCGTGCGGTGCTACATCGCACACATCTGCAGGCGGACGAGGCTTGCCTTGCAGCGCGAGAGCCAGAGCGCGGCCTCGGTCCGGTTGTTGACGCCAATCTGCCGGAACAGCGCGTACAGATGGTTCTTGATCGTGCCCTCAGCCACGTTGAGCACGCGACAGATCTGCTTGTTGGATTTGCCTTCTGCAAGCAGTTGCAGCACCTCATGCTGCCGCGGCGTGAGGCGGCGCCAGAGTTCGGCCGGGCTCTCTCCAGGGGTGTGGCGCGGATCATCGGGGTAGAGATTGCTGATGGGCGGCAAGTAGACCGCGCCCGAGGTAATGCGCTGCAGGGCCTCCAGCAGGACATCGGCCGTGGCCTGCCGGTCGACCACGCCGGCTGCGCCGAAGCGCAGCGCGTCGCCCACCACGTGCCGGCCCACCGCTTGAACCGTCAGCAACACAGGCACTTCTGGCAGCACCGCTTTCAACTCCGATAAACGTTGTCGCGCGTCGTCGTCCTCTGCGCTCCATTCCATCACGACGGCTGTGGGTTCGGCTTGCCTGCAAGCCGGTCCGATTTGCGCGGTGTAGTGCGTATCGATAAACACACCCTGCGCGTCGAGTGCATTCAATACATTGGACACACCTGCCGCAAAAAGCGGCAAGCTGTCGATTACCAGAATATTCATCGACCCCTCGTACTTCAGTTAATTGTTTTCGGCGAAACCGATTATTTTGTAGAGCGGGATCGATCCGGATGCATTGAAACGGAAGTGCAGTGCCGAAAGTCACGGGCTGCCATTCGTCATGTACTGGGTCGCTGTTCCGTGGCCATGACTGGGACTTTCGAGGCATCGAACCCCGCAGGAAAAACTCTTACTTTGGATTCGGGCACACAAACCTGTGCGCCCAAATAATTCAATGTGAGGAGTTTTAAATGGACAACGGACTTATCGGGTCGGTTATCAATGCGCTGCCAATCGACAAGATGATCTCTGCGCCGCTGCAGGCCATGATCGCAGCGCAAACCTCGGCGGCAAAATCCTATGCGGATTTTCTGCTGCAGGTCTGTATTCAGAACGGCAAAGCCGTTGCGGTGCAATTTGATTACGACGAAACCATCGTCGACGAGAAGGGCGTGGCGCAGGGCACGATCCAGAAGACGATGCGTATTCCACTGCTGTGCGCGGTCGTGCATCCGGTGATCGCCATCGAGGAGGGCACGATCGATTTCGAACTGGAGATTACGCAGTCGGAGAAATCGTCGTCCACCACCGAGGCAGAAGGGTCCTTCCAGGCCAAATTCGGCTGGGGCCCGTTCAGCGTATCGGTGTCGGGCCGCGCCTCGCACAAGTCGGAGCAGACGCGTAGCACGGATACGCGCGCCAAGTACTCCTTCCACACCCAGGTCAAGCGCCAGAACCCGCCGGAAGCGCTGATGCGCGTGATGGAGTTCTTGACTGACGCTGCAACCAAGCCGGTGGTCGTCAAGGGCAAGGAGAACGACGTCAAGCCGCTGCCCGCCACGCCGACCGACGGCACGATGATCGGCGAAAAGGTGCCGGCTGGCGGTAACGCGCCGGCCCCGGCTCCGGCAACTCCGTAAGCCGCCCCGGCGACGGACGCCGGCCGGCCTCCCCACGGTCGGCGTCCTGATCGGTGCGCGCCTGCCGCGCGCCGCCCATTGACCTGATCGATTCGACCGACCCGACACCATGTTCAAACTCTTCAGCCGCCGCGGGCGTGACGATGACCGTGCATCGTCAGCGCCCGCCACACCGTCGGCACTGCCCACCAGTTCGCCGCCGGCGCCACCTGGGTCTTCCGGTGCCGCGCCGTTTTCCGAGGCAGCGTCCGATGCGCCTCCGCCGTCGCCTCCGGGTTCATCGCCCCCTGGCGGTGGTGGTGGCAGTAACAGCCACGGTCATCCGGGCTTGAATGGCCTGACGCTGGACGACATCACGCGTGGCATGCAGCACGCCGCCGCGTCCGCCAACCAGATGCTTGCGCAGCAGTACACCGCGCTACTCGATCAGTTTTTCGATGCCGACGAGGCCGGCACGCTGGTGGCGCGGGAGGTCGAACTTGCGCTCGACAGTCAGCACCGGCTGGCGCTGCCGCTGGTGTCGCTTGCGATGCCGCGTGGCCTCGCGCTCGATGAAATGACGGTGAACATGACCGTACGCAGCGACATTGCCGAGACCTTGCCCGTGCACGGCGCTGCCACCGGCGGTGTTGGCCGGTTCTACGTCTCGCTCGCGCCGCATTCCAAGCGTGACACCGGCCGCGACAGCGAGCACATCGACATCGAGATGAAGTTCACCGCGTTGCAGGCGCCGGAAGCCGTAATGCGCGTCATCGACGAATACACGAATCGGCTGGTGCCACGGCCTGTGCAGCCAAATGCCGAGGCTCCAGACGGCCGCGCCAACCCCAGCACGCCCCAGGAGAAGAGCGATGAGCACTGAGCACAACCCGCGCGCCACCGGCGAGCGAGGCCTCGCGCTGATCAAGGAATCGGAAGGGCTGCGTCTGTCGACGTATCTGGATGCGGTCGGCAAACCGACCATCGGCTACGGCCACCTGATTCGGCCCGGCGAGACCTTTAATGGGCCGATCTCGCAGCAACAGGCCGAAGCGCTGCTGCGCAAAGACCTCGCCGACACCGAGCAGGGCATTGCCAAGGCCGTGCGCGTGTCGATTACGCAAGGTCAATTCGACGCACTGGCGTCCTTTGTATTCAACCTGGGGGCGGGGCGGCTTCGCTCGTCGACGCTGCTGCGCAAGCTCAACGCGGGCGATTACGCCGGCGCAGCCAACCAGTTCCTGCTGTGGGACAAGGCCGGCGGCAAGCCGCTCAAAGGGCTGACGAAGCGTCGTCAGGCCGAACGCAAGCTGTTCCTGTCCTGATTCACCACCACGTTACTTCAATGTTCAACGGAGAAGCTCGCATGCATACCGAACCGATGTCCGTGATTCCCACCACCCGCCCACGCCGCCTGTATCGCGTATTGACGTGGCTTGTCGCCGCGGCCGTTGCGATCGGCATGTCCTACGCCCGCGCCGCCGACAATGCCGCCCCAACGTGCACTGCCGAGGCGCAGCGTATCCGGGGCGAACTCGGAAACCAGGACCTGCCGATTTTCAATGACCAAGCTGGGCGTTACCTCGCCGACGCGTTGAGCCAGCTCTACGCATACGGCACGCTGCCCAACCGCTACGTGCCCGAGCGCCAGGCCAACTGGGAGCCGGGCGCGAATCGCCCCGTCATGATGCAGAAGCGCAGCATCGGTGGTGATGCATGGGCGCAGACCGGCCTGCTGCAGGCGGACATCGACGATGGTCTTTCCAAGCGTGGCCCGCTGCGGCTCATCTATACGCAGGACGGCAAACCGCAGTACGTCACGACCACCGCCGAAAATGCGCCGCGGATCCCGACGCAGCGCTGCGCGGGCAGGTGAACGGGCGTGCGGCCGCCGCGTCAGGCCTTTGCCTGGCGCGCCATTTCGACGCCCTTGTTGGCCAGCGCATCGGCGCGCTCGTTGCCGGGGTGGCCGGCATGGCCCTTGACCCAATGCCAGCTCACCTCATGCCCGGCGACGAGTTCGTCCAGCGTGCGCCAGAGGTCGTCGTTCTTGACGGGCTTCTTGTCGGCTGTCTTCCAGCCGCGCGCCTTCCAGCCGGCCAACCATTCGCTGATGCCTTTTTGAACATACTGCGAATCGGTGTAAACCTGCACCCGGCACGGCCGCTTCAGCGCGCGGAATGCCTCGATCACGGCCATCAATTCCATGCGGTTGTTGGTGGTCAGCGCTTCGCCGCCAAAGAGTTCTTTTTCGTGGCTGCCCGAGACGAGCACGGTGCCCCAGCCGCCGAGGCCGGGGTTGCCCTTGCACGCGCCATCGGAATAAACGGTGACTTCCTGCATTGAGAAACGATGGGTGATCAGTGAGTGGAACGGGCGCGCTCAGACGCCCGATTTGCCGTCGCGCGCAGTAGCCGACGGTGCCTTGGTCGAATGCGAGCCCGAAGGTGTCGCGACCGGCGTGCCGGCCGGCACCAGCGACGGCGATTTACGCGTCTTCCAAGCCGGACCGACCAGGCGCATGGCGCGCACGCGCTTGACAGCCTGCAGCATGTAAACCGCGCCGAAGATCGGCCACCAGCGGTCGCCGGCCTTCTCCATGAAGGCGGTGCGCTGCAGCCATTTGTCCGAGCGATTGGGCGGGCAGTAGCAGCCGAAACGGCCGCGCACGATATCAAATCCGAGCAGCTTCAGCCAGTCCTTCAGGCGCGTGAACGCAATCATCTGGCTCTGCGCAGGCAGAAACGATTCCGTGCCCAAGCGCCGCATGCCCTGGCGCATGCCCCACAGGCTGAGCGGGTTGAAGCCGGTGATGATCAGGCGCCCCTCGGGCATCAGCACGCGCGCCACTTCGCGCAGCACTTCGTGCGGATCGTCAGTGAACTCCAGCACGTGGGGCAAGGCGACGAGGTCGATGCTCTGCGAAGCAAAGGGCAGTTCGTCATAGCGGCAGATGACGCGGGGCGTGGCTTGGCGTGGTGGCGTGCTGGTGTCGGGTTCTCCGTCGGCCGCATCGGCGGATTCAGCGGGGTCGCCATCCATCGGGTCGAGCGTTTCGGTGGGGGCCGTCGGGTCGATGTCGTCCACCACGCGGGCAATCAGCGGGATGCGGTTCTCGCGCAGCGCCCCAAAGCCAGGGTGGCCTAGCTGCAGCGCGTGATAGCCGAACATGTCGGCCACCGTGCGATCGAACTGGGCCTGCTCCCACCGCAGGACATATTGCCCGGGCGGCGAAGCGAGCCAGTGGTGCCAATCTATAATGCGACGATCGTTAGAGGAGTCGGACATGGTCCAGGGTGGTGTGCCGCGCGGTGTAGCGCTTGAGGTCGAGGCGATCGCTGCGTTTACCGACAATTATATTTGGGCACTGCACGATGGCCGCGTGGCTGCTGTCGTCGACCCGGGCGACGCGCAACCGGTGCTGCGCTTCTTGAAGGAACGCGGGCTCGCGCTCGGTGCCATTGTAATCACACATCATCATGGCGATCACGTCGGCGGGGTGCGCGAACTGCTTGACGCGTATCCGCAGAATCCCGAGGGCGCGCCGCTGCCGGTCATCGGTCCAGCCCACGAATCGATCCCGTGCCGCACGCAGGCCGTGCGCGAAGGCGACGTCGTGACGCTCACGCAGCCAGCCGCCACATTCCGGGTGATCGATGTACCCGGTCATACCAGCGGTCACGTCGCCTATGTGGGGCACCTTCAGGGTAATGCCGCATCGGCGAGTCTGTTTTGTGGCGATACACTCTTCGCCACCGGCTGCGGCCGGCTTTTTGAGGGGACGCCCGCGCAGATGCGCGCGTCGCTGGCCAAGCTGGCGGCGTTGGCGCCCGATACGCGTGTCTATTGCGCGCATGAATACACGGCATCGAATGTGCGTTTTGCGCGCGCAGTCGAACCTGGTAACGCCGACTTGGCAGCCTGGGAGGATGAGGTAACGGCGTTGCGGGCCGAGGGCCGCTCGACTGTGCCCACGACCATTGGCCACGAGCGGGCGACCAATCCCTTCATACGATCGGATGACGCCAATGTGACGCAGGCCGTGGCACGCCACGCAGGCATCGACGCGGATGACCCCGTTGCAGTATTCGCCGCGTTGCGCCAGTGGAAGAACGATTTCCGTTGAGAACGCTCGGCGCGCGGCGATAAGGCGGCCAGATGTGATGCATTGGGCAAGCGGCACGCCGGGTGAACGCGGGTTGACGCGGTCGGATGCGTTTCTTACTATCTGGGGCAATTTTTAGCCCTAACCCCTCAGAACTTGATGCGATCCGTGCGACTCCTTGCGGCAACTGTGCTCAGTCTGCTCCTCGCGGCCTGTGCAACGGCCCCCGGGCCGAACGCCGACACGGCCAGCACCAGCGCCTCCACCGCCGCCGGCCAAGCGTCTGCGCCGGTCGTCAATATCGATCAGCAGCCCGTCGCGTCCCTGAAAGGGCCGGCCAAGGATCTCTGGGCGCGCATTCGCCAAGGGTTTTCCATGCCCGATCTGCAAAGCTCGGCCGTGGATGATCGTACCGACTGGTATGCGCAGCGCCCGGAAGCCTTCCGCCGCATGGTGGATCGCTCGAACCGCTACCTGTATCACATCGTCGAAGAGCTGGAGCGGCGCAACATGCCCACCGAGCTGGCGCTGCTGCCGTTCGTGGAAAGCGCGTTCAACCCGCAGGCGGTGTCGAGCGCCAAGGCTGCCGGAATGTGGCAGTTCATCCCGAGCACTGGCCGAACCTACAACCTCAAGCAGAACGTCTTCCAGGACGAGCGCCGCGATGTGCTGGCCTCGACCGACGCCGCGCTCGACTATCTTTCCAAGCTGCACGACCAGTTTGGCGACTGGCAACTCGCGCTGGCCGCCTACAACTGGGGCGAAGGTGCGGTGGCGCGGGCAATTGCGCGCAACCAGGCAGCCGGCCTGTCGACCGATTACGTCAACCTGAACATGCCCGCCGAGACGCGCATGTACGTGCCCAAGCTCCAGGCGGTGAAGAACATCATCGCCAACCCAGAGCGCTACGGGGTCACGCTGCCCGAGATTCCGAACCATCCATATTTCGTCACCGTCACCACGTCACGCGATATTGATGTGACGCTGGCAGCCAAGCTGGCGAATCTGCCGATGGATGAGTTCAAGGCGCTGAACCCGTCGTTCAACCGGCCGGTGATCCTCGGCGCGTCGAACCCGCAGATTCTTCTGCCGTATGACAACGCGGAAACGTTCCAATACAACCTCAACACCTGTCGCGGCGGCCTCTCGAGCTGGACGGCCGTGACGGTCGGCAACCGCGAGCGCGTTGAGGCATTGGCGGCCCGGCTGAAAGTTGACCCCGACACCATTCGCGAGATCAACCGCATTCCGAAGGGCATGCGCCTGAAGGCGGGCTCCACCGTGGTGGTACCGCGAGTGGACGGCGCGCAGGAGAACGCACCCGACATCAGCCCCGAGCTGGCCGAGAACGCCACCATGGCGGTCGAGCCGGACATGCCCGACCTCAGGAAGGTGGTGGTGCGCGCGGGCAAGCGCGACACGGTGGCGGGTCTGTCGCGGCGCTACGGCGTATCGGTTGCCCAGATTCGTGCGTGGAACCAGTTGCCTGGCGACGCCATCCCGAAAGGGCACAGCGTCGTGCTGATGCTGCCGCAGGCGCGCGGTGGCAGTCGTGGCGGGCACGTGCGTGTCATGCGCGTATCGGCCACAACGTCGCGCGCCGCAACGGCAACCCCGCGCGTGCCGACCGCGAAGGTGGCCGGCAAGCCGGTGGTCAAGGCGAAGCCGGTGGCAACTTCATCCAGTTCGGTCAAGCGCAAGAGGCGCTGAGACTGGCAACAGAAACGGCGTCCTGCGGGGCGCCGTTTTGTTTTGGGGTGGCGGTAAGACCCGCGTAAGTTGGCGATCGCAAAGTAGGTGCATCAAGCACAACCAAGATTGGGCCATCGCGTACGATGGCCAGGAGACAACATCATGCCCATGTCCGCCGCGTACCGCGCGCTGTATCAGCGCTCCATTGATGACCCCGCTGGCTTCTGGGGCGAACAGGCCCAGCGCATCGAATGGCAGGCGCCGTATTCTGCCGTCCTGGACGATTCGCGCTTGCCATTCGCAAAGTGGTTCGTGGGCGGACGCACCAACCTCTGCCACAACGCCGTCGACAGGCATCTCGCCACCCGCGGTGAGCAAGCGGCGCTGGTGTACGTCTCCACCGAAACCGGCCTGGAGATCACGTACACGTATCGCCAGCTCCATCGCGAGGTCAACCGCATGGCGGCGAGCCTGCAGGCGCTGGGCGTCAGACGGGGCGACCGCGTGCTGATTTACCTACCGATGATTCCGGAAGCCGCGTTCGCCATGCTGGCCTGTGCACGCATCGGCGCGATCCATTCGGTCGTGTTCGGCGGCTTTGCCTCCAACAGTCTCGCCACGCGCATCGATGACGCCAGGCCGCGCGTGATCGTCAGTGCGGATGCGGGCTCGCGCGCGGGCAAGGTGGTCGAGTACAAGCCGTTGCTCGACGCTGCAATCGAGCTGGCGGCCCACAAGCCCGAGCGCGTGCTGCTCGTCAATCGCCAACTCGCGCCCATGCAGCGCAACCCGCGCGATGTCGACTACGCAACGCTCGCCGCCCAGCACGCGAACGCCGAGGTGCCGTGCGAATGGATGGAATCGAGCGAGCCCTCGTACATCCTCTACACCTCCGGTACCACCGGCAAACCAAAAGGCGTGCAGCGTGATACCGGCGGCTATGCGGTGGCGCTCGCGGCGTCGATGCCGCTCATTTTCGGTACGCAGCCCGGCGACACGATGTTCACCGCTTCGGACGTGGGCTGGGTGGTGGGACACAGCTACATCGTCTACGCGCCGCTGCTCGCGGGCCTGACGACGGTCATGTACGAAGGCACGCCAATCCGTCCCGACGGTGCGGTCTGGTGGCGCATCGTCGAGCAATATCGGGTGAACGTGATGTTCACCGCACCGACCGCCATTCGCGTACTCAAAAAGCAGGATCCGGCGCTGCTGCAGCGACATGATCTGTCGAGCCTGCGCCGCCTCTTCCTTGCCGGCGAGCCGCTGGACGAGCCCACCGCAAGCTGGATCGGCGAGGCACTGCACAAGCCCATCGTCGACAACTACTGGCAGACCGAGACCGGCTGGCCGATGCTGGCCATTCCGCAAGGGGTTGAGCCTTCCATGCAAAAGCTCGGCTCGCCGGGTTTCCCGGTCTATGGCTACAAGCTCGACATCCTGGACGAGGCCACCGGCGAACCCTGCGCCCCCGGCGAGAAGGGGCTCCTCGCCGTTGCCGCGCCGCTGCCGCCGGGCTGCATGACGACCGTCTGGGGTGACGATGCCCGCTTTCTGCAGACATACTGGTCTGCGTTCCCGGGCCGGCACATCTATTCGAGCTTCGACTGGGGCGTGCGTGACGAGGAGGGCTACCTGACCATCCTCGGCCGCACCGACGACGTCATCAACGTGGCGGGCCACCGCCTTGGTACGCGCGAGATCGAAGAAAGCCTGTCGTCGCATCCCGCCATCGCCGAGGTGGCGGTGGTGGGCGTGGCCGATCAGCTCAAAGGGCAGGTGGCGATGGGGTTTGCCATCGTGCGTGACGCTTCGCGCATTGCCGAGCCGACGGGGCGCCTGGCCCTCGAAGGTGAGTTGATGCGCACAGTCGAGATGCAGCTCGGGGCAGTGGCACGGCCCTCGCGCGTGTTCTTTGTCGGGGCGCTGCCCAAGACGCGCTCCGGAAAGCTGCTGCGCCGGGCGATGCAGGCCGTGGCGGAAGGGCGTGACCCGGGAGATCTGACGACCATTGAAGACCCCACGGCGCTGGCTCAGGTGCAGGCTGCCGTGCGAGGTGACTAGACGATGAGAAAGTGACGTTCTCGCCAGCTCGATCACGGGCTCGTGGGCACGGCGGGACGTCACAAATCGGGCGGCACGCGCCGTTAAGTCCTTCCTTTCATTGAGTTTTTTGCGGTGTCCGGGTATACTTGTTGGGTTTGAGTTCAGAAACCCATCACCCTAGCGCCAACCGCTTCCTACCTCCCGCCTACCGCCCCGTCTGCCTCGTTTCTCGGTGATTTCTGGTGAGTTCTGTCCCAGCCCCGACTCTCGGCGCGCAAACGGCCCGGATTCCGCATAGCCGGAATTCCGCTTCGGCGCCAAGGTGATCAGGTCGGCACAGGGTGAATCCAGCAGGAGCTACCCGTGTTGCCGTCTTTCCCGCCCGCCATTCTCGCGCTTGCAGACGGCACGGTCTTTCGTGGCTATTCCATCGGTGCGGCCGGTCATACGATCGGCGAAGTGGTGTTCAACACCGCAATCACCGGCTATCAGGAAATCCTTACCGATCCGAGCTACTCGCGCCAGATCGTCACGCTCACGTATCCGCATATCGGTAACGTTGGCGTGAACCGTGAGGATGTCGAAGCTACGAAAGTCCATGCCGCCGGTCTCATCATCAAGGATCTCCCGATCCTGGCGTCGAACTTCCGCAAGGAGCACACGCTTTCGCATTACCTCAAGGGCGAGAAAGTTGTCGCCATTGCCGGGATCGATACGCGCAAGCTGACCCGAATCCTGCGCGAGAAGGGCGCCCAGAACGGTTGCATTCTCGCCGGCGAAGACAACGTGCAGAAGGCTATCGACCTCTCGCGCTCGTTCCCGGGCCTGTCGGGCATGGATCTGGCGAAAGTCGTGTCCGTAACCGAGCCGTACGAGTGGACTCAAACCGAATGGGCGCTGGGCCGCGGCTACGGCAAGCAGGAAGCCCCGAAGTACCACGTGGTCGCGTATGACTTCGGCGTCAAGTTCAACATCCTGCGCATGCTCGCCGAGCGTGGCTGCCGCGTGACGGTGGTGCCGGCACAAACCAGCGCAGCCGACGTGCTGGCGCATAACCCGGATGGCGTCTTCCTTTCCAACGGCCCCGGCGATCCGGAGCCGTGCGACTACGCTATCGCTGCCACCAAGGAGTTCCTGGAGCGTCGCCTGCCGACGTTCGGCATCTGTCTGGGCCACCAGATCATGGGCCTGGCTGTCGGTGCCAAGACGCTCAAGATGAAGACCGGCCACCACGGCGCGAATCACCCGGTCAAGGATTTGCAGGACGGCCGCGTGGTCATCACCTCGCAGAACCACGGTTTTGCAGTGGACCCGGAATCGCTGCCGGCCAACGCGCGCGTGACGCACGTCTCGCTGTTCGACGGCACGCTGCAGGGCTTCGAGCTGACCGACCGTCCGGCGTTCTGCTTCCAGGGCCACCCGGAAGCGTCGCCCGGTCCGCACGACATCGCGTATCTGTTTGACCGCTTCACCGCGGCGATGGACGCAGCCAAACAGTAAAGCAACGAGAGCGCATCCCCCATGAACGCCTTCATGCTCGCCCACTTCGGCATCACCGAGTTCTGGACCTTTCTGCTCGGCACGATTTTCATCGTGCTGCTGCCGGGGCCGAATTCGATGTACGTGCTGTCGGTGGCGGCCCGCCGCGGTGTGCGCGCGGGCTACCAGGGCGCGTGCGGCGTGTTTCTGGGTGATGCCATCCTGATGGTGTTGTCGGCAGCGGGCGTGGCTTCGCTGTTGAAGGCGAGTCCGGCGCTGTTCTACGTCGTGAAGTACATCGGCGCGGCGTATCTGGCGTGGATCGGCCTGCAGATGCTGCGTGGCGCGGTTCGCAACTGGCGTGTGCGCAAGGCCGGCGAGTCCGTCGCACAAGACGCGGCTCCGGCCGATGAATCGCACCCGTTCAAGAAGGCGCTGATCATCAGTCTGCTGAACCCGAAGGCGATCCTGTTCTTCATCTCGTTCTTCATCCAGTTCGTCGATCCGCACTACGCGTTGCCGGTCGTGTCGTTCGTCGTGCTTGGGCTGGTCTGCCAGATCTGCAGCTTCCTGTACCTGACCACCATCATCTTCGTGGGCGCGCGGCTGGCCGCGGCGTTCCGCGCGCGACGACGTTTGTCTGCCGGTATGAGCAGCGGCGTCGGCGCCATGTTTATCGGCTTTTCCGCCAAGCTGGCGACGGCCACACTGAATTAATCGAATCGAGCGGGTTATGCCAAAACGTACAGATATCAAAACCATCCTGATCATCGGCGCGGGTCCGATCATCATCGGCCAGGCGTGTGAATTCGATTACTCCGGCGCGCAGGCTTGCAAGGCGCTCCGTGAAGAAGGCTTCAAGGTGGTCCTGGTCAACAGCAACCCGGCCACGATCATGACCGACCCCAACACGGCCGACGTGACCTACATCGAGCCGATCACCTGGGAAGTCGTCGAGCGCATCATCGCCAAGGAGCGCCCCGACGCGATCCTGCCGACGATGGGCGGCCAGACCGCGCTGAACTGCGCGCTGGACCTGCATCGCCACGGCGTGCTGAAGAAGTACAACGTCGAGCTGATCGGCGCATCGCCCGAGGCCATCGACAAGGCCGAAGACCGCCAGAAGTTCAAGGACGCGATGACCAAGATCGGTCTCGGGTCGGCCAAGTCGGGCATCGCACATTCGATGGACGAAGCCGTGGCCGTGCAGTCGCAGATCGCCAAGGAAACCGGCACGAGCGGCTACCCGATCGTGATCCGTCCGTCGTTCACGCTGGGCGGCACGGGCGGCGGCATCGCCTACAACCGCGAAGAATTCGAAGAGATCTGCAAGCGCGGTCTCGACCTCTCGCCGACCAACGAGCTGCTGATCGAAGAGTCGCTGCTCGGCTGGAAGGAATACGAGATGGAAGTCGTGCGCGACAGGGCCGACAACTGCATCATCGTCTGCTCGATCGAAAACCTGGATCCGATGGGCATCCACACCGGTGACTCCATCACCGTGGCGCCGGCACAGACGCTGACCGACAAGGAATACCAGATCCTGCGTAACGCCTCGCTGGCCGTGCTGCGCGAGATCGGCGTGGATACCGGCGGCTCAAACGTGCAGTTCTCGATCAATCCGAAGGATGGCCGGATGATCGTGATCGAGATGAACCCGCGTGTGTCGCGATCGTCGGCACTGGCCTCGAAGGCCACCGGTTTCCCGATCGCCAAGGTCGCTGCCAAGCTGGCCGTCGGTTACACGCTGGACGAGCTGAAGAACGAGATCACCGGTGGCGCGACGCCGGCGTCGTTCGAGCCGTCGATCGACTACGTGGTCACCAAGGTGCCGCGCTTTGCGTTCGAGAAATTCCCGCAGGCCGACAGCCACCTGACCACGCAGATGAAGTCGGTCGGCGAGGTGATGGCCATGGGCCGGACGTTCCAGGAGTCGTTCCAGAAGGCGCTGCGGGGCCTGGAAGTCGGCGTGGACGGCCTGGACGAAAAGTCCACCGACCGCGACGAGATCATCGAAGAGATCGGCGAAGCCGGTCCGGATCGGATCTGGTATCTGGGCGACGCATTCCGCCTCGGCCTGTCGATCGACGAGGTTTATGCCGAGACGTCCGTGGATCCGTGGTTCCTGGCGCAGATCGAAGACATCGTCAAGACGGAAGCATTGGTGAAGTCCCGCACCCTGGAAAGCCTCTCGGCTGCCGAGCTGCGTCTGCTCAAGCAGAAGGGTTTCTCCGACCGCCGCCTTGCCAAGCTGACCAAGACGACAGCCAAGGCCGTGCGCGAAAAGCGTATCGCCGAGAAGGTGCGGCCGGTCTACAAGCGCGTCGACACCTGCGCCGCCGAATTCGCGACCAACACGGCCTACCTGTACTCGACGTACGAAGCCGAGCATGGCGAGTGCGAAGCCGAGCCGACGGGCAACAAGAAGATCATGGTCCTGGGCGGTGGCCCGAACCGGATCGGCCAAGGTATCGAGTTCGACTACTGCTGCGTGCACGCCGCGCTGGCACTGCGCGAGGACGGGTACGAGACCATCATGGTCAACTGCAACCCGGAGACCGTCTCGACCGACTACGACACGTCCGATCGCCTGTACTTCGAGCCGGTGACGCTGGAAGACGTGCTGGAAATCGTCGACAAGGAAAAACCGGTTGGCGTGATCGTGCAATACGGCGGCCAGACACCGCTGAAGCTCGCGCTGGACCTGGAAGCCAACGGCGTGCCCATCATCGGCACGTCGCCGGACATGATCGACGCCGCCGAAGACCGTGAACGCTTCCAGAAGCTGCTGCACTCGCTGGGCCTGCGCCAGCCGCCCAACCGCACCGCGCGTGCTGAAGACGAAGCGCTCAAGCTGGCCGAAGAAATCGGTTACCCGCTGGTGGTGCGTCCGTCGTATGTGCTGGGCGGCCGCGCGATGGAAATCGTGCATGAGCCGCGCGATCTCGAGCGCTATATGCGCGAGGCCGTGAAGGTGTCGAACGACAGCCCCGTGCTGCTCGACCGCTTCCTGAACGACGCGATCGAATGCGACGTGGATTGCCTGTCCGACGGCAAGCGCGTGTTCATCGGCGGCGTGATGGAGCACATCGAGCAGGCTGGCGTGCACTCGGGCGACTCGGCTTGCTCGCTGCCGCCGTATTCGCTGTCGCAGGCGACCGTCGACGAACTGAAGCGCCAGACCGCCGCGATGGCCAAGGCGCTGAACGTGGTCGGTCTGATGAACGTGCAGTTCGCCATTCAGCAGAAGGGCGGCGAAGACATCGTCTACGTCCTGGAAGTGAACCCGCGTGCTTCGCGTACGGTGCCGTACGTGTCGAAGGCGACCGGTGTGCCGCTGGCCAAGGTTGCCGCTCGCTGCATGGCGGGTCAGTCGCTGGAGTCGCAAGGCGTCGAGACAGAAGTCGTGCCGGCGTACTACAGCGTCAAGGAAGCAGTGTTCCCGTTCAACAAGTTCCCGGGCGTCGATCCGGTGCTCGGACCGGAAATGCGCTCGACTGGCGAAGTCATGGGCGTCGGCAAGACGTTTGGCGAAGCGCTCTTCAAGAGCCAGCTCGCCGCCGGTTCGCGCCTGCCCGAGAAGGGCACCGTGCTGATGACCGTCAAGGACAGCGACAAGCCGCAAGCCGTGGAAGTCGCCCGCGCGCTGCATACGTTGGGCTACCCGATCGTGGCGACGCGTGGCACGGCTTCTGCCATTGAAGCTGCCGGCATTCCGGTGCGCGTAGTCAACAAGGTGAAGGACGGCCGTCCGCACATTGTCGACATGATCAAGAACAGCGAGATCGCGCTCGTCTTCACGACTGTCGATGAGACGCGTGCAGCAATCGCTGACTCGCGCTCGATCCGGCAGGCAGCATTGGCGCAGCGCGTCACGTACTACACGACCATCGCCGGTGCTCGCGCCGCGGTGGAAGGTCTGAAGCACATGCAGCACCTGGATGTGTATGACCTGCAGGGCCTGCACGCCACCCTGTAAGCCCATCGCCAGGGCCCGCGGCGCGGCATAGCGTCGCGGTGAGCCGGCCGGAGAGGAGCAGTTGCCGCCTCCGGACGGTTCGCCTAAACTAGAGCGTCCGTGTCAAAACAACGACAGCCGCCGTCAGGCGGGTGTGCGCTACGCGCCCTCCCGCTTCGCAGCGGCTGATTTTTTTGCGATTCCGAATTACTTACGATGAGCACCATTCCGATTACCAAGCGCGGTGCCGAGATGCTGAAAGAAGAGCTTCACCGTCTGAAGACCAAGGAGCGTCCGGCCGTCGTCAATGCCATCGCCGAGGCACGTGCCCAGGGCGATCTTTCCGAAAACGCCGACTACGATGCTGCCAAGGAGCGCCAAGGCTTCATCGAAGGCCGCATCCAGGAAATCGAGAGCAAGCTGTCCGCTGCGCAGATCATCGATCCGGCCTCGCTGGATGCCGACGGCCGCGTGGTTTTTGGCGCCACCATCGATCTGGAAGATCTCGATTCGGGCAAGCCCGTTACGTATCAGATCGTCGGCGATGATGAGGCTGACCTGGAAACTGGCAAGATTTCGATCAGCTCGCCGATCGCTCGTGCGTTGATCGGCAAGTTCGAAGGCGATGTCGCTACCGTGGTCGCCCCGGGCGGCGAGCGCGAGTACGAAGTGCTGGCCGTCAAGTACCTCTAACCTGATTCGGGACAACCACCATGCCGCAGCGCTTCTTCCAGTTGCTTGCCACGGTATGGTGTGGTTCGCTCTGGACCATCGGTTACATCGTCGCGCCGACGCTGTTCGCGATGCTGGACGATCGTCAGCTGGCCGGCTCCATTGCCGGTCGGTTGTTTCATGCGGAAGCGTGGATCGGCCTGGCGACTGGGTGTTTGCTGCTGCTGGCTGCCACGGCGCTAGTGCGCCGCGGTGAGGCCGGATACCGGCGGCTGCGCTGGCTCGTGCTGGCGATGCTGCTGTGTGTGCTGGTGGGCTATTTCGGCTTGCAGCCGTTCATGGCTTCGCTGCGCGAACAGGCCGATGCGCTTGGCGTGGCGGTGGGGGATTCGCCTTACCGCGCACAGTTCGGCATGTTGCACGGCATATCGAGCGTGTTTTATCTGGTGCAGAGCCTTCTCGGGTTGGCCCTGATCTGGAAGGCGGCCGGCGTTCGGCAAGCCGCCTGAGGCCTCCAAAAAAAGACCGGCTGGAAAGCCGGTCGTTTTCTGTGCGGGCTCCCAAGCAGGTTCAGGACAGCGCTTTCTTCTTCTGGCTGGTTTGACGCGGTTTGGCACGCTTGACGTTACCGCCGGCCGTGACCCGTTCGTTACCCAACACGCTGAGGCGGACCGGTTTCGGGCGGCGTGCGCTGTTCGGGTTCGGCTTGCGCACGGTGACCGAGCGCGGACCGGCACCAACGGTCGTCTTGCGAGGCGGCTTGAGGTCCCGCGGCTGGTTTTCCTTCAGGTACGCCGGACCCTCGCGCCAAATCACCAGCAGCTTGCCGATGTGCTGTACCGGGGCAGCCTGTAGGCGGGCGCAGATGGTGTCATAGAGTTCGATGCGGGCTTCGCGATCATCACCGAAGACGCGAATCTTGATCAGCCCGTGGGCCGCCAGCGAGCGGTCGATTTCGGCCAGAACGGCCTTCGTCAGACCCTCCGCACCGATGATGACGACCGGGTTCAACGCGTGCGCTTCTGAGCGCAGTTCCGATCGTTGGGCAGGGGTGAGGATAAGGGCGGGCATAAATAGGGGCGAGATCGCGCAAAAAGACAAACGGCGCGTATTATCCGCCAAAACCGGTCCTGGCCGCCATGTTTGGCGCTACATCCGGGCGAAATTGCAACCAATTCGATGGCAAAGAACAAGTTCAACCAGTCGTGGCTGCACGACCACATCAATGATCCGTACGTAAAGCTGGCGCAGCGCGAAGGCTATCGCGCGCGTGCGGCCTATAAGCTGAAAGAGATCGACGAGCAGGACAAGCTCATCAAGCCGGGTCAGGTTATCGTCGACCTTGGCGCCGCGCCGGGAAGCTGGAGCCAGTACGTGCGCAACAAGCTGGCCGCCTCGCCGCGCGCCAAAGACGGCCGGATCGACGGGGCCATCGTCGCCATCGACATCCTGCCGATGGAAGCCATCGCTGACGTCACCTTCATTCAGGGAGACTTCCGGGAGGACGACGTTTTCCGGCAACTGGAAGAAATCGTGCTGGAAGCCACCGGCGGGGGCAAAGTGGACCTTGTTTTGTCCGATATGGCCCCCAATCTCTCTGGTGTGGCGTCGGCAGACGCCGCGCGCATGGAGCACATCGCCGAGCTGGCTGTGGAATTTGCCATGGCGCACCTGAAACCTGAGGGCGCGCTGCTGATCAAATGTTTCCATGGCAGCGGCTATAGTCAGATCGTCGAGATGTTCAAGCGTCATTTCAAGATCGTGGCGCCGCGCAAGCCTAAAGCCTCCCGCGACAAATCGTCCGAAACATTCCTGTTGGGCCGCCAGCTCAAGCATTCCGGCTGACAGACGATACTCAGGAAGGGGCCCCCGGCTGGCACGGCGGTCCGTCGGTCTTGCGGGCAATCAACCCGCGGCGGTGTCCGTGCATTACAATGCCAAGCATCCCGTCAAGGCATTTCTAAAGGAGTCTCGCCTTGAATAACAACTGGTTTCAGAAGGCGGCCATCTGGCTGGTGATTGCCTTGGTGCTGTTCACCGTCTTCAAGCAGTTCGACAAGCCCCGCGCCCAAGAAGGTGTGACGTACTCGCAATTCATGGACGATGCAAAGGCCGGCAAGGTCAAGCGCGTCGAGGTCCAGGGCCGTACGTTGTTGGTCACACCGAACGAGGGCAACAAGTATTCGATCATCTCGCCGGGCGACATCTGGATGGTCGGCGACCTGATGAAGTACGGCGTGCAGGTGACCGGCAAGGCGGAAGAGGAGCAAGGTGTGCTCCTTACCGCGCTTTACTACCTCGGCCCGACGCTGCTGATCATCGTGTTCTGGTTCTACATGATGCGGCAGATGCAGGGCGGCGGGAAAGGCGGTGCCTTCTCGTTCGGCAAGTCCAGGGCACGGTTGATCGACGAGAACAACAACAGCGTCACGTTTGCTGACGTGGCGGGCTGCGATGAATCGAAGGAAGAAGTCGTCGAACTGGTTGACTTCCTGAAAGATCCGCAGAAATTCCAGAAGCTGGGCGGGCGTATCCCGCGCGGCGTGCTGCTCGTGGGGCCTCCGGGTACCGGCAAGACGCTGCTGGCGCGCGCCATTGCCGGCGAGGCCAAGGTGCCGTTCTTTAGTATTTCCGGTTCGGACTTCGTTGAAATGTTCGTTGGCGTGGGCGCAGCCCGCGTGCGCGACATGTTTGAAAACGCCAAGAAGCAGGCGCCCTGTATCGTGTTCATCGATGAGATCGATGCGGTTGGCCGCCATCGTGGCGCCGGCATGGGCGGCGGCAACGACGAGCGCGAGCAGACCCTGAACCAGATGCTGGTCGAGATGGACGGCTTCGAGGCCAACTCGGGCGTCATCGTGATCGCGGCAACCAACCGTGCAGACGTGCTCGACAAAGCGCTGCTGCGTCCTGGCCGCTTCGACCGTCAGGTCTACGTGGGTCTGCCGGATATCCGTGGTCGCGAGCAGATTCTCAAGGTGCACATGCGCAAGGTGCCGATCGGCAACGACGTCGATGCATCGGTGCTTGCGCGTGGCACGCCGGGCTTCTCGGGTGCCGATCTCGCCAACCTGGTCAACGAAGCTGCGCTGTTTGCTGCACGCCGCAACAAGCGCGTGGTGGATATGCAAGACTTCGAAGACGCGAAGGACAAGATCTACATGGGTCCGGAGCGCAAGTCGGCCGTGATCCGCGAAGAGGAGCGCCGCGCTACGGCGTACCACGAGTCGGGCCATGCGGTGGTGGCGAAGCTGCTACCGAAGGCTGATCCGGTGCACAAGGTCACGATCATGCCGCGCGGCTGGGCTGGCGGTCTGACCTGGCAGCTGCCGGAGCACGACAAGCACTACGCCTACAAGGACACGATGCTCGAAGAGGTCGCGATCCTGTTTGGTGGCCGTGCCGCAGAAGAGGTGTTCCTGGGTGCGATGAGTACCGGTGCCTCTAACGACTTCGAGCGCGCCACCAAGATGGCCCGCGATATGGTGACGCGCTATGGCATGAGCGACGCGCTTGGCACCATGGTTTACGTCGATACGGAACAGGATGGCTTCTTCGGTCGCATGGCATCGAAGACGGTGTCCGAGGCGACGCAGCAGAAGGTGGATTCGGAAATCCGCCGCATCGTGGACGAGCAGTACGCCCTGGCCAAGGGGCTGCTGGAAGCGAATCGCGATAAGGTGGAAGCCATGACTGCGGCGCTGCTCGAGTGGGAAACCATCGACGCCGATCAGGTCAATGACATCATGGACGGCAAGCCGCCGCGCCCGCCGCGCTACGGCTCGACCGGCGGTGGCAGCACCCCGCCGGGTGGAGGCACGCCGGCTGGGGTGAACCCGGGCAACGTGCCTGCCACGGCCTGATGTGTTGATGGGCCGTTAGTTTGTCGCCCGGGCGGCGACGCAAAAGAGCCGGTGCAAGTGCACCGGCTTTTTTTTGTTGGCGCATTCTGGCGTGCCTGGCGTAGGATTCCGGTCCTGCACAGCATTTCCATCGATCTATCTTGTCCGCTTCCATTCCCACCACAACGCACTTCCAGTGCGGACGCTTCCGTTACCCACGTGATCGCCGTCCCCTCATCATGGGCATTCTCAACGTCACGCCCGATTCGTTCTCCGATGGCGGGCAGCACGCCACGCGTGATGCAGCGTTGCGCCACGCCGAGCAGCTGATCGCCGAAGGCGTCGATATGATCGACATCGGTGGAGAGTCGAGCCGGCCGGGCGCCGAGCCGTTGAGCCTGCAAGCCGAATTGGACCGCGTGATGCCTATCGTCGAGGCGCTACGCGAATGCGGCAAGCCGCTGTCGATCGATACCTACAAGCCCGAGGTGATGCGGGCCACGCTGGATGCGGGCGCCGATCTGATCAACGATATCTGGGGCTTTCGCCGGCCCGGCGCGATCGAGGTGGTGGCAAAGGGCAACGCGGGCCTGTGTGTCATGCATATGCAGCGCGATCCCGAAACGATGCAGGAAGCGCCCAGCTATGTAGACCTGATGGGCGAGGTGGAGGCCTTCCTGTGCACGCAGACGGAGGCGCTGATGGCTGCCGGCGTGGCGGCCGAGCGTGTCTCCCTTGATCCGGGGTTTGGTTTTGGCAAGACGCCGGATCACAACCTCACCATGCTCAATCGCTTGGCGGAGTTTCAGCGCATCGGTTTGCCGTTGCTCGCCGGTTTGTCGCGCAAGTCGACGCTTGGCGCGGTGTTGGGCGGCAAACCGCCAGCCGAACGTGTGACCGTCAGTGTGGCGGCAGCGCTACTGGCGGCGGAGCGGGGCGCGTTCATCGTGCGTGTGCACGACGTGCAGCCGACCGTGGAGGCAATTCAACTCTGGTGGGCCATGCGTCATGAACGCGTAAATCCGCCAATGGCTTGATAGCCGCCCCAGCCTCACGCGGCTGGGGGTCAAGCGAACAGAGGATTGCCCAGCGATGGCCGGCGTCTTACAAACAAAGAGAGAAACATTTCTCCAGGAGAGACTCCCAATGTCCAGGAAGTATTTCGGCACCGACGGCATCCGTGGGCGTGTCGGTGAAAGCCCGATCACGCCGGATTTTGTGTTGCGCCTTGGTTATGCAGCCGGCCGTGTGTTGGCCCACGGTGGGGAAGCGCATGGCCACGGCCGTCCCACCGTGCTGATCGGTAAGGACACGCGCCTGTCGGGCTACATGCTGGAAGCCGCGTTGGAAGCGGGCTTTACAGCAGCCGGCGTGGACGTGCTGATGAGTGGCCCGCTGCCCACACCTGGCGTGGCGTATCTCACGCGTGCGCTGCGGTTGTCGGCGGGCGTGGTGATTTCTGCCTCACATAACCCGTATTACGATAACGGCATCAAGTTCTTCTCGGCCACCGGCGACAAGCTGCCGGATGAAATCGAGCTGCAGATCGAAGCCGAACTGGAAAAGCCGATGGCGTACGCTGCCTCTGATGCGCTGGGCCGTGCCCGTCGTATCGAGGATGCCGCTGGACGCTACATCGAATTCTGCAAGAGCACGTTCCCGAGCGACCTGAACCTGTTCGGAATGAAGGTCGTGCTGGACAGCGCGCATGGCGCGGCCTATCACATTGCACCGCACGTCTTCCACGAGCTGGGTGCGGACGTAGTATCGATCGGCAACCAGCCGAATGGCCGCAACATCAACGACGGCTATGGCGCGACGGCGCCGGGTAAGTTGGTTGAGGCTACGCGCGAGCATCAGGCTGACATCGGCCTGGCCTTTGATGGCGATGCCGACCGCCTGCAGGTGGTGGACCGCAATGGGCGCCTTTACAACGGCGATGAGCTGCTCTATGTGATGGTGCAGGCGCGCCGTGCGGCGGGCCAGACGGTGCCGGGTGCGGTTGGTACGCTCATGACCAATCTTGCCGTGGAACTCGCACTCAAGGCGCAGGGCGTGGAGTTCGTGCGCGCCAAGGTGGGCGATCGCTATGTGCTGGAGGAGCTGAAGAAGAATGGTTGGCTGCTCGGCGGCGAAGGTTCGGGCCACTTGCTCTGTCTGGACAAGCACAGCACGGGCGACGGCATCATTTCGGCGCTGCAGGTGCTTGCGGCATTGCGTCGCAGCGGCCAGACGCTGGACGAGATGCTCGACGGCGTGCGCCTGTTCCCTCAAAAGCTTATCAACGTGCGGGTCGAAAAGGGTTTCGATTGGAAATCGCACGCGGCCTTGCAGGCGGCTCTCAAGACGAGCGAGGCCGAGTTGAATGGCAAGGGGCGTGTGCTGATTCGCCCGTCGGGTACGGAGCCGGTCGTGCGCGTCATGGTGGAAGCGCAGGACGCTGAGCTGGCCAACCAATATGCGGAGCGTCTTGCCGCGACGTTGCAGTAAGTGGTTGCCCAATCAAGCAAACATATGGAAAAGCGGCCTCCGGGCCGCTTTTTTTATGCGCGTGGGTCGACTTTCCTGCCCTGCAGAGCGGTTATGAGAAGTTTTCGTGTTGTCACAGAACTGTCATTTGAGCGGCCTAAAGTTCGGATGTCAAAAATCTGTCATCGCTCAACCGCTCCTCTGGAGAACTCATGAAACTGGTCAAAACCGCAATCGCTGGCGTGGCTGCACTGGCTTTCGCCGGTGCCGCATTTGCTGTTGACATCACTGGCGCAGGCGCAACGTTCCCGGCACCCGTCTACAACAAGTGGGCGGCCGACTACAACAAGGCGACCAACACCAAGGTGAACTACCAAGGTATCGGTTCGTCGGGCGGCATCAAGCAGATCACCGCCAAGACCGTCGACTTCGGCGCATCGGACATGCCGTTGAAGGACGAAGAGCTGGCCAAGGATGGCCTGATCCAGTTCCCGACGGTGATCGGCGGCGTGGTGCCCGTGATCAACCTGCCGGGCGTGAAGCCGGGCGAGCTGACGCTGAATGGCCAATTGCTGGGTGATATCTACCTGGGCAAGATCAAGAAGTGGAACGATCCGGCCATCGCCAAGCTGAATCCGAAGGCCAAGCTGCCGGACCAGGACATCCTGGTGGTGCGTCGTGCTGACGGTTCGGGCACTTCATTCATCTTCACGAACTACCTGTCGAAGGTGAATGCCGAGTGGAAGAGCAAGGTCGGCGAAGGCACGACCGTGAACTGGCCGACGGGTACGGGTGGCAAGGGCAACGAAGGCGTGGCCGCTTTCGTGCAGCGTCTGGGTGGCGCAGTGGGCTACGTCGAGTACGCCTACGCCAAGCAGAACAAGATGACGTATGTGAACCTGCAGAATAAGTCGGGTGCCGTGGTGAAACCGACCGCAGAAGCCTTCAAGGCCGCAGCCGCCGGCGCCGAGTGGAGCAAGTCGTACTACCAGATCCTCACGGACGAACCGGGTAAGGACGCATGGCCGATCGCTGGTGCCACGTTCATCCTGCTGCACAAGACGCAAGCCAAGCCGGAGCAGGGCGCTGAAGTCATGAAGTTCTTCGACTGGGCCTACAAGGGTGGTGACGACGCCGCCAAGAGCCTGGACTACGTGCCGCTGCCGGACGCTGTGAAGAACCAGATCCGCGCAACGTGGAAGTCGAGCGTGAAGGATGCATCGGGCAAGGTTGTCTACAACTAATGACCGCTGCTAGCTGCATAACGGTTCGTAACTAGATGCAGCACAAGGTGCGGGAGGTCGGTACGAATCGGCCGCCCGCACCATTTCAAAAGCTTCTTTCACGGCTGACCGGTTTCCCTCATGGCCACGTTCTCTGATTCCTCCGGCGCTTCCCGTCTGCGGGCACCCAGCCGCCTTGGCGACCTGATGTTCGGCGGTCTGACCCGCCTTGCCGCAATCGTTACGCTGTTGCTCCTGGGCGGCATCATCATCTCGCTCATCATCAGCTCCTGGCCCACGATTCAGAATTTCGGCCTGTCGTTCCTGTGGAATTCGGAGTGGGATCCGCCCTCTGACATCTATGGCGCGCTGGTGCCCATCTACGGCACCCTGGTCACATCGCTGATCGCGCTCATCATTGCCGTGCCTGTGAGCTTCGGCATTGCCCTGTTCTTGACCGAGTTGTCGCCGGCCTGGCTGCGCCGACCGCTGGGTACCGCCATTGAGCTGCTCGCCGCAGTGCCATCCATCGTGTACGGCATGTGGGGGCTGCTCGTGTTTGCGCCGATTTTTGGCGAATACTTTCAAAAGCCGCTGGCCGCGACCGTCGGCAAGATCCCTGTCGTCGGGGCGCTGTTTCAGGGCGCGCCGATCGGCATCGGCCTGCTATGTGCCGGGGTGATCCTGGCGATCATGATCATTCCGTACATCTCTGCGGTGATGCGCGACGTGTTCGAGGTCACGCCGACGCTGCTCAAGGAATCCGCCTACGGGGTGGGCTGCACGACGTGGGAAGTCATGTGGAACGTGGTGCTGCCGTACACCAAGGCGGGCGTGATCGGCGGTGTGATGCTGGGCCTGGGCCGCGCCCTTGGCGAGACCATGGCCGTGACGTTCGTGATCGGCAACACCAACCTGCTGTCCGACGCCTCGTTGTTCTCGCCGGGTAACAGCATTACCTCGGCGCTGGCCAATGAATTTGCGGAAGCGGGCCAGGGCCTGCATACCGCGGCGCTCATGGAGCTGGGCTTGATCCTGTTCGTCATCACGTTCATCGTGCTGGCGGCCTCCAAGCTGCTCCTTCTGCGCCTGCAGAAGAGCGAGGGTCAGAAGTGAACCAACACGATCTGCCTGACGCTATGAGACCCAATACCATGCGTATGCCTTCCATCCCTGCCGTTCGCGCCGACTCTGAAAAGATCAAGGCCCGCCTGCAGGCCCGCCGCCGCAATGTCAACGGGATTGCGCTGGCACTGTCGCTTGCCGCTATGGCTTTCGGCCTGGTGTGGCTGGCTTGGATTCTCTGGACCACGCTCTCGCTGGGTGTGGGCGGCCTGTCGATGTCGCTCTTCACGGAGATGACGCCGGCGCCCAACACGGCGGGGGGCGGCCTCGCCAACGCCATCGCAGGTTCGTTGCTGCTGGTAGGTATGGCCACCCTGATCGGCACGCCGCTGGGCATCCTGGCCGGCATCTATCTGGCCGAGTACGGCAAGACGTCGATGCTGGCGAGCGCCACGCGTTTCATCAACGACATTCTGCTGTCGGCGCCGTCCATCGTGATCGGCCTGTTCGTGTATGCCGTCGTGGTGGCGCGTGTACATCACTTCTCGGGCATTGCCGGTGTGATCGCGCTGGCGCTGCTGCAGATTCCGATCGTGGTGCGCACGACCGAGAACATGCTCAACCTGGTGCCCAACGCGATGCGTGAAGCCGCCATGGCGCTCGGCACGCCCAAGTGGAAGATGGTCCTGTCGATTACGCTCAAGGCGTCGTACGCCGGCGTGATTACCGGTGTGCTGCTGGCTGTGGCCCGCATTGCCGGCGAAACCGCGCCGCTGCTCTTCACCGCGTTGAATAACCAGTTCTGGAGCCTGGATCTGAATCAGCCGGTGGCCACGCTGCCGACCGTGATCTTCAAGTTTGCGATGAGCCCGTTCCCCGAGTGGCAGCAATTGGCCTGGGCCGGGGTGTTCCTGATTACGCTGGGTGTGCTGGGGCTGAACGTCCTCGCGCGTGCCTTGTTCACCAAGAAATGACCATGACCGCTACGTCCCTCGAAGTGCGCACGCAAAGCCCGAAGATCGATGTTCGCGACCTGAACTTCTACTACGGCAAGTTCCACGCACTGAAGAATATCTCGCTGCAGATTCCGGAGAAGCAGGTGACAGCCTTCATCGGCCCGTCGGGCTGCGGCAAGTCGACACTGCTGCGTACGTTCAACAGGATGTACGCGCTGTATCCGGAGCAACGTGCCGAAGGCCAGATCAACATGGACGGCGAAAACCTGCTGACCTCGCGCATGGATATCGCCCTGCTGCGCGCCAAGGTTGGCATGGTGTTCCAGAAGCCAACGCCGTTTCCGATGTCGATCTACGACAACATTGCTTTCGGCGTGAAGCTGTTCGAGCGTCTGTCTCGCTCCGAGATGGACGACCGCGTGGAATGGGCGCTGACCAAGGCCGCACTGTGGAACGAAGTGAAGGACAAGCTCAACCAGTCCGGCTACGGCCTGTCGGGCGGTCAGCAGCAGCGTCTGTGCATCGCGCGCGGCATTGCCATCCGCCCCGAAGTGCTGCTGCTGGACGAGCCGTGCTCGGCGCTGGACCCGATCTCCACGGGCAAGATCGAAGAGCTGATCGCCGAGCTGAAGGACGACTACACCGTCGTCATCGTCACGCATAACATGCAGCAGGCGGCGCGTTGCTCCGACTACACGGCGTACATGTACCTGGGCGAGCTGATCGAGTTCGGTGATACCGAAAAGATCTTCATCAAGCCTCAACGCAAAGAAACGGAAGACTACATTACCGGCCGCTTCGGCTGACCTGCAACAACGCTGAAGCTGAAGCGACAAGGAGAAACCGATGTCTGAAAAGCATCTGTCATCGCAGTTTGACACCGACCTGACCACCATCAGCACCAAGGTGCTGCAGATGGGCGGTCTGGTGGAAGCGCAGATTGCCCGCGCGATGCGCGCGCTGGCCAACTTCGACACCGCGATGTGCGATCAGGTGCTCGCGGTGGAGCAGGAGATCAATGCGCTCGAGATCGAGATCGACGGCGACTGCAACAACATCATTGCGCGCCGCCAGCCGACCGCCCGCGACTTGCGTCTGGTCATGGCTATCTCGAAGACCATTACCAATCTGGAGCGCGCCGGTGACGAGGCCGCAAAGATTGCGAAGCGCACCAAACGTCTCATGCAGGACCCGTCCGCACACGCGCTGAACTACGCAGGCGTGGATCGCTCGGGCGAGATGGCCGCAACCATCCTGCGCCACGCGCTCGACGCCTTCGCGCGCCTGGACACCACTGCCGCCGTGTCGATCCTGCAGGAAGACAAGGCCATCGATGAGGAATTCCGCGGCTTCATGCGCGAACTCATCACGTACATGATGGAGAACCCGCGCACGATTTCGGTGGCGCTGGATCTGCTGTTCATTGCGAAGGCCATTGAACGTATCGGCGATCATGCCAAGAACATCGCCGAGTTTATTATCTATATCGTCAAGGGAACCGACGTCCGGCATGCCGGGCGCGAGGCGCTGGAGCGCGAGATCCTGGGCGAAGGCGAATAAGAAGGCAGGACTGGAGACGTGAGCATGCCGAGCAGTATTCTCGTCGTAGAAGACGAACCGGCGATCGCCGAGCTGATCGCCGTGAACCTGCAGCACGCAGGGCACTACCCGATCCGCGCGTACAACGCCGAGCAGGCGCTGTCGCTGATGAGCGACGTGTTGCCCGACCTCGTCCTGCTCGATTGGATGCTGCCGGGCAAATCGGGGGTGATGTTCGCCAAGGAGCTACGTGCTAACGAGCGCACGCGCCAGATCCCGATCATCATGCTGACGGCTCGCAGCGAAGAGCAGGACAAGATCATGGGTCTGGACAGCGGCGCGGACGATTACGTTACCAAGCCGTTCTCGCCCAAGGAATTGCTGGCCCGCATCAAGGCAGTGCTGCGCCGCCGCGCACCGCAGCTGACCGACGACGTGGTGGCGATCAACGGCCTGAAGCTGGACCCGGCCACGCACCGCGTGACGGCCACGAACGTCGAGGCCGAAAACCCGATCAAGCTGGACCTCGGACCGACGGAGTTCCGCCTGCTGCATTTCCTGATGACGCATCCGGAGCGCGTGCACAGCCGCTCGCAGTTGCTGGATCAGGTGTGGGGCGACCACGTGTTCGTGGAAGAGCGTACGGTGGACGTGCACATCAAACGCCTGCGTGCAGCGCTCGCTCCGGGCGGCTACAGCAACATGATCGAAACCGTGCGCGGCAGCGGCTATCGCCTCGCGCGCAATCCGGGGCAGTAACGCAATAACGCATCCGTCAGGCGAACGCGCGAGCCGGTTTTTTTTCCATCGCGCGTTCACACGCCCGTCGCGGTCCAGCGCTTAGAATGCCTTCATGAACGTCTTCTGGACCCGCTTTGCCGTCTTTGCCACCCTCATGGGCATCGTCACGGCATGCCTGTATATCTTCGTCGACCACGTCGCTGCGCTGGCGGTGCTCAGCGCCATGCTGTTGGCGATGCTCCTGTATTACATCTACCAGATCCAGCGCCTGTGGCGTGTGCTGGACTCGCCGGCCTATGGCGAGATTCCGAGCGCGCTTGGCCTGTGGGGCGAGGTCTACTATCGCCTGCACCGGTTGATGAAGGGATGGCGCACGCAGGTGTTGCAGGTCGAGCAACAGCACAGCCGCTTCATTCAGGCCATTCAGGCATCGCCCAACGGCGTGCTGATGCTTGATGGTGAAGACCAGATCGAATGGTGCAACGCGGTAGCTGAAGAGCATTTCGGCCTCTCTGCCAAGCGTGACCTGCGCCAACGCATTACCCATCTGATCCGCCGACCGGAGTTCGTGCGCTACCTGGCGCGCGGCGAGTTCGAGGAGCCGCTCACCATGCATGACGTGGGCCCGCACAAGCAAAGCATCATCTCCGCCCAGATCTTGCCGTATGGCGAAGACCGCAAGCTGCTGGTGTCGCAGGACATCACCAAGCTGGAGAACACCGAAGCGATGCGCCGCGATTTCGTGGCCAACGTTTCGCACGAGCTGAAGACACCGCTGACCGTGCTCTCTGGCTTTCTCGAGACGGTGCGCGATATCCCGCTGCCGGAAGAAGACAAGCGGCGCTACCTGGACATGATGCACACGCAGGCCATGCGCATGCAGCATCTGGTAGAAGACTTGCTGGCGCTCGCCACGCTCGAAGGCAATCCCGAGCCGCCGTCTCTGGCGCCGGTGCCGATGCAGCGCATGATGCTCCAGCTCCAGCACGATATCGAAGCGCTGTCTGCGGGCCGGCACACCGTCAGCATGACATGCGACCCGGCCGTGAGTGTGTGCGGCGCCGAGCTTGAGTTGCTGTCCGCGTTCAGCAACCTGGCGTCCAACGCCGTGCGCTACACGCCGGATGGCGGCAGTATCCGACTCGATTGGGGTGTACGCGACGGGCACGCGGTGTACTCCGTCACTGACACGGGGATTGGGATTGCGCCAGAGCATATTCCGCGTCTGACCGAGCGCTTCTATCGTGTTGACCGCAGCCGTTCACGCGATACCGGCGGCACCGGGCTGGGCTTGGCCATCGTGAAGCACGTGCTGTCGCGCCACGGTGGGGAGCTGCAGGTGACTAGCGAGCACGGCAAGGGCAGCACTTTCCGCGCCGTCTTCCCGCCAGAGCGCACGATCGTGCGCAGCGCCACCATGACCGACGAGCGCGTCGCCTGATCGCAGCCTTCGCCAATGCGCCAATGAAAAACGCACGCTGTTGAGCGTGCGTTTCTGTTTGCAAGCAAGCTGGCGATCAGCCCGCGGAGATCTCCACCGGCGCGCGAACCGTCGGTTCCGCGGCCGTTGCCGCTGCCACTGCGGCCGCCGTTTCCGCCGCAGCAGCAGCCTGCGGCGAGAAGTGGTTCAGCAGTTCCAACTGGCTGACGCGCACATGCTTGCCCCGCGTCTGGCGCTGCACGTAACGGCCATCCTGCTGCATGACCCACGCCGACGCATTGTCGCGCAGATGCACCTGGAGGCTTTCCTTGATGACGCGCGCCTTGAGCTTGCGATCAAGCACGGGGAAGGCCACTTCCACGCGACGGAACAGGTTGCGGTCCATCCAGTCGGCGCTGGAGAGGTAGACGACCTCCTCGCCACCGGCATGGAAGTAGTAGACGCGGTGATGCTCCAGGAAACGCCCGACGATGGAGCGAACGCTGATGTTCTCCGACAGCCCCGGCACGCCCGGCTTGAGGGCGCAGACACCGCGCACAATCAAGTCGACCTTCACGCCCGCCCGCGACGCCTTGTACAGCTCGTCGATGATGGCCGGCTCCAGCAGCGCATTCATCTTGCCGATGATGCGCGCACGTTTGCCTGCTCGAGCGGCGCGTGCTTCAGCTCGAATGTGCTCGATCAGGTTGTCGTGCATCGTGAATGGCGAGTGCCACAGATGATGCAGCTTGACCTGTGCGCCCGTGCCCGTGAGCAACTGGAACACGTGATGCACGTCTTCGCAGATCTGCTCGTTCGCCGTCATCAGGCCGAAGTCGGTGTAGAGGCGGGCGGTCTTGGGGTGGTAGTTGCCCGTGCCCAGATGCGCGTAGCGGCGCAGCCTGACGGCCTTGCCCTTGCCGGATACTTCGCGGCGCACCACCAGCAGCATCTTCGCGTGGCACTTGTGACCGACCACGCCATACACGACATGAGCGCCGGCCGATTCAAGCTGGTCCGCCCAGTTGATGTTCGTCTCTTCGTCAAAGCGCGCGAGCAGTTCGACGACGACGGTCACCTCCTTACCGTTGTGCGCAGCTTTGATGAGCGCTTCCATCACCGTGGATTCGTTGCCGGTGCGGTAGACGGTCTGCTTGATTGCGACCACGTCGGGGTCGCGCGCTGCCTGCTGCAGCAGCTCTAGCACTGGCGTGAAGCTTTCGTATGGATGGTGCAGCAGGATGTCGCCCTGGCGGATGGCGTCAAACACGTTGGAACTGTTGGCCACCTGCCTGACCGTTGCCGGCACGTGCGGCGGGTATTTCAGCACCGGTTTGTCGACCATGTCGGGCACCTGCAGCAGGCGCACCAGGTTCACAGGCCCTTTGACGCGGTAGCAGTCCGCGTCGGTCAGGCCGAACTCCTGCAGCAGTCGCACCACCAGCGCGGGCGACGTGTCGTGTGCGATTTCCAGGCGTACTGCGTCGCCAAAGTGGCGCGTAGACAATTCACCCTGCAGCGCTTCGCGCAAGTCCGTGATTTCATCTTCCGATACAAACAGGTCGGAGTTGCGTGTCACTCGGAATTGGTAGCAGCCATGTACGTCGATCTGCGGGAACAGCTCATGCACAAAGCCCTGCATGAACGACGACAGCAGCACGAACCCATACGGGTAGCCCGACAGTTCCGGCGGCATCTGCACCAGCCGGGGCAGGGCGCGCGGGGCCTGCACGATGGCCAGCTCTGCCTCACGGCCGAATGCGTCCTTGCCCGACAGCTCGATGATGAAGTTCAGGCTCTTGTTGAGCACGCGTGGGAACGGGTGCGCAGGGTCAAGAGCCATTGGCGTCAAAATGGGTACCAGCTCGCGCTGGAAGAAACTGCGACACCAGGCGCGCTGGGCTTCATTCCAATTGGTGGTCATGTGGAAGAAGACGCCTTCCTTCTCCAGCAAGGGCAGGATCTCCTCCTGCAACATGGCATACTGTTGCGCGACCAGCTGCCGCACCCGCTCCGAGACCACGCCAAATGCCTGCTGCACCGACAGCCCGTCGGGCGTGACCGACGAAGGGTTGTCGCGCATCTGCTCCTTCAATCCGGCAATGCGGATTTCAAAGAACTCATCGAGATTGCTCGACACGATGCAGATGAATTTCAGCCGCTCCATCAGCGGCACACCCGGGTCAGCGGCCTGGGCGAGCACACGGGCGTTGAATTCCAGGATGCCCAGTTCGCGATTGAGCAGATCGCCCGCGGGCAATGTCGACATGTTGTGTTCTGACGGATGACGATCCGGCCACTTTTTCATAGTTCAGTGTCAAATTTGTGACACATTGAATTTGTCACGTTCGGGACACAATAAAGACATATTTTGTTGCGCATTGTTTCGAACGACAATACCCCGCGCCCCTGATTCTGCTCCTCACCCGTTTTCATTCATGAGTCCCACCCCCCGTCTGCTGGCTGCTGTCGACATGGGCTCCAACAGCTTCCGGCTGATGATCGGCCGCGTCGACGAAACCCTTGGTGCCAACGGTGCCAGCAGTACCCAGATCTTCCAGGTCGATGCGCTGCGCGAACCGGTGCGTTTGGCTGCCGGGCTTACGCAAGATAAGTACCTGGATCAGCCCGCGCGCCGGCGCGGCGTCGACGCCTTGCGCCGCTTTGGCGATCGCTTGCGTGATTTTGCCCCTGAGCATGTGCGCGCCGTGGCCACCAACACCTTGCGTGTAGCCAAGAACGCGCAGGAATTCCTGATCGAGGCGGAAGCCGCGCTGGGGTTTCCCATCGAGGTGATTGCGGGCCGCGAAGAGGCACGGCTGATCTATCTCGGTGCATCGCATGACGCACCGGCGTGCCAGGGCAACCGGCTCGTTGTCGACATCGGCGGCGGCTCCACCGAGTTCATTATCGGCAACGGCTACAAGCCCAAGCTGATGGAGTCGCTGTATATCGGTTGCGTTTCGCACAGCCGGCATTTCTTCCCCAACGGCAACGTTGATGAATACGCGATGAAGCAGGCCGAGCTGGCCGCGCGTCGCGAGATCCAGGTGCTCGTGCAGCAGTACCGCACGGCTGGCTGGACGCAGGCCGTCGGGTCATCGGGGACGGCGCGTGCGCTGGCCGAGCTGATCGAGCTGAACGGCTTCAATGACAAGAGCAACGAACACGGTATTACGCGTGAAGGGCTGGAGCGCCTGAAGCGCGCGCTCGTCAAGTCGGAGAACACCAACCGCCTGAAGCTCAACGGCCTGAAGGCGGACCGGATTCCGGTGCTGCCGGGCGGGCTGTCGATCATGCTCGGCGTGTTTGCGGAACTCGACGTCGACCGCATGGACGTGACCGATGGCGCCTTGCGCCTGGGCGTGCTGTACGACCTGCTCGGCCGTACGCACCACGAAGACATGCGCACGGTGACGATTGAGCAGTTCATGCGCCGCTACAACGTCGATCGAGCGCAGGCGAGCCGCGTTCGCGATGCGGCGACCGCGCTGCTGTCGCAGTTTCCCGATCCGCCCGATGAGCGCCGCGAAGACAACCTCGCGCTGCTGGGTTGGGCGGCAAACCTGCACGAGATCGGCATGAGCATCTCGCACAGCGGGTACCACAAGCACTCGGCGTACATCGCCAGCCATGCCGATATGCCGGGTTTTTCCAGGACAGACCAGGCGCGCCTGGCGACGCTGCTGCTGGGCCACGCCGGCAAGCTGGGCAAGCTTTCGGGCGGCGGCAAGTTCCTGGATTGGCGGATGCTGTTCAGCCTGCGTCTGGCGTTTGTGCTGTGCCGCAGGCGCGGAGCGATCCAGTTGCCGGGCTTGCGCGTGCGCCATAGCGAAGGCGAACTGAACGAAGGTGGTTTCGAAGTCGAGCTGCCCAAGAACTGGATCGAGCAGAATCCGCTGGTGGAATACAGCCTGACGAAGGAAGCCGATGAATGGCAGCGCATCGGCCGCCGCTACAAGGTGGTGTACGTGTAAAGCGTAGCGCAGCCTCCCAAGCAAAACGGCCCGGAGTGACCCGGGCCGTTTTATTTGGTGTGGCGCTGTTCTGAGCGATATCAGCCGCGCAGGAAGTGGCGTGCGTAGCGCGGGTTGATGTCCGACAGGCGCAGCAGCGTGAGGAAGTCGGCGACGTTGAAGTCAGGGTCCCAGGCCGGTGCGCCGCAGATGCGTGCGCCCAAGCGCAGATAACCCTTCACGAGCGCAGGCGGCTCGACTTCGAGATCCTGGTTCAGTTCGTCCACCGGCAGTGCCACGCGTGGGAAGGCGTGGTACTCGATCGGTGCGAGCGAGCCATCTTCAACGAAGCTGCGATACAGGCTGGCTGCAAAGTGACCGCCATCGCCCATCGACACGCTTGCGCAGCCCAGCATCGATTCGAAACCGTAGCGCTGCATGTATTCGCCCAGGCCGGCCCACAGCGCCATGATGACGCTGCCCGAGCGGTAGTCGCGGTGCACGCACGAGCGGCCAAGCTCGACCATCTTCGGACGCAAGTGCGCCAGGCGCACGAGGTCGAATTCGGATTCGGAGTACAGGCAACCAATCTGCTTGGCAGCGTCCGGGCGCAGCACACGGTAGGTGCCGACCACGCGGAGCGTTTTCTGGTCGCGCACGATCAGGTGGTCGCACACGGCGTCGAACATGTCGACGTCCAGTTCCGTGTGGGCCGAGGGCAGGCGGGCGCCCATCTCTTCGGCAAACACCTTGTAGCGCAGGCGCTGCGCTTCGGTCACTTCATCCTGATGGCGCGCCCACGAAACGGCCAGAACAGGCTTGTCACGCGCCGGAAGAGCGTCGGGTGAGCGAGGAAGGCCCCTCCGTGCGTTGCCCAGGTTCAGGCTCGGCAGTGCGTCGATCAATGGCTGGGTGGGCGTCGGCAGGTCTCGCATTCGTGCATCCCCAAGGGTGGATTTCGAAGCGATTCTAGAGGCGCTACGTGACAGATCCGCGACAAAAGCGTGTCAACCGTGACCGTTACGTGAATTTTGCGTGGCGATGCTGTGACCAACGTGATGTGTCACGCGAGATCGGGGTTCACCACCGCGCGCAGCACGGTCTGTGCTTCGTCTTCACGCATGCGGCGGCAGAGCCACCACACGCCGGCTTTCTTCACGCTCCAGTCCATTTCCGTGCCCGCGATGAGCAGGCTGGCAAGGCGCCCGAGCCACGGCTGATGGCCGACCAGCAGCAGGTTCGTATTCGACGGCCAGTCCAATGCATCGAGGATCGCGCTCACATCTGCGCCAGGCGCGAGCGCGGGCAGCGTCTGGAAATGTTCGGTGAGGGCGCGTGCGGTCTGCTGTGTGCGGACCGCGGGGCTCGCGAGCACGAGCGTGTCTGCCGGCAGGCGAGGGCGCAGCCAATTGGCCATCTTCTCGGCCTGCTTGTGACCGCGCTTGGTGAGTTCTCGCTGGAGATCGGTGTTGCGCTGGATGCGCAAGGATGCGGCCACGTCTTCGGCTTCAGCGTGGCGCCACAGGATGAGGTTCATGGAGAAGGGGGGCGGCATTGCATGATGCGGATGCTGTCTTTATAGCATCGTCAGATGACACCATGCGCCGCAACGCAACGCGCCAAAGCAAAACGGCTTACGTGGTGAACGTAAGCCGTTTTGTTTGCTGCTCAATGCTGGTCGGGGCGGCAGGATTTGAACCCGCGGTCTTCCGGTCCCAAACCGGACGCGTTACCAGACTACGCTACGCCCCGAAGACCGCGATTGTACCGCTTTCGCAACAAGCTGGTCAAATCAGTGTTCGGACGATCATCCCGAGCGCCACGACGCCCGCAAACGCGGCAAATCCTTGCTGGAGGGCCGGCCCTGCCAAATGCTGCGCAAAGCGCCGTCCCACCAGCATGCCGGTCAAGGCGCCGGCGGCAAACGGCAGCGCGATATGCCAATCGACATGCCCGCCGATGGCCGAGGCGGCCACACCGCCAGCGGACACCAGCGCAATCACTGCCAACGAGGTGGCGACGATGGTTTGCATCGGCAGATCGGTCGCGCGGCGCAATGCGGGCACGATGACAAAGCCGCCGCCCACGCCCAGCAACCCGGACAGGAAGCCTGCGCCCACGCCCGACGCAGCCAATGCGCGCGCGCACGGCAGCGTCCAGACGAGCTTGGCCGTGGTGCTGTCAAGGTGGCACGGCGGTGCCGTGCGCCTCGGGCGCGGCTCGGTGGACGGTGCTGCGCGCGCTTGCCGGAACATGCGCACCGCCACGTAGGCGAGCACCACCGCAAACAGCAGCGTGAGCGGCGTGTTCGGTACGCGGTGCGCAACCCAGATGCCAAACGGCGAGATCACCACGCCGCACAGCGCCATCAGCCCAGCGGCCTTGTAGCGGACCTTGCCTTCGCGCAAGCCGAGCGTCGCACCCAGCCCGGCGGACAGTCCCACCGCCAGTAGTGCAATGGGCGCAGCTTCCGGCACCGACAGATGCAACCCAAAAATCAGCAGCGGCACCGCGACAATGGCGCCGCCTGCGCCCGTCAGCGCCAGGATCAGGCCAACCACGGAGCCCAGTCCCGCACTGATGATCCAACCCGCTTCCATCGGCGACATGGTCAGCGTCCCGCCATCTTCTTCATGACCTTGCCGCAGTAAAGCTCGGACAGCGTCTGCATGATCTGGATGACCTCGAAGCTGGCGAGCCGGTAGTAGATGTATTTGCCTTCGCGCCGCGTGGCGACAAGGCCCTCGTCGCGCAACACGCCCAATTGCTGCGACAGGCTGGGTTGATGCAGGCCGACCAGCGCCTCCAGCTCGCCGACATTGCGCTCGCCCTGCGTGAGCTGGCAGAGCAGCAGCAGACGGTCTTCGTGCGCCATGGCCTTGAGCACGGCGCACGCTTGCGATGCAGACGCGCGCAGCATGGAGATGGCCGCATCGGGCAGCGGCACGACGTTGGGACTGGTAGTGGAATGGCTCATCGCGGTGTGATGCAGGGGCTATTCGCGCCTTTTGCGCTATTGGCAGACAGAATGTCAGACGATATTCTATAAAAATATAGATTGTTCGGGAAAGTCCACCATGCACGCCCAGATCGAATCCTTCTTCGACCCCGATACCTGCACCATGACCTACGTCGTGCACGCGGGGCCCGGCTCGCCCTGTGCCGTGATCGATTCGGTACTCGACTACGACCCCAAATCGGGCCGCACGACGACCCGCTCGGCCGACCGCGTTGCGGCGTTCATCGAAGCGCAGGGCTTGCGCATCGAATGGCTACTGGAGACCCACGCGCATGCCGATCACCTGTCGGCTGCGCCGTATCTGCGTGGGCGTTTCGGCGGGCGTATCGCCATCGGTGAGCGCATTCGGGTCGTGCAGGGCGTGTTCAAGCCGATCTTCAATCTCGAGCGCGCGTTCCTGCTTGATGGCTCACAGTTTGACCACCTGTTTGCGCCGGACGAGGTGTTCCATATCGGTAATCTCGAAGCAAAGGCGCTGGCCGTGCCGGGCCACACGCCGGCAGACATGGCGTATCAGGTGGGCGATGCGGTGTTTGTGGGCGACACGCTGTTCATGCCGGACGTGGGCACCGCGCGCTGCGATTTTCCGGGAGGAAATGCGGGCACGCTGTACCAGTCGATCCGCCGCTTGCTGGATCTGCCGCCGGACACGCGCCTCTACATGTGCCACGACTATCCGCCCGGTGGGCGCGAAGCCGTGTGCCACACAACGGTGGCCGAGCAGCGCCGCGCCAACATCCATGTGCGCGATGGCGTGACCGAGGCCGAGTTCGTGCAGATGCGCACGAAGCGCGATGCCACGCTCGGCATGCCGACGCTGATGCTGCCGGCCATTCAGGTGAACATTCGTGCGGGCATGTTGCCTCCGGCCGAGCCGAACGGCGTGCAGTACCTCAAGATTCCGCTGAACGCGCTGTAACGGCTCAGGGAGCGAGCAGCGCGGCACGCGCGGCAGTCAGCACTTGACGGCTGAGTTCATCGAGCAGCGAGGATGCTGCCCGCGCATGCTGCCAATGCAGCGGAACATCCAACGGCGTGTTAGGCACCAGCTCGACCAGTGAGCCGTCTTCAAGATGCTGCGCAATCAGCGCATGCGGATGCAGCCCCCAACCCATGCCGGCCACGGCCGCAGTCACAAACGCCTGCGACGACGGCAGCAGATGGCGCGGCAATTCCACATGGCGATGGCACAGGCGCCGTGCCCAGGTGGCCTGCAATGCATCCTTGGTGTTGAACACGAGGCAGGGCGCTTTCGACAGTTCTCCTGCGCCGACGCCGTCTGCGAAATGTCGCTGGACGAATGCAGGGCTGGCTGCTGCCAGATAACGCATGGACCCGAGGGGGCGGCTGTTGCAACCCGCAGCCGGCCGCGCGGTGGCCGTAACGGCCGCCAGCACGGCACCGCTGCGCAGCCATTCACCGGTGTGATCCTGGTCATCCACAGCCACTTCCATCAACACCGGGTGGGCTGCTGCGAACGTGGCGATTGCAGGTGCGAGCCACGTCGCCAGGCTGTCGGCGTTCACGGCAATGGGCAGCGCAACGCGCGCCGCGCCGTCTGGCCCCAGCGTCGGAAGCGCGCCTTGCAGTTCCTGTTCGAGCAGGCGCACGCGGTCGACGTGCTGGCAAAGCCGCAGGCCGGTCTCGGTGGGGCGGCACGGCTGATCGCGCACGACCAGCGCGCAGCCGACGCGTTCTTCCAGCAACCGGATGCGTTGCGAAATGGCCGACGGCGTGACATGCAGTGCGCGCGCCGCGCGCTCGAAACTGCCTTCTCGAATGACGGCAGCCAAAGCTGCCAGTGCAGAATAATCCAGCACGTAAGTTAGGAAAACTGAATTGAATGAAGGAAAGATAGTTTGTCTTCATTCAATCGGGCTGGCAAGCTGCGCGCATGGCCACATCGCTTGCAACTTCCTCATCCGTCTTCCTGCAGGGCGTGGCGCTGAGCCTTGGTCAGATCGTGGCCATTGGCGCGCAGAACGCTTTTGTGCTGCGTCAGGGGCTGCGCCGCGAACACGTGGGCAGCGTGGTGCTGTTCTGTGCGATGACCGATGCGCTGCTGATTCTGGCGGGCGTGCTCGGTATGGCGCAGGCGTTGGGTGAACGACCCAGCCTCGCGCGATTCCTCGCGTTGGCGGGCGCGGCATTCCTGTTGCTGTATGGCGTGCAGGCGCTCCGGCGGGCGCGGTATTCCAACCAGTTACGGGCCGCCGCGGGCGGGGACGGCCTCAGCCGGCGCGCGGCGCTGGCGCAGGCGGCGGCATTTACGCTGCTCAATCCGCACGTCTATCTGGATACGGTTCTGCTCGTGGGCAGCATTGGTGCTCAGCAAGCCTCGGCATTGCGCGGCTGGTTTGTGGCGGGTGCAGGGTCGGCCAGCCTGTTCTGGTTTGTGTCGCTGGGGTTCGGCGCGCGCTGGCTCGCACCGTGGTTTGCCCGGCCCAAGGCGTGGCAGGTATTGGATGGGTTGATTGGCGTGACGATGCTGGTGCTGTCTGCCTTGCTGCTGCGTCACGTCCTGCGCGGGTTTTGATTCGATTCCGCTAGCCGTTACGCCACCGCCGCCAGCACGCCCTTGCGCGCGCGGAGGACCCCCACCGACTTCAACAGCGCATACCCCTGCAGCGTGACGCGCGGCGCGCTCACGCCGGGGCTCAGGCGTTCCAGCGTAATGAGCTGGAGCGCCAGCAGCGTTTCCATATCCAGCGTATCCAGGTCACGTGGTTGCGAGTCGCCGCACAGCAGAACCAGTGCATCGCCTTCGCCTTCGCCGGTGCCACGCCCAAGGGCGACATGGTGTGCGCATTCACCGGCGTGCTGCGTGCGGGCAGGTCGGAAGCCGTCTGGCACGTTCTGTCGGACCGGGCCACAAGCGGCGAAGTCACCCGGTGATGGCCCACGCCGACACGTTCGCGCGTGTCTCGGACCAGGCAGGTGCCTCAGCCGCGCTTTCGTGCATGGCGCATCTGCGGTTCGACGGCAGGTTGCTCGAGCGGCCGGAGGTTCATCTTGTCGAACACGCGGCGGGCGCGGTCGGCGCAGTCTTCGCCGTCGGGCTCGTGGTCGACTTCGCGAATGAGCGCAAGCAAGTCGCGCTTGTTTTGCGCCAGGCGCTGCTCAAGCACGCCGATTTCCGCGACCTTGCTGTGCAGCGCCTGCAGAAGTTCTTCGCGTGGCCACGCGCCCTGGTGTCCGGGCAAGAGGGCGCGAATCTCTTCCAGCGAGAACCCCGCGCTTTGCGCGCGCAGGATGATCTGCAGCCGCGTGACGGATTCCGGCGCGTACTCCCGATAGCCATTGGACTGCCGCTCCGCCGGCTGCAACAGGCCGCTGGCTTCATAGAACCGGATGCGCGAGGCGGCCACGCCGCTCAGGCGCGCCAGTTCACCAATCTTCATGTGCGTGCTCCGCAGACTTGACATTCAAGTTGACTTTAAGCTTAGGGTTGAGGTCTCGTCAAATGTCAAATCCCACGCGGATGCCACCATGAAGCTCTTCACGCCCCTCGTTCTGCCCAACGGCGCGGTGATCCCAAATCGCCTTGCCAAAGCCGCCATGGAAGAAAACATGGCCGATGCCGATCACGCGCCGTCCGACGCGTTGCTGCGCCTGTATGAGGCGTGGGCGGCAGGTGGCGCGGGCTTGATCCTGACCGGCAACGTGATGATCGACCACCGCGCCATGACCGGCCCGAACGGCGTCGTCCTCGAAGACGGCGCGCATCTCGAGCGCTTCCGCCGCTGGGCCCAGGTGGCGCGTGCGCACGGCGCGCATGCGTGGGTGCAGATCAACCATCCGGGGCGCCAGATGCCGGCCTCGCTCGGGCAGCCGACGCTGGCGCCGTCGGCCGTTCCGCTGGCGCTGGGCGCGCTGTCCAAGCAGTTTCCGGTGCCGCGCGAGATGACCGAGGCGGATATCGGCGAAGTCCAGCAGCGCTTCACGCGCAGCGCGCAACTGGCCGAGCAGAGCGGCTTCACCGGCGTGCAGATCCACGCCGCCCATGGCTATCTGCTGAGCCAGTTTCTGTCGCCCATTTCCAACCGGCGGCAGGACCAGTGGGGCGGTCCGATCGAAAACCGCGCGCGCCTGCTGCTCGATATCGTGCGCAGCGTGCGTGCCGCCGTGTCGCCGCAGTTCGTGGTGGCGGTCAAGCTGAACTCGGCCGATTTCCAGCGCGGCGGCTTCAGCCCTGACGATGCGAAGCAGGTGGTCGAGCTGCTCAACCCGCTGGGCGTCGATCTGGTGGAACTGTCCGGCGGCAGCTACGAAGTGCCTGCCATGCAAGGGCACGCGCGCGACGGCCGCACGCTCGCCCGCGAAGCGTATTTCCTGGAATTCGCACGGGACATCGCCACCGTTGCCCGCATGCCGCTGATGGTCACGGGCGGCATCCGGCGCCGGGCCGTGGCGGAGCAGGTGGTCGACAGCGGTGTCGATATGGTGGGCATTGCGACTGCGCTGTCCATCGATCCAAACCTGCCGCGCGACTGGGCTGGCGGCAAGAACAACGCGCCCGCGCTGCAGCCCGTTACGTGGAAGAACAAGGCGCTGGGGGCACTGGCCAACATGGCGGTCGTCAAGTTTCAGCTCAACCGGCTGAGCGAGGGGCGCACGACGGACCCGCGCGTGTCGCCGCTGCGGGCGCTGATTCAGCAGCAACTGGCCGCAGCGTGCCAGTCGCGGCGCTATCGTCGATGGACGGCGCAACGTCAGGCGCGCTAGCGCATATTTTCTGACCGGACCGGCGCAGCCTTACCGATGCGCCGCGTCTCTTGTAGATTCATGTTTTGCCTCCGATCGGAAAGTACGACATGAAACACGTCACTCTGCCCAACGGCGAACGCGTCCCTGCACTCGGCATGGGCACCTGGAACATGGGCGACGACCGTGCCACCCGCGCCGAAGAAATCGCCACGCTGCGCCTGGGCCTCGACCTGGGTTTGCGGCTGATCGACACGGCCGAGATGTACGGCGAAGGCCTCTCTGAATCGCTGATAGGCGAGGCCATTGCCGGGCGGCGCGATGACGTCTTCCTCGTCAGCAAGGTCTATCCGCACAACGCCAGCCGGCGCGGTATCGCCGCGGCGTGCGAGCGCAGCCTGCGCCGCCTCGGCACCGACCGGCTCGATCTGTACCTGCTGCACTGGCGCGGCGATGTGCCGTTCGAAGAGACGCTGGAAGGCCTGCAGGCCCTGCAGCGCGAGGGCAAGATCCGCCAGTACGGCGTGAGCAACCTCGACCTGTCAGACATGGAGGAATGGTGGGACGCGCCCGGCGGCGATCAGACCGCCGTCAACCAACTGCTCTACAACCTTAGCCGGCGCGGCATCGAATGGGATGTGCTGCCCTGGCTGCGTGAGCGCCGCGTGCCGGTGATGGCCTATTCACCCATCGAGCAGGCGCGGCTCGTTCGGCATCCGAAGCTGGTGCGCTTCGCGCAGGCGTGCGGCATGACGCCTGCGCAGGTGGCGCTCGCGTGGCTGCTGGCGAATGACGACATCATCGCGATTCCCAAGACCGGCCACCGCGACCGCTTGCGCGAGAACATCGGGGCGCTGTCGCACACGCTCACGGCTGAGCAGCTTGCGACGCTGGATAGCATCTTCCCGCCGCCCAAGGGGCCGCGCGCGCTGGAGATGCTCTAAGCGTTCTAAGCGCGCGAAGCGCTCAGCGCGACTTTGCCAGGTAGCGCGCGTGGTCGACGTAGCCCATCAGGTAGACGCGGGCTTTCTCGCGGGTGTCTTTGGTGACGCGGTCGGCTGCCTTGCGCGCGCCGGACGACGACATCGACGCGCTGAGGTGATCGCGGAAACCGTCGTGCATGGTGCGCAGGGCACCTTCGCAGGCGTCGAGCGCGGAGGCGACCACGTCCTTCGTCTGCGTGGCGCCCGACACGCCGCTGTCGGCCTGGCGCTGGACGCACGCCATGTAGTTGGCACGCAGCGTCTGCCAGCCGTTGTCGGCGCTGGCATCTGTGGCCGCCGCCGCGGCGGTGGTGGAATCAACGGGCTGCTGCTGCGGGTGCGATGCGCATGCACCGAGCAAGGCCAGCAGGACGAGAGACGGGCAGGTGAGGGCGTTTTTCATGGCATGGACTGTACTGCACGGCCTCGCTGCTTGCGCTAGGCCAAGTCGACCTCGATGCACGCCGTAACATTTCGAAACGAAAAAGGGCGCTGACGCAACGCGCTTGGCTTACCCGGCCGCAAGCGCGATTTCAGAAGACCGCCCCCCCCCCCGGCCCATTTCGCTGTGCCCACACATCGACGGCACTGGCGGCCGATCTTCAGTGCGGCACGCGCCGGCCGCAAAGCGCGACGTCCGAGGAAAAAGGTTCGGCAGTCGAGCAAAAGGCCTCGAACGTCGAGCTTCCATCTCGTTGAGTTGAGCCAAATTTCAACCGTTGCGGAAGATGAAGCTGTACGCGTTGAGTGCCGGCACACCGCCTAAATGTGCGTAGAGCACGCGCGAGCCCGCAGGAAATTCACCGTTGCGCACCATGTCGATCATGCCGTGCATGGATTTCCCTTCGTACACGGGGTCGGTCAGCATGGCTTCCTGGCGTGCGCACAGGCGAATGGCTTCCAGCGTGCCTTCATTGGGCAGGCCGTATTCCGGGCCGCCGTAGCGCGTGTCGAGCACCACGTCTTTTTCCGTGATGTTTCTGCCAAGATCGACCAGTTCGGCGGTGTGCTGCGCGATGCGGAGGATCTGCGCGCGCGTCTGTTCCGGCTTGGCCGAGGCGTCGATGCCGATCACCTTGTCGGCCCGGCCATCCGCCGCAAAGCCGACGACCATCCCGGCCTGCGTGCTGCCCGTGACCGAGCACACGACGATGTAGTCGAACTTGAAGCCCAGCTCCGCTTCCTGCTGGCGCACTTCTTCAGCAAAGCCCACAAAGCCTAAGCCGCCGAGCGGGTGTTCGGAGCAGCCGGCCGGAATCGGGAACGGCTTGCCACCGCGCTTGCGCACGTCTTCCATGGCCTGTTCCCAACTGGGCCGGATGCCGATGTCGAAGCCCGCAGCATCGAGGCGCACATCGGCGCCCATGATGCGCGACATCTCGATATTGCCGACGCGGTCGTATACGGCGTCGGAGTAGTTCACCCAGTTTTCCTGCACCAGCACGCACTTGAGGCCGAGGTGCGCCGCCACGGCGGCCACCTGGCGCGTCTGGTTCGACTGAATCCCGCCAATGGACACCAGCGTGTCATACCCGCCTTCCAGCGCTTCCGGGATCAGGTATTCCAGCTTGCGCGTCTTGTTGCCGCCGAAGGCCAGGCCGCTGTTGCAGTCCTCGCGCTTGGCAAACAGCTCTACCTTGCCGCCTAGATGCGCGCTCAGCCGTTTCAGCGGCTGGATGGGCGTCGGCCCGAACGTCAGCGGATAGCGGGGGAATCTTTGCAGGTTCATGAGCTGGCTCCTTCAGTGCCGCACGCGGCGGGATGACCGGAAGCCTATGGTACGCAGAGCGCTGCGAAATGAGGTTGCAAAGAGCGTCTACTATCCAGAATTTAGCTGATCGTAGATCGGATTAATAATCTCTTTATTTCTTGAAAATGAAAAAGAGCGAAACAAAATTGCAGGAGCGCCCTGACGCGTCGGCGGCTTCTGCGCGCCACGCCTTGGATCGCACTGATCGCGCGATTCTCAGGGCGCTCCAGCGCGATGCGTCTATCTCCAACGTGGCCCTCGCGGCCAAGGTAAACCTCAGCCCGCCGGCCTGCCTGCGCCGCGTGGAACGGCTCAAGGAGCTGGGGCTGATCAAGGGGATTGTTGCGCTGCTCGATCCGCGTGCGCTGGATCTGGGGTCGTTGGTGATGATTGGCGTCGTGCTGGATCGCTCGACGCCGGAATCGTTCACGGCATTTGAGAAAGCGGTGCAGAAGGTGCCCGGTTGCCTTGAATGCCACGTCGTAACCGGCGAGTTCGATTACTTCATGCTCGTGCGCACGAAAGACAACGAAATCTACAACCGGCTCCACGCCGAGCAGTTGCTGTATCTGCCAGGCGTACGGCAGATCCGGACGTTCATGGTGCTCAAGCAGGTGCTGTCGACGACGGAACTGCCGGTGGCTTGACCGAGGGAGGGGGCTGCTCAGCCCTTGCGTTGATCCTTCAGGCGGTTCCACAGCATGCTGGCCCGGTTGCCGCTTCTGCAATACGCGAGGATCGGCTTGGGCAATGTGTCGACGAGTTGGCCGAAGGCGGCAACCTCTGCATCGCCAATGCGATTCGGCTCGACCGGCAGATAGCGTGCTTCCAGGCCCAGTGCGCGGGCGGCAGCGGCAATGTCTTCAAAGGCGGGCTGGTCGCTGCTCTCGCCATCCGGGCGGTTGCAGATGACCGAGCGGAAACCTGCATTGCGGATGGCCTTCAGTTCCGCAGGCATGATCTGTCGCGTCGCCGTCAACCCGCTGGATGCCGTGGCGCGGCATTGCTCGATCGCGCGCTGGAAACATGCGGCGGCAAAATCGACGTCGTGCTCGGTCGCAAAGCGGCCCAGGCTGATCCGCACAGTGCGGCCTGCAGCATCGGCATCCAGGCCGATCGCCTTCAGCACGTGCGACGGCGTGCCTGCGGCGGAGTTGCACGCCGATGTGGACGACACGGCGAGGTCGTCGCCCAGCATCATCGGCATGAAGCCGGGGGCGTTGACCGTCAGGCTGAGGGTGTGGGGAATGCGTTGGGCCACGTCGGCGTTCTGCACCACGTCGCCGAGGGCAAGCACCGCTGCCTTCAGCCGCTGGCTCAGCGCGGCAATGCGGGCGGTCTCGTGTTCCAGTTCTTCCGCCGCCAATTCGCACGCGACGCCCATGCCGACAATCTGATGCGTCGCCAACGTGCCCGAACGCAGACCGCGCTCGTGTCCGCCACCGTGAATTTGCGGCGCGAGGCGCGAGGCAATGTCGCGGCGCACATACAGCGCCCCAATACCCTTGGGGCCATACACCTTGTGGGCGGACATCGACAGCATGTCGATGCCGAGCGCACGCACATCGATCGGCGTCTTGCCGAGTGCCTGTGCGGCGTCGACGTGGAACAGCGCGCCAGCGGCATGCACGATCTGTGCGATCGCCCCAACGTCGGTCAGCGTGCCCAGCTCGTTGTTCACCAGCATGAGCGAGACGAGTCCGGTGTCGGGCGTCATCGCAGCGGCGACAGCCTCCGGCGTAATTTCGCCGTCGCGTGTTGGCGACAGGTACGTCACCGAACATCCGCGCGCCGCCAGGTTCGCCATCGTGTCGAGAATGGCCTTGTGTTCGATGCGGCTGGTGACGAGGTGGCGCTTGCCGGTGGCGGCCTCTGCGTAGCCCTTCAGCGCGAGGTTGTTGGACTCGGTTGCGCCCGACGTCCAGATGATCTCGTCGGCATCGGCGCCAATGAGCGCGGCGACTTGCTCGCGCGCTTGCTCGACCTTGTTCCGCGCCGCGCGGCCCGTCGCATGGGAATTGGACGCAGGGTTCCCGAACGCGCCTTCCATGCCGAGGCAGGCGGTCATGGCTGCAATCACACGTGGGTCGGCCGGCGTGGTGGCTGCGTAGTCGAGGTAGTGGAGGGTGTTGCTGTCGCTCATTTCGTTTCTGTGCTGCGGTGGAGGCAGGGAAAATGATACGGCGGACAGCCCAGAAAAATAATTCAAAGTTTCCTGTGAGTTGCTCGATGTGGCAGAAAATATTCCCTAAAATTAAGAATCTATAGAAGATAATTTTTACACCGAAATGGACGCCATTGACCGCGAACTACTGAGGCTCCTGCAGACCGATGCGACGCTGCCCATCGCTGAACTTGCGCAGCGCGTGAACCTCTCCCAAACGCCGTGCTGGAAGCGGGTGCAGCGGCTCAAGGACACGGGTGTCATCCGTGCCCAGGTAGCGCTGTGCGACGCACGTAAGCTGGGGGTCGGCACCACGGTGTTCGTGGCCGTACGCACCGACCAGCACACCGAAAAGTGGGCGCAGCGTTTTACGCAAGTGGTGCGCGATATGCCCGAGGTGGTGGAGGTCTACCGGATGAGCGGCGAGATGGATTATCTGCTGCGCGTTGCGGTGGCGGGCATCGAAGACTACGACCGCGTGTACAAACACCTCATCAAGTCCGTGCCGCTGTCGGATGTGAGTTCATCGTTCTCGATGGAGCAGATCAAGTATTCGACCGCGCTGCCGGTGCGGGACGTTGGGCAGGGGGATTGAGGGAGTTTTTGCGGCTGAACTGTATGGGGGCTTTGTGGCGGCCATTCCAGCATCAGCAGGCCAGTTTTGACGTGGCAGTCGCGCCATGCGTTTCGACGTCGCCTTCGTGAGCCTTTGAGGCGATGATGACCCGGTTGCGCCCTTTCTCTTTCGCCAGATAGAGCGCTGCATCCGCGCGAGCGAGCGTGGCTGCCAATGTGTCTCCGGGCATGACGCACTCGACTCCCGCGCTGAAGGTGCAGCGCACGCCTTGTCTTGGCGAATGCTCGACCGCAAGCCGGAGTTCATCCATCACGGCCGCAGCGGCGGCCTTGTCCGCATCGACCACCACAATCGCAAACTCCTCGCCACCGAGGCGGCCGATCAGGTCGCCCGGCTTCAGCCGCGTGGAGACCACCGACGTGACGTGCTTGAGGATGCGATCGCCCACCGCGTGGCCGAAACCGTCGTTGACGGCTTTGAACTGATCGATGGCCAGAACGGCAATCGACAGCGGTTTGCCGCTCGCCACCGCGTCGTGAAGCAGAACGCTTGCCCTCGCCATGAATGCCCGTCGCATCAGTACGCCCGTGAGTTCGTCAATATTCGCGAGCTGGTCCATCCTCCTGGCGAGTTGATCGTGCGCGAGCATCACCATGCCGGTCGACATGCACGGGAACGTGACGATCGCCAGCCCAAGAAACAGTACGTTCCACGCCGACGGTTCCAGAAAAGCCGTTTGCGGCATACCGAACGCAACGGCGATGGCCCGGGTGACATGGAACAACGCGCCCAGGTATGCGGCCGCGGCAACAAATCGATAGGGATAGCGGGTGCCATCATGCGGCGCGTGACGCAGCGCCAATGTCCCGACTGCAATGCGGGCATAGGCAAAGAACACCGACACGATCCCAATCTTTGCGCTGACGTTGGGCGATACAAGCGTGAAGTACACCAACGCGGCGAACGCGACAGCGAACGCCCCAGTCTCTTGAGGCACCGCCCAAGCCTCGCCAAAAAACTGGCGCATCCCCTGTATGAGCAGCAGGACGGCCGTCAGCGTGATGAGCGCAGCCGCCAGGGTGACGAACCGTGCTTGCAGACTCCCCGCGATCAGCACACACGCCGAAGCCGTGGCCAACAGCGCATGGGCTACGCACCAGCTGCCTATCCCCGGCACGGCGGTCCGCAGCAGTGAGCCAAGGATGGCGACGCTCATCAAGCAGGACACCATCACGATACCTATCAGAGCGTGCGGGCTGAGCATCAGATAGGACAGGTGACAAGAATTGGAACAAGACAAGCGCGCATTCGGCAACCGAGCCCAACCTGATAGGCAGGCCCTAGGCCCGCGACTTGTGTAAGCCTTCGGAAGCGGCCAGGCTCGGGTGCTGAGCATTCACCACAACCTCTGCATATCGGCAGGTTTGAGCGTCTCTTCAGGCGCTTCTTTGCAATAAGTGTCACCGGTGGCGTAACGTGCGCAGGAACGCCGGGGAAGACGGTAGTTGCTGTTCGGTGTTGTACGTGCTGGGCACGGCACCACTATTCGTTCTGCGCCCACCTTTCAACCATATCCGCGGGAATCGCCTGAAATACCTCCGCAAACGGTTTTCCCACCAGCGACTCTGCCTGCCGAAGCAACAGCGCCACCGGACTGCTTGGCTCGTGCGCTTCAAACCAAGTGCGTGCGAAGCGGATTTGCGTCAGAGCGTCGTGACGGCTGGTTGGCATAGTGTTGGCATTCTGGGAGGGGGCATGTTGCGCGTCTGCTGGCGGCAACGGGGCATTGTTGGCGCGTGAGGGGGCAGGGGCCTGTGCAGCAGCAGGGGGTATTTCACTTGCCGGCGCGTACTCAATGGCCACAGGCTGTGCCGGCTCAGGACGCCCGGCCAATTGCAGCAGCCGTATCAACGGCTTTAGATCTGGCGCGTGATTGGGCAGTGAAGTTTCGGACCACAGCTGAATGGACTGCGCCAGCGCGCAGGCTTCCTGCATGGCCTCAATCTCAGGGGCTCCTTGGCTATGTAGGGCTTCTAGTTGCCGATGCACTGATGCCGGTGCAAGCGCATCGGCTGGGCGTGACTTGCCCAGCGCACGCTCGATATCGCGTATCTGAAGACGCATGGCATTGTTGCCCAGGGCAATTTCACGCACGTCGGCTAACAGCCCTTGCGGATCGACCAGCGTTGCGAGCGCATTGGCCCGAACGCCAGGGTCAACGTCCCCGTCGATCTCAAGCCGAGGATGGACTTGCTCGGGGAAGGCCGTCAGCACCGTATGCATTAGCGCGAGGCCATCGCGCAGGCCCTCGGCTTGGTCCAGCCGAGTGCGGCATCGCAGAAAAAGCGTCAGTAGCCGGATGTCCTTGGTGCGCAACAACAGCCGCTGACAATCGCGCTCCAGTTCAGGCCAATTCAGCACCTCGGTCGGCGCAACAAAGTCGCCATACTGGGCCGCCTCACACTGGGTCGCACGGGCTTGCAGCACCACAAAGTCCGTGTCGTATTCAAGATCAGGACCACATGGCTGATCCGCACTGACCGGTAACGCCAGATCCGCAAAACGGATGTCGGGCGAGGAGGCATATTGTGGAGCGACGGCCTTCATAAGCTTATTGAGCAACATAGTGTTCAGGTTGGAAAACCATGCCTGTAATGGCACGGCTACTGTCCGGTTGACCAAGCCAGGTCGACCAGCCCAGCCGCTCCTCGGCGCCCAGCACCGCCGGCGGCGCGGAATGCGGTTGCACCTGCAACTCGACTTCCCACTCAAACTCAAAGCTGACAAAGCTGCGCACCCACTCCACCAGCACCGGCAGATCACGCCCCTTCGGGGTGAAGTTCAGGTACTGCTGCAGATCGAGCGGCCCGATGATGAGCCGGAACTTGTGCTGGCGATCGGGCACCGCCTCGCCGAGCAAGGCGCCTTGCCCCATCACGCTGGCCGCGCCTGGGCGGGCCAGGTGGCTGCACTCGGCAGCATCCACGGCGATCCAATGCAGCACAAACTCCTGTAACTGCACCGGCACCCCAAAGAAGTGCGATAGGGCCGCCACGATGCCGTCTGGGCTACGCGATTCGCGCACGTGATGGGCACTAGCAGCCAGCCGTGCATGTGGCGGCAGCGCGCTGCCGGAAATTTCATCGGCCTCGGCCCCCGCCAGCCAGCCGATGTAGCGCGAAAAGACCTCCTCGTCACGCCGGTCGAGTCCAGCGGCAGCCTGTGAACCCGCCCAAGCCTGATAGAACTGCGTTAGCGACCGATGGTGGAAGATATCCAGAAACGCGGCTGTGGTGTTGTCATGGTGCGCTTCGGTGCGTTCCCGAACGATTTCCGTCAGGTGGATCGGTAGCGCGCCATTGGGGCCCAACATGCCCAAGCCGAACAATTGGATACGCAGACGATCGGCGCGCTGCTCCAGCTTCGCAATCTCGCGTGGCGCAAAGGTGAGTGAAGCCACTTGCCCGATGCGGAAGGGCTCCGCCTGCGGGCGGGGTGCGCGGCCAACCCGGGGCAGCGTGGCATGGCGCGCAGACAACCCCCGCAACAGCCCAAGAAAGCTCAGCTTCCAGGGCTGCAGATCAGCATAGTGACGGTGGGTGTGCCGCGTGGGCGCGGGCGGAGGCCCAAGATCATCTCGACCGTGGAACATAGCTAAATGACATTGCGGCCACCCATACGGGGCGACCATCGGTGAATCAGACCGCGTTCCATCGCGTGCAGCTCGGTTTCCGTGAAAGCGTTGACCGACACATGGCGAGCCAAGAAGTGTTCCAGCACCACGCCAAACAGGTACGGACTGACGCCAGAGAAGCCGGCCTCATCCACCGTCAAGTGACACTGCACGCCACGGCCGTACAGAATCGGACCCGCCCCCGGCATGCGCCGTGTGACGGGCTTGAGCTTGGAACCGATCAGGCTCTCGATCTGCCGCTGCTGGGCGGTATCGCTGGCCGACACAAACAGCCGAAGCATGTCGCGCAGCCCCTGGCCACCCTGTCGATGGTCGAGATCCATCAGCGACAGGTAGTTGAAGCCCAACTGGCGTATCAGCCGCCAGGCCATCTCCCCTTCAGCAAACGGTGCATGTGGTGCCGATGGCGGACGGATCAACCCAACCCCTTCCACCGGAATCGAAGCGGGTGAGCTCAGATCACTGAATCCATTGCGCGGCACCAGATTCGGCAAATCCCGATTGGTCACCATTGCCTCGACCGACAGATAACGCAGGTCGTTCGGGTAGGGCGCTTCGTTCTGGTCCACCAGCGAGAGAAACACCTCCGTGCCCGTATAGGCCGTGCGGGTGCCGTACTTGCGTGCCTGATCCGAGAACAGCCGCGGCTCCCGTCGCGCAGAGAAGTACCGGCCATGGTTGCCCTCATCGCTGTTGAGCGTGGCAAACAGCGGCCGGAAGTCGATCGGCGTACTGTGCTCGTTCACTTGGCCCGAGAGCTTCTGTACCGAGAACACCTCGAAATCAAGCGGGCGCCTCCGGTCGGCCACCAGGTGAAATTCCGTACGGCCCGGGCTCACCTCCATCCGATCGGTTCGCATCGGGAAGAGGTTGATGACCGGTGTGCAGAACAGCGCGAACTGGCTGGCATCGACCTGGCTGGCCAGAACACTCGGCGCTTTGGAGAGCAGCACCACAATCTCCGCTTCGCGGCCATCATTCTTGGAGAGCCCGCGCGCAAGCCCATTGAGCCCAAAGAAGTAAAAGCGCTGCGGGCACGCAAAGTACTCATGCACGAGGTTGTGTCCGTGGAACTTGTTCCAGGCCAATGGAAGCGCGCTCTCATCTGGCGCCATGCCGACATGGCTGACGGCGTTGTCCATGACGGCGGATGGACGTTCACCCATAGCGCCAGGCTTGCCAATGAGTGTCGCGCAGCCTGCGCTGTGTAGCAGCTCGAACAAGTGCGAGGCAATCTGATCATTGCCACTCAGGTAGATGGGCAGGCGATCCAGACCGGCCAACTGGCTGAACTTGACATCGTGTGTGAGCCGTAACCGCAGGCGCAGTGCGCCTTGGACGCTCACCTGAGCCGGCACGTAGCGCTCCAAGCCCTGAATGTCCGGTGGAATGCCGGTGAGTCGCGCTTCCGCAATCTCGATTGGCCACAATGTCAGCGGTTGGGTGGTGCGGAATTCACACTCGGTGGATTCGCCAGGTGGTGCCTTTGCGAGCAAAGCCGTGTCCCGCGGTATCGGAACCCCGCGCACCAGATCGCCTTCGGTGCGGCTAGGGTGGAACTGCGCCACCGCAATGGCCGGCGTCGGCGCTACGTAGTTCGGGTAGACCACCTCCAGCAACCGTTGCGTGAAGCGCGGGAACTCCGCATCCAGCTTGATCTGGGTGCGTGCCGACAACAGGCAGAACGCCTCGATCAGGCGTTCCACATATGGGTCCGCCACCTCGATGCCGTGCATGCCAAGGCGCTTGGCCACCTTCGGGTGCTGCCGGGCGAATTCACCGGCCAGCTCTCGCATGTAGACCAGTTCCCGGTTGTAGTAATCCAGCAGTTGCGGGTCCATGGTCTCAGTGGGCGTGAAGTGAGCGAACGTTCATGTGGCCAGTTTCCAGATCGAGCGAGCTCTGCGCGGTAAAGGCCATCGGGTACGGGTCCATGTGGATCAGCCCGCTGATCTCGAACAGCAGCACGTTGTAGCGAGTTGGCGCGTCTTCCTTGAGCAACGGCTTGACTTCCAGCGAGCCAGGAATCAGCCGTGGCTCGAAATCCAGAATCGCGCGGCGCACGATCTTGACGATGTCGGTCCACTTGTGTTCCGACAGATAGCTGCCGGCCACCGGCGGTACCCCATAGTTGATGGTGGAACTTGCCGCCTCTGGGTAGCGTGTCCGATCGATCTCGTCTTCGCGATTCGTGGTGTTGAGCAGGTACGTCAGATCGCGCTGGAGGATCTCGCGCATCTGCGTGCGCGTGACCGTGTATTCGTTGGCGGCTTCCGTTTGCCGCTGTGGTGCAGCGTCGCGCAACCGGTCAAAGAGTGTCGGCAGCAGTTGTGCGTTGGGGCGGATGGGAGGGCGATGTTCAGACATATGAGTTATTTTTTCTCAACAGGCTCCCCAAACCACGGCCAATAGGCCCGCCCCTCGCCCCGTGCGCGATCCCACCGCCTGACCGGTGGCGAGGGCTGCCAGCCCGGCGGCGGGCCAATCAGCACGGCCCAGCTATCTTTGGCATCGACCACGCTGGTGACGACGGCGCTCTTGCCGCTCTGGTTGGCATAGGCCGCGGCAAACGCGGCGTTGACCGCAAAGCTGGCCGCGCGCGCCGGGCCTTCCATCACTTGGGACACGCTATAGAAGTTGCCAACTTGATCCAGGTCCGGCCATTGCTGGTGCACGGCAGCGTGCACGGGCCGCATGAGGGTGTTGATGTTGGCGCTGTGCTTGTGTACGTCGTGGTACAGACGCTCGACTGGATGGTTGTCTGGGGCTTGCGCCTGGAGCGCCTGCATCATCGGGCTCCAGGCGCCGCCGGGGTTGGGTGCACGGGCGTCGATGCCACCTTCATGGTGCTGCGGTGTGTAGATGGAGGCCAAGGGCGTGTAACCCCAGTTGGCGCTGGGGTGGCCCAGGATCAGGATGGCGGTGTTTTCGTTGGTCTGCTGGCCCATGGGGTAGTTGGGGGCATCCAGGTTCCACACCCACACCAGCTTGTTGGGGTGCTCGGCCAGGAACGCCAGCGCTTCTTGCAGATCGTAGAAGCCCACGGTTTCATCACCAGCCTTGAGCACCACTTGGGGGAGCTTGCCGGTGGGATTGTCTTCCATGCTTTTGGCTTCGGCGGCACGGGCCACCTTATCGAAGACCAGCCGCCAGGCCGCATCCAGCGAGAAGGTGGTTTCGCCGACGATCATGCCCTCATCAACACGCAGGCCGCGCACGGTCTTGCCGGTGTCGGGCTTCTTGTGCAGCTTGACCCAGTAGTCCTGCATGCGCTCCTTGGCATGGGCGGCGTCGTAGGCCAGGTAGCTGGGCGCGGGCAGGCCCATAGCGGCCTGCTCCTTGAGCATGTCCTTCAGGCCGGTACCGGCACGACGAGCCCCACACCTGCATCAAGCCGGTGGTGGATGACCTGCGCTTCCTGCTCAACGTGGTACTGGAGCGCGGCGCCCAGCGCATCGAATTGCGCGACCAGCAACACGGCATCCGTCTGGCGGTGCTGGACCCGGCCGAGTTCGAGCGGTTCAACACCTTCGTGCTGGCCGTGGGCGCACAACTGCCCAGTGACGTGCTGCAGCAGCAGTTCCCCGCGCAAGCCAAGGTCGGCCCGGCCGAGCGGCTGGCCGAACTCATCCGTTCGCACCTGCCCGGCATCCCGCTGCAGGCGATGCCCGTACCGCCGCGCCAGATTCCGTTCAATGCGGGCCAGGTCTATTTCGAACTGCCGCAAGACCATCCTCTGTGGGCGCAAGTCCAGCGCTACGGCGGCTTGGCCTTGCATGTGGCAGGGAACTTCCCCGAGCTGCGGCTTGAACTGTGGGGGGTGCGTTAATGGGACCATCATCAGCAGGCGCAGCGACTAGCAATCTGATGCAAGAGCCAGCAGCGCAGCCTAGCCCCGAGCCGGTACGCTCTGCCTCCACCCGAGCTGCCAACGAACCACGACAGATCAAGCGCAAGCCGATCGAGCAACGTGTCGAGAAAGCCAAGCAGGCAGTCAACCCGGTACTGTCCGCCGCGCGGCCCTTGCTGCGCGCCCTGGCGGATATGCCGAGCACACTGCGCGTCGATCAGGCCGCGCTTCTGAAAGACGTGCTTGAACAAGAGCTGCACGACTTCCAGACCGTCTGCGAACGGGTGGGCATTCGGTCCGAGCATACCCTTGCCGCACACTACAGCCTGTGCACCGCCTTGGATGAAGCGGCTTTAGGCACACCATGGGGCAGCAATGGTTCCTGGGCGAAGGACAGCCTGCTCGTCAAACACCATGGCGGCACTGACGGCGGCACCAAGGTCTTCCAAGTGCTCGGCCGGCTGGTCAACAGCCCTGAAGAGCACATCGACGTCATCGAGCTGATCTACTACCTGCTCTCGCTCGATTTCCAGGGCCGCTATCGTGGCCCCGCTGAGGGCGAGCGGCAACACCTGGCGATTCGGCAGAGCCTGCATACCCTGATCCGCAAGCATCGCGGCGCCGTGCCCAGGGAACTGTCCCCGAATCTGCCCGTGACACCGGCAGGGCGCTTCTCCATGATTCGCACCGTCCCGATCTGGTTCAGCGCCACCGTGCTGGGCATGGCCGCCTTCGGCTTGTTTGGCTGGTACAAGTACCAGCTCTCGCTGCGCACGCACGATCTGGAACAACAGATCCAGGCCATCGGGCAGATCACGCCGCCGCCACCGCCAAAGGTGGTCCTGCGTCTGGCCGAACTGCTCAAGGACGAAATCGCTCGTGGCCAGGTCAAGGTGGAGGAAGATGCCACCCACAGCGCCGTCACCTTCCGTGGCGACGACATGTTTGCCGGCGGTCGCGCGGACGTGAACGCCAAGGTCCAGCCCCTGCTGGACAAGATCGCCTCGGAAATCACCAAGGTACCCGGCAAGGTAACCGTCACCGGCCACAGTGACAACCAGCCCATCAAGACGGCTAAGTTCCCTTCCAACCAGGTGCTCTCGGAAGAGCGTGCCGTGCACGTCTCTGAATACCTCGCCTCGCGTGGCGTGGCACAGGGCCGGCTCGAAGCCGTGGGCAAGGGCGACACCGAACCCGTGGCCGATAACTCGACTTGGAATGGCCGGGCAGCGAACCGCCGCGTGCAGATCGACGTCACGCAGTAATTGGATCTAGGTATGGAATTCTTGAAACGACTGCGCAACGCGCTCTTTAGCTGGCAGATGCTGCTCCTGCTGGCGATCCTGCTGGTCGCGGCGGCCGTCTGGTGGATTGGCCCGCTGCTGAGCTTTGATGGCATCGTGCCCCTGGCGGGTGTCGGCGTACGCGTGGCGGTGATTGCCTTGCTGCTGGCGCTCTATGTCTTTGTGGTCTGCGGGTGGCCCGTGTTCTTTCTGGCAGCGACGGCCCTGTGCCTGCTGATCTGGCACGCTGGCCCGTTGCTGGCCTTGAACGCACACCGTCCGCTGCAAGATACAACACCCCGTCTCCTGCTCATTGCCGTCATCGTTCTCGTGTCGGTTGTCTACCTGTTTGCGTTGCTCTGGCGCAGTATTCGTTCAGGTGGCGTGGTCCGGAAATGGCTGGATGCCAAGACCGACGACGAAGAAGAGGTGGCCCCCGAGTCTGATGTCAAAGCCGTCACCAGTAGCGTGGATGCCGCCATTCGCCAGTTGAAGGCACTGCGCACCCGCAGCGGCCTGGGTCGGCTGTTCGAGGGGCGACGCTATCTGTACGAACTGCCGTGGTTCCTGACCCTGGGTATTGCCGGCACCGGCAAGACCAGCGTACTGAGCAATGCCGGCCTGCGCTTCCCGCTGGCAAGCGGCGCCGGTTCGCCCGGTCGCGCGGAGGAAGACCGCAAGGCACCCGTCTGGCGTTTCAGCAATGAAGCCGTGCTGATCGACCCAGTCGGCAACTACACCAGCCAAGACCGCAAGCCCGCGGCTGTCAAAGCCGAGTGGGGCCGCTTCCTCGATCTGCTGCGCAAGTATCGAGGCCGCGCGCCCATCAACGGCGCGGTGGTCACCGTCAGCGTGGCGGATCTGGTCCGCCAGACCGCACAGGAACGTGCCGACGAAGCGCTCAAGATCCGCCACCGTCTGATCGAGTTGCGCCAAGAGCTGGGCATCCAGTTCCCGATCTATGTCGTGGTAACCAAGCTCGACCTGTTGCCTGGCTTTGCCCAGTACTTCCAATACCTGGGAAGCGAGGGGCGGGCGCAGTCGTGGGGCTTTGGCCTACCGGCGGCGCATCGCCCCAAGCGTGGCGAGACCGCCCACGCCATCGGCGCACTATGCCGCACCGAGATGGCCGCGTTGGAAGCACGTCTCATCGCCGGCGAGACCGATCGCTTCAACGAAGAGTTCGACGCTGGCCGCAAGAAAGCACTGCTGGGCCTGGCCGAAGAGTTCGATGCCCTGACCAACCCGCTGGCCGATCTGGTTGACCAGATCTTTGAAAACTCCCGCTACGACAACACGCAACACAACGCGATGCTGCGAGGCGTGCATTTCACCAGTGCGGCGCAGACCGGTGCATCGGTCAATGCCGCCGACGACACAGTGACGTTGCAGGTGCTGGACGCCAAGGCGCTCGACGAGGAACAAGATGCCAACGCCACGGCAACCTCCGACAGCTACTTCTTGCAGGACCTCTTCAAGCGAGGCGTCTTCCCCGAGGCACACCTGGTGCGCCCGAACCTGCGTTGGGAGTTCCGCTTTCGCCTGCTGCGTCTGCTGGCCCACGCGCTGGTGTTGATGATCTTCTTGTGGCTGGTGGCTGGTTTCTATCTGAGCTTTGGGCACAACACCCACTACCTCGACGTCGTGAAGGAGAAAACGCACGCACTGGCTGCCCGGGTCACCGCCTTCTACAAAAAGCCCGAGCCTGAAGGTACGTGCGACGCGTCGTCGGCCTCATGCAGCATTACGTCGCGGGCCTTGAGCATGAGGCTTTACTTGTCTGAGTCTTTCATGTCCCGAGAAGTGCACGAGGACCGGGCTTTGGATACGAGCTCCAATCTGAGGGAGGGGAAACGGCCTCGGTCGTGAATGGGTGTCTTCCTCGTGTTCTCAGGTGCGTCGTTTAATGTCACGGCGCCGGGGGGGCAACGAGGTTTGGTATGTCTGCGCACAGATGGATAGGCATGGCATTGTATCCATGCAAAATGCCTACAAGATGCCTACACGCATGGCCTACGCGAAAAAGGGTTGCTGGAAAAATGTTCGCAACCCTTTGTTTTTGCTGGCCTGCCCAGAGGGATTCGAACCCCCGACCGTCGGCTTAGAAGGCCGATGCTCTATCCAACTGAGCTATGGGCAGAAATGCAGAGGTGCAGGCTGCCCAGGCATACCAAAAACGCGCGGCCTCCGGTTGCCTGGGAGGCCGCGATTCTAACAGATGGGATGTTGCGCCGCGCTAATGCTGGGGCGGGATTTCCGGCGGTAGCTCGCCGGGGGGCAGTTCGATTGGGGACGTTTGGGGTTCGGGGTCGTGCACTGGGTCATGCGCCGGTTCGTCGGGGGGCGGCATTTCCGGCGGCGGGTGCGGTGGCTGTTCGGCCGGTTGCGGCGGCGTGATGTGGGCGCGCTTGGTCAGATCAGGCGAAGCTGGCATGGGCTGCCTCCGTATGTGAGTCGAATTCCGGGTTTGCCCTGACCTGTTCCGCAAGCGTCGTTCCTGCGCATCATCCGAAAGGACACATACCCAAAATGCGTACCCCCCAATTGGGGGGATTTTTGATACATTTCGTGGCGTCGGGTAGTGCCACACAACAATAGCGTTCCATTCGAAATTCTGCGCAATGACGCGGAACATCGTGCCTACGCACGCCAAACGGGCGTGACGAAGCCTTTTCGGTTCCGACCAGACGGGAAATCAGGGAGTCTTGTTTGGGCAGCCATGGAGCGATCCATGAGGCTGCTGTGTTTCGCCATGGCTGCAGGGGGCCGGGCGAGGCGCTAGCCATGGGGCAGGGAGGAAACAATGAGCACGCGTCATGCACGACGCCCGGCAGGGTCGTCACGCACCACTTACATCCGTAGCGCCCAGAGCGGGCGTATCGGCGATCGTTCCAACGCCAACGAGCATCGTCTGCCGCCCAGCGGCGTACCGCGCATGCTGCTGTGGCTGCTGGCCGCCACGGTCCTCTTCGCGGTGGCGAACTACACGTTCAAGCTATTCGGCTGAAGCAAGGCCGGATCGCCCTACAACACCTTCCCCGGATTCATCAGGCCGCGCGGGTCCAGCGCCTGCTTGATCGCGCGCATGGCCGCCATTTCAACGGGGCTCTTGTAGCGCGCGTTGTCGTCGCGCTTGAGCTGGCCGATGCCGTGTTCGGCTGAGATGGAGCCGCCGTGCGCATGCACGCTGTCGTGCACGATGCGGTTGATGCCGTCCTGGTTGGCCAGGAAAGCATCGTGCGCATGGCCTTCCGGCGGCGACACGTTGTAGTGCAGGTTGCCATCGCCAAGATGGCCGAACGTCACCATGCGGATGTCGGGGTAGGCCGCGGCCAGGGCGCGGTCGGTCACGTCAATGAAGTCGGCAATGCGCGAAATGGGCACGCCAATATCGTGCTTGATGTTCTTGCCTTCATCGGCCTGCGCCAGCGGAATGTGCTCGCGCAGGTTCCAGAAGTCGCGCGACTGGGCCACTGATTCCGCCACCGCCGCATTGTCGATCACGCCGCGAGCGAGCGCGTCTTCCATCAGCGATTCGAACAGCGTGCGCGCGTGCTCTTCGCTCTCCAGGTCGGACAATTCCAACAGCACGAATTGCGGATACGCCTGCGTGAACGGCACGCGCAACTGCGGGTAATGCTTGCGCACCAGTTCCAGGCAAAACGCCGACATCAGCTCGAAGCCCGTCAGCAACGTGCCTGCGTGGCCCTGCGCCAGCGATAGAAATACCAACGCCTGCCGCGGCGATTGCAGCGCCGCCAGTGCCGTCACCTTGGCGCGAGGCGGCGGAAACAGTTTCAGCATCGCCCCGGTGATGATGCCGAGCGTGCCTTCCGCGCCGATCAGCAGGTCACGCAGGTCGTAGCCGGTGTTGTCCTTGCGAAGGCCGCGCAGGCCGTTCCACAGTTCGCCGTTGGGCAGCACCGCTTCGATGCCGAGGCACAATTCGCGTGCGTTGCCGTAGCGAAGGACCGCGGTGCCGCCAGCATTGGTCGCAAGATTGCCGCCGATTGTGCAACTGCCTTCTGCAGCCAGACTCAGCGGGAAGAGGCGGTCGGCATCCGCGGCGGCCTGCTGCACGTTGGCCAGGATGCAGCCGGCATCCACGGTGATGGTGTTGTTGATCGGGTCGACGGCGCGCACGCGCTGCATGCGCTGCAACGAGATCACCACCGCGTCGCCTTTCATGTCGGGCGTGGCGCCGCCGCACAGGCCGGTGTTGCCGCCTTGCGGGACGATGGGCACGCCGTGTTCGCCGCATAGGCGCACGAGCGCCGCCACCTCGTCTGCGCTCCCCGGGCGCAACACTGCGCGTGCGCGGCCCGAAAAGCGCTTGCGCCAGTCCGTAAGATAAGGCGTCTGGTCTTCAGGTGCAGTGAGGACATGCCTGGCACCGATCGCATCAACGCAGGCTTGCAGGAAGGCATCGTGAGTCATGGCGGGTCAGGTGCTTTGGCTGGGGCGGGCTTTGGCTGCACGCTTGAACGGGCGCAGATAGAAGATGGTTGCCGTGAAGAACACCACGCTGAGGGCTACCTCGCCCCAGGCCAGCGAGCGCGAAAGCCCAACGTCCGATGTTGCCCGCACGATGCCTTCGGTAAAGAACAGCAGGATGAACATCGACGCCCATTGCATCGTGTAGCGGTTCTTGCGCAGCACGCCAGGTAGCGGCCATGCCAGCAGCAGCGCCTTGAGCGCCAGCCACGAGCCGCCCGGGCGCACGGGCGCGAGCCACAGCTCCCACGCGGCACACAGGACGATCAATGCGATGAGGCTGCCTGCACTCAGCAGAGCCAGTGTTCGGGATTCGGTGACGGCGTTGTCGGTGGGGTTCATGCGGCGAGCTTCAGCGCAGTCTGTGCCAGCCGCCGGCCCATGGCGGTGGCGAGCGTGCGTTCGTGGGCGGTCAGCGGTGCGGTATCGCCGCGGTGCGCCACGTGCGACGGCCCGTATGGCGTGCCACCCGCCTCGGTGGAGAGCAGTTCGCTGTGCTGATACGGCAGGCCCAGGACGACCATGCCGTGGTGCAGCAGCGGCAGCATCATCGAAAGCAGGGTCGTTTCCTGCCCGCCATGCATGCTGCCCGTGGAGGTGAACACGCAGGCCGGCTTGCCGGCAAGGGCGCCCGCCAGCCATTGCGGCGTGGTGCCATCCAGGAAGTACTTGAGTGGCGCAGCCATGTTGCCAAAGCGCGTGGGGGAGCCCAAAGCCAGGCCCACGCATTCCTCCAGGTCGCTGATTTCCACATACGGTGGGCCGCTGTCGGGCACGTCGGGCTGCGTAGCTTCGCACACGGTGGAGACGGCAGGCACCGTGCGCACACGCGCCTGAGCGCCGTCGATGCTTTCAATGCCTTGCGCGATGGCTTCGGCCAATGCGCGCGTGCTGCCGTGACGGCTGTAGTACAGGACCAGGATATCTTTCATAACAAAGCGTTGAGAGCGTCGCGGTATTATAGTTGCGCCCCCCAACCCCGCCTCCCGCCTCATTTTTCATGCTTTTTCACACCCGTGCGCTTCGCAAATGGAATGCCGCCAAGCTGCGTGCGCTGGCGCGTTATGCCTTGCGCCGCGCTGGTGAAGACCACCTGCCGCAAGTGGCTGGTAGTCTGACCTTCACGACGGTGCTGTCGCTGGTTCCGATTCTGACGGTGGCGTTTGCGCTGTTCACGGCCTTCCCGATGTTCAAGAGCTTCCGGGCGGACATCGAAGGCTACATGTTCAGCAACCTCGTGCCCGGCAGCATCAGTCGGCCGATCCTGACGTATCTCAACCAGTTTTCCAGCAACGCCAAGGGGCTTACGGCAGCGGGCCTGATCGGCCTGGTCGTGACGTCGGTAATGACATTGCTCACCGTCGAGAACGCATTGAACGCCATCTGGCGCGTGCGTCATCGTCGGCCGCTGGCGCAGCGCGTTCTGGTGTTCTGGGCACTGATGACATTCGCGCCCGTGCTGATTGGCGCAAGCCTGTCGGTCAGTTCGTATCTCGTGTCGATTTCGGCGGGCTATGTGCACAAGCTGCCGTTTGGTCTGGGCGTGATCGTCAGCCTAGTCCCGATCCTGCTGTCGGCGATTGCATTTGCGATGCTCTACGTATTCGTGCCGAATACCAACGTGCAACGGCGCGATGCGTTCATTGCCGGCCTGATTGCCGCCGGGGCATTTGAAATCGCCAAACGCGTCTTTGGCGCTTACGTCGCGCATATCCCCACCTACACGGCCGTCTACGGCGCGTTTGCCACGCTGCCGATCTTCCTGACGTGGATCTATGTGAGCTGGCTGGTGACGCTGCTCGGTGCGACCATCGCCTCGACGCTGCCGATCATCCGGCAGGGCTACTGGCAGCGGCGCACATTTCCGGGCAGCGAGTTCTTTGATGCGCTGGGTGTTCTGTTGCTGCTGTATCGCGCGCGAGAACAGGCGCCGCGTACGGTTGCCGAGCGCGATATTGGCCGGCGTCTGCAGTTGGAAGCCGATTACCTGGTCGACCTGCTGACGAAGCTTAAAGCGCTGCACCTCATCGGCAAACTGCAGCAGGATCGCGGGGAGGCCCACTGGGCGCTGCTATGCGATGCGCACACGACCACCTTGCGTCCGCTCTATGAAAAGCTCGTGCTGAATCTGCCACGTTTGCCGCGCACCGCGCTGGCTCGCCATTTGGGAGACACGCACGCGCTGGTCAGCCAATTGCAGAATCCGGCGCTCGACGCCACGTTGGAGAGCATTTTCGCGACGGGTGAACGCGGCGTGGTGGCGGCCACGCAGGCCGCTGCGGCACCGGCACCGGCTTCTGCGATGCCCGCAGCTGCCAACGCCAGCGTCTGACGTCTCAGAACGGGATCTTGCCCGTCCAGATGTCGCGGTACATCACCCAGTCACCCATCAGGCTATAGAACGGATGCCGAAACGTAGCGGGCCGGTTCTTCTCGAACCCGAAGTGTCCGACCCACGCGAACGCGTAACCGCTCACGGCCGCCCCCAGCAGCCACCACAGGTTGCCAGTCAAAACCAGCAGGATCAGGCATACCAGCGCCACCGTCGAGCCGGCAAAGTGAAGGCGCCGGCAGGTGCGGTCCTGGTGCTCGCTCAGGTAGTACGGATAGAACTCGGCGAAGCTGCCGAAGCTATGGCTGTCGGTGGTGGCCATGATGCGTCTCCAGGAGGCGTCCTATGCGGCGACTGCGTCTCGTTCACGCGCAAAGGCGATCAGCGCGTCGAGTGTGCCGTCGGGGCATTCTCCCATGATCGCGTGCCCGCCCGGCAGCCCCACGACACGGCTGCCGGCCAATCCGGCTGCCACGTGACGTCCAGCTTTCGCTGGCGTCATCTGGTCTTTTTCGCCCACGATCACGAGTGATGGGCACTTCACGGACGCCATCGCTTCGGCGCCGCGCGCATAGGCGTTGCAGGCCGCGAAATCTGTGTGAAACACGGGCGCCTCGGTACCGCGCGCCACCCGTTCCATCAGCCGCTGACTGCCGCCATGCATCCAGAAGCCCGGCCCGGGCGACGAGGGCTTGTTGGCGAGGCTCGAATGCGACCACGTATTCACCATTTCAATGGCACTCGCCGTGTTGTTGAGCGCGGCATCCAGCAACGCATCCGACACCTTCATCGGCCAAGCCGTTGCCACCAGTGCGATGCGGCGTACACGATCTGCGTACCGTGACGCACACTCGAGCGCGATCAGCGAACCCATGCTGTGGCCGACCACGATCACCGGCTGCGTGACGCCGGCCGCGTGCACCAGCGCCATCACCCAGTCAGCCATGGCTTCCACGGTCTCAAGCGGTGCGCCGCCGCTGCGGCCGTGCCCCGGCAGGTCCACCGCCAGAACACTGAAACCGTGGTGCGCAAACCAGCGCGTCTGCAGGCCCCAGACGGAATGATCGTTCTGCGCGCCATGCATAAATACGACGCACGGCAGTTCTGCGTTGAACGGCTTGCCGCCGGTGTAGGCGTAGGCGCGCTCGCCCTGTACGGTCCATTCCATCAGCGGGCTCCCGTTGCGTTGGCGTCCGCTTTGCCGGGCGCGGCGGACATCGCGCGCTCTGCGGCTTTCAGGCCGCGCTTGAGATCGTCGATCAGGTCGTCTGCGTCTTCCAGCCCGATGGACAGGCGGATCGTGCCTTCGCTGATGCCGGCCGCGGCCAGCGCGTCGGCGTCCATACGGAAGTGCGTCGTCGATGCGGGGTGGATGACCAGCGAGCGCGCATCGCCCACGTTGGCAAGGTGCGAGAACAGGCCGAGCGATTCGATGAACTGCTGGCCGGCACGCCGGTCGCCGCGCAGATCAAAACTGAACACTGCACCGCAGCCCCGCGGCAGCAGGCGCTTGGCTAGCGCGTGATCGGGGTGCGATTCAAGCTCCGGGTAGGCGACCGATGCCACCATCGGATGACTTGCCAGGAAGGCGACGATGCGGCGGGCGTTGTCCACATGTCGGGCCATGCGTAGCGGCAGGGTCTCGATGCCTTGCAGCAGTTGCCACGCGGCCATCGGGTTCATGCACGCACCGAAGTCGCGCAGGCCTTCGCGGCGCGCGCGCAGCAGGAACGGTGCGACGGTGCTTTCCTCTGCAAACACCATGTCGTGGAAGCCAGCGTACGGCTCGGTCAGTTCGGGGTGCTTACCGGCGGCGACGTAGTCGAATGTGCCCCCGTCGACAAGCACGCCGCCGATGGTCGTGCCATGCCCGCCCAGGAACTTGGTGGCCGAGTGATAGACGAGATCTGCGCCATGCGCGAACGGCTGCAGCAGCCAAGGCGTGGTGAAGGTCGAGTCGACCAGCAGGGGCACGCCCGCATCATGCGCAATCGATGCAATGGTCGGGATGTCGAGCACATCCAGCCCGGGGTTACCGAGCGTCTCGCCAAACAGCAGCCGGGTGTTCGGGCGGATGGCAGAGCACCAGCCGTCGATGTCGCCGGGCTTGACGAAGGTTGTCTCGATACCGAAGCGGCGCAGCGTGTAGTGCAGCAAGTTGTGCGAGCCGCCATACAGCGCCGAAGACGCGACGATATGCGAGCCGGCGCCCATCAGCGTGACGATGGCCAGATGCAGCGCCGCCTGGCCCGAAGCCGTGGCGATGGCGCCTACGCCGTTTTCCAGCGCGGCCATGCGCTCCTCGAATACGGCGACGGTAGGGTTGGAGATGCGCGAATACACGTGGCCCGCGCGTTCCATATTGAACAATGACGCCGCATGTTCGCTGTCGCGGAACACAAAGGACGTGCTCAGGTGAATCGGCGTGGCGCGCGCGCCGGTAGCCGGGTCGGGCGCGGCGCCGGCATGCAGGGCCAGCGTGTCGAAGCGGGCTTTGGACATGGATTCAAGCACCCGGAGAGGGCGCGGGAACAGGTTTGGACGGGGCATGCTAGCACTGCTCCCTGTTGCAGCGCATTCCGGGCAAACGCCGAGCGGGCGTCGTTTTTGACAGGTTTTTTCTGCGCTGCATGCTTGTCGAAGCGATCGGGTTTGGGCTAGGATCGAAACATAAACATAACCACAACCCGCGCGCGGTCGCTCCCCGGCAGACCGGCACCCCGAACTCTGGGAGACGCAATATGAAAGTCAGCGATATCCTCCACGTGAAGGGCAACACGCTCTACACCGTGGCACCTGAAACCAAGCTCCAGGTGGCCGTGCAGACGATGGCGGAAAAAGACATCGGCTCGCTCGTGGTCATGGAGTACGGCGAACTGGTCGGCATGCTGACCTTCCGGGAAATCATCAAGGTGGTCGCCAAAAACCACGGTTCCGTGGGCGACGGCACCACCATCCGTAAGGTGATGGACGATCATCCTGTCACGTGCACGCCTGAAACCGAAGTCAACGAAGTACGCCGTATCATGCTGGAGCACCATGTGCGCTACCTGCCGGTGCTCGACAGCCGCACGTTGATGGGCGTGATCTCGTTCTACGACGTCGCCAAAGCGGTGCTCGAAGACCAAAGTTTCGAAAACAAGATGCTCAAGGCGTACATTCGTGACTGGCCGGAAGAAAAGGCCAACGAAGACTGATCTACGCGATCTCTTCACCGCATTCCTGAAACCCGCCCGCCGTTGCGAGCGGGTTTTTTGTTGAACCAATAGCCTCCTGCCGATGAGCCAATCGAGCCAGTTTTCCCTGCTGAAGCAGCGTCGTTTTGCACCGTTCTTCTGGACCCAGTTCCTGGGCGCAATGAACGACAACGTTTTCAAGGTGGCGTTTTCCTCGTTGGTCACGTACCACGCTGCGCTGTTCGGCAATGCGGACCCGGCGTCCGCAGCGTTCCTGATTTCAGCGATCTTCATCGCGCCGTTTGTGCTGCTGTCTGCCACCAGCGGGCAGATTGCCGACCGCATGGACAAGGCGCGCCTGATCCGTCTGGTGAAGACATTGGAAATCGCCATCATGGTGATCGGCTGTGCAGGTTTCGCGCTGCGCCACGTTGAACTGCTGTACCTCTGCACGTTCTTGATGGGCGTGCACTCGACGCTGTTTGGGCCCGTGAAGTACGCATATCTGCCCCAGCATCTGCAATCAGCTGAATTGGTGGGCGGCAACGGGCTGGTGGAAATGGGCACCTTTGTCGCCATCCTGATCGGCACCATTGGCGGCGGCGAACTGGCCAATTACACCCGCAACGGCGAGCTGATCGGCCCGCTTTTTACTGGTATTGCGTGCATTGTCATTGCCGTGGCCGGGTGGCTGACCGCGCGCGGTGTGCCCGTCTCGCCGGCGTCGCAGCCGGACCTGCGCATCAATTGGAACCCGATCTCCGAGACCTGGCGCAACCTGAAGCTGGCGAGCAACCAGCGCGCGGTGTTTCTCAGCCTGCTGGGTATCTCGTGGCTCTGGTTCGTGGGCGCGACGTTCCTGACGTCGTTTTTTGCCTTCGCGCGCAACGTGCTCGGCGGCGACCAGAATGTCGTGACGCTGCTGCTGGCCGTGTTTTCGGTCGGCATCGGCTTGGGCTCGGTGCTGTGCGAAAAGCTCTCGGGCCGCACGGTGGAGATCGGCCTGGTGCCGTTTGGCTCGATCGGCATGACGGTCTTCGCGGTGGACCTGTACTTTGCTTCGCATGCCGAGGCATTGGTCGCGCACGACGTGCTGACGGGCATTTCCGGGTTCCTGCAGAACCATCGCCATTGGCGCGTGCTGGCCGATCTGTTCCTGCTGGCGATGTTCGGCGGCTTCTACAGCGTGCCCTTGTACGCGCTGATCCAGAGCCGCTGCGAACCGACGCATCGTGCGCGCATCATTGCCGCCAACAACATCCTCAACGCGCTGTTCATGATCGCTTCTGCCGTGCTGGCGATGGTGCTCATGCGTGCCGGGTTCACGATCCCGCAGTTATTTCTGGTTACCGGCATCCTCAACGCCGTGGTGGCGATCTACATCTACACGCTGGTGCCGGAATTCCTGATCCGGTTCGTGATGTGGCTGCTGATCCATACCGTTTACCGCGTGAAGGTGGAGGGCTCGGAGCAGATTCCCGATGAAGGTCCATGCCTGCTGGTCTGCAACCACGTAAGCTTCGTCGATGCCGTGGTGGTGGGCGCGTTCGTGCGCCGCCACGTGCGTTTTGTGATGGATCACCGCATCTTCAAGGTGCCGGTGCTGTCGTGGTTCTTCCGCACGGTCAAGGCGATTCCGATTGCGCCGATGCACGAAGACCCGGAGATGCTCAGCCGCGCCTACGACACCATTGCCGCCGCGCTGGCGGAAGGCGAGGTGGTTTGCATCTTCCCCGAAGGCAAGATCACCGCCACGGGCGAGATGAACCCGTTCAAAGACGGCATGCGGCGCATCATCGAACGCACGCCCGTACCGGTGGTGCCGATGGCGCTGCGCGGCCTTTGGGGCAGCTTTTTCTCGCGCAAGGGCGGGGCGGCGATGTCGCGCCCGTTCCGTCGCGGTTTTCTCAACAAGCTTGAGTTGTGCATCGGCACGCCTGTGCCGGCACATGCCGTGTCGCCGGAAGCGATGCAGGCCGCCGTGCTGGCGTTGCGCGGCGAGCGGCTCTAGCGCGTGGCGGGCCTACGGACTTCGATACACTGCCGGGCGGCCTGCAATCGGCCTTCATGTATTTTTTCTGACCTCCAACTCTCCCGTTACCAGCCATGAACCACGTTTCCCCGCTGCTGTTTGCTTCATTGCTTGCCCTGGCTGCCGTTAGCACGCAAGCCGCATCGCCCGCATCCGAGACGCTGCCTTCCGGTGTGATCGTCCAGACGCTGACCAAAGGCACCGGCCCGTCGCCCAAGGCCAGCGACACGGTCAAGGTGCACTACCGCGGCACACTCACCAACGGTACCAAATTCGACAGCTCCTACAAGCGCGGCCAGCCGATCTCGTTCCCGCTGAATCGCGTGATTCCCTGCTGGACCGAAGGCGTGCAGAAAATGCAGGTGGGCGGTAAGGCGAAGCTGACGTGCCCGGCGGCCAGCGCTTACGGCGAGCGCGGCGTTCCCGGCACCATTCCGCCCAATTCGACGCTGAACTTCGAGGTCGAACTGCTCGGTATCGGCGGCTGACCAAAGGGCCGATAGATCGGCCTTACAATAGCGTTTTCCTGATGTTTCGCGCCGCGGCAGTCGCGGCGCTTTCCTGAGCACGATCATGTCTGGCAATACCCTGGGCCTGCTGTTTTCCGTCACCACCTTCGGCGAGTCGCATGGCCCGGCCATCGGCGCTGTCATCGACGGCTGCCCGCCCGGCATGACGCTGTCTGCAGAAGACATCCAGCCCGATCTGGATCGGCGCAAGCCCGGCACCTCGCGCCACGTGACGCAGCGCAAGGAGGAGGACCTCGTCGAGATCCTCTCAGGCGTGTACGAAGGCAAGACCACTGGCACCCCGATCTGCCTGCTGATCCGCAATACCGACCAGCGCAGCAAGGATTACAGCAACATCGCCGAGACATTCCGTCCCGGTCATGCCGATTACACGTACTGGCACAAATATGGCATCCGCGACCCGCGTGGCGGCGGCCGTTCTTCCGCACGCCTGACTGCGCCGACGGTGGCCGCAGGTGCAGTCGCCAAGAAATGGCTGCGCGAGAAGTTCGGCATCGAAATCCACGGCTTCATGTCGCAACTGGGCGATATCCAGATCCCGTTCATGGACTGGAATGAGGTGCCGAACAACCCGTTCTTCGCGCCAAACGCTGAGGTCGTTCCCGAACTGGAAACCTACATGGATGCACTGCGCAAAGACGGCGATTCCGTCGGCGCGCGCATTGAGGTGGTTGCCACGGGCGTGCCCGTCGGCTGGGGCGAGCCGCTGTTCGATCGCCTGGATGCCGATATCGCACACGCGATGATGGGGCTGAACGCGGTGAAGGGCGTTGAAATCGGCGCGGGCTTCCACGCGGTCAGCCAGCGCGGTTCCGAGCATGGCGATGAGTTGACGCCGGAAGGCTTCGTCGGCAACAACGCCGGTGGCATCCTGGGTGGGATATCGACGGGGCAGGATATTTCCGTGTCGCTGGCAATCAAGCCGACGTCGAGCATTCGCACGCCGCGCCGTTCGATCGACAAGGCGGGTGATCCGGCTGTGGTCGAGACGTTCGGCCGTCATGACCCGTGCGTTGGCATCCGTGCCACGCCGATCGCCGAGGCGCTGCTGGCAATCGTGCTGATTGACCACGCGCTGCGCCATCGTGCGCAATGCGGCGACGTGTCGGTCGAGACGCCGGCCATCGCGGCAAAAGCGTCCTGAATTGATTCGCGCAGGCAACAAAAAAGACGGCTTCAAGCCGTCTTTTTTGTTGGGCGACTGCCCGGCACTTACATGCCGACGTAGTTTGGCCCGCCACCGCCTTCCGGCGTGACCCACACGATGTTCTGCGTCGGGTCCTTGATGTCGCAGGTCTTGCAGTGCACGCAGTTCTGCGCGTTGATCTGCAGGCGTTCGGTGCCTTCGTCGTTCTTGACGAATTCGTACACGCCGGCCGGGCAGTAGCGCTGCTCGGGGCCGGCAAACTGCGTCAGGTTGATGCGTGTCGGAACGGTCGGATCTTTCAGCGTTAGGTGGGCCGGCTGGTTCTCTTCGTGGTTCGTGTTCGAGATGAACACCGACGACAGGCGATCGAACGTGATCTTGCCGTCCGGCTTCGGATACTCGATCTTCGGGCATTCCGATGCCGGCTTGAGCGACTGGTTATCCGACTTCGTGCCGTGCAGCGTCCAGGGCGGGTTGCTGACGCCAATCTTGGGCAGCAGCCACTGTTCGATGCCGGTCATGATCTTGCCCAGGGTCGGGCTCTTCTTGAACCACAGCTTGAAGTTGCGCGACTGGTCCAGCTCTTCCTTCAGCCAGCTCTGTTCGAAGGCGGCGGGGTAGGCGGTCAGCTCGTCAGCGGAACGGCCGGCCGTCACAGCTTCGAACACCGCGTCGCCGCAAAGCATGCCGCTCTTGATGGCCGCGTGGCTGCCCTTGATGCGCGCGGCGTTCAGGTAGCCAGCATCGCAACCGACCAGCGCACCGCCTGGGAACACCGTTTTCGGCAGCGCCTGCGGCGTGCCGTTGTTGATGGCGCGTGCACCGTAGCCGATGCGCTTCCCGCCTTCGATGTGCGTGCGGATGGCGGGGTGGGCCTTCCAGCGCTGCATCTCTTCGAACGGGCTCATCCAAGGGTTCTTGTAGTCCAGCCCGATCACGAAGCCAAGCGTGACCTTGTTGTCTTCCAGGTGATACAGGAAGCCGCCGCCGAAGGTGTCGTCTTCCATCGGCCAACCGGCGGTGTGGACCACGAGGCCGGGCTTGGCCTTGGCCGGATCGATTTCCCAGAGTTCCTTGATGCCGATGGCGAAGGTCTGCGGATCCTTCCCGGCGTTGAGCTTGAATTTCTCCAGCAACTGGCGGCCCAGATGGCCGCGCGCGCCTTCCGCGAAGATGGTGTACTTGCCGAGCAATTCCATGCCGAGCTGGAAATTCTCGGTAGGCTCGCCGTCCTTGCCGATGCCCATGTTGCCGGTGGCCACGCCGCGCACGGCCCCCTTGTCGTCATACAGTACTTCGGCTGCAGCAAAGCCCGGGAAAATTTCCACGCCCAGCGCTTCGGCCTGCGTGGCCATCCACTTCACCACGTTCGACAGCGAGATGACGTAGCAGCCGTCGTTGTGGAAATTGCGCGGCACGAGCCAGTCTGGCGTGCGCTTCGCATCGGTTTCGCTCAGGAAGAGCACGTCGTCGCCAGTGACCGGCTGATTGAGCGGGGCGCCGTCGGCCTTCCAGTTGGGAAGCAGTTCGGTGATCGCGCGCGGGTCCATCACCGCGCCCGACAGAATGTGGGCACCGGGCTCGGAACCCTTTTCCAGCACGACGACGGACACGTCCTTGCCTGTCTCGGCGGCCAGTTGCTTGATGCGAATCGCTGTCGCCAGGCCGGCGGGGCCACCGCCGACGATCACGACGTCATACTCCATGGACTCTCGCGGGCCGTATTGTTCGAGGAGCTGCTGCTGGTTCATAAGTGTCTCTTCGCTGCTTTGGGGACAGTTAGGGGCGTTTGCTTATTGGTATGACGGATTGCTGCATTAGAATTTTCCGCATTGTCCGGGACACGCCCGGATGCGGCAAGGGAAATTTCTGAACGATCGTTCGATTTTTTGCTAAGCTGCGCTCAAGTCACATGCCGATATTGCTTCCGAGCAGCCGGGCGCCTGCCAAACCAACACACGGGGAACACGCATCATGGGTCTGTCGATCAATCTGGAAGGCAAAGTCGCGCTGATCACCGGCGCATCGAGCGGCCTGGGCGCACGTTTCGCGCACACGCTGGCGGCCGCCGGCGCGAAAGTCGTGCTGGCCTCGCGCCGTGTCGAACGGCTGAAAGAGCTGCGCGCCGACATCGAATCGAAGGGCGGCAGCGCCCATGTCGTACGCCTGGACGTGACGGATCCGGATAGCATCCGATCGGCCATCGCCCACGCTGAAACCGAAGCCGGCACGATCGACATCCTGGTCAACAATTCGGGAGTCTCGACCACGCAGCGCATGGTGGACGTCACCCCGGACGACTTCGATTTCGTGTTCGATACCAACACGCGTGGCGCGTTCTTCGTAGCGCAGGAAACGGCCAAGCGCATGATTGCGCGCGCAAAGGGTGCGGAGAAAAACGGTTCACCGCTGCCGCAATCGCGCATCGTCAACATTGCATCTGTGGCGGGGCTGAAGGTGCTGTCGCAGATTGGCGTGTATTGCATGAGCAAAGCCGCCGTGGTGCACATGACGAAAGCCATGGCGCTGGAGTGGGGCCGTTACGGCATCAATACGAACGCGATCTGCCCGGGCTACATCGACACCGAAATCAATCATCACCACTGGGAAACCGAGCCGGGTCAAAAGCTTGTGCAGATGTTGCCGCGCAAGCGCGTTGGCAAGCCGGAAGACCTCGATGGGCTGATTCTGCTGCTGGCGTCGGATCAGTCGGACTTTATCAACGGCGCCGTCATCAACGCCGACGACGGCATGGTGTAACGCCCCGGGGCTCAGTGCCCCATCAGCCGCTGCACAAGTTCGAGCGAGGTGTTGGCAGCGTACTTCTTCATTAGCCGCGCGCGGTAGATTTCTACCGTGCGCGGGCTGATCTCCAACTGCTTGCCGATCTGCTTGCTGGTCTTGCCTTCAACAAGCTGCGCGGCGATGTCGCGTTCGCGCGGCGTGAGCGCTGCTGTAACGGGGCGATGCGCTGACAGATCCTCGAACGTCCAGATGCCTTCGCCCAGCGGTTTGGCACGGTCCAGCGCGCGGCCTGTGACGTGGCACCAGAACAATTCGCCGTTGGCGCGCTTCATGATGCGCTCGTCGGAATAGCTGCCGCGCGCATTCATGACGGGGATGATGCGTGCGCCGGTCCGTTCGTATTCGTCATGCGTCGGATAGAGCAGTTCGAACGATTGCCCCATCATGGTCGTACGCGGGTGACCGAAGATGCGAGCGGCTTCGTCGTTGACGTCGAGCATCACCCGCTCGCGGGACATCACCATGCCCACAGGGGCAAGCTGGAACGCAGTCTGGTAGTCGAGGGCGGGCATATGTATTCGTACGTATTGCTGCGTCGCGCGACGCTTGCGTATTCTCGCCAGATTGTACCGTTACAATTTTCCGGCGCTGCACCGCACAAACCCCAAGTGTGCGTGCGGTCAAAACCAGCTGGATTCGTTGGACCACCAAGGAAGGAGCACGCATGAACAAAATCTTCGCCAGCGCCAGCGAGGCGCTCGCGGGCGTCGTCAAAGACGGCCAGACCATCGCCGTGGGCGGCTTCGGCCTGTGCGGTATTCCGGAAGCGCTGATTGCCGCGCTGCGCGATTCGGGCGTCAAGAATCTCACTTGCATTTCCAACAATGCTGGCGTTGACGGCTTTGGCCTGGGCCTGCTGCTGGAAACCCGCCAGATCAAGAAAATGATTTCGTCCTACGTGGGCGAGAACAAGGAGTTCGAGCGCCAGTATTTGGCTGGTGAACTGGAGTTGGAATTCACCCCGCAAGGCACGCTGGCTGAAAAGCTGCGTGCCGGCGGCGCCGGCATTCCGGCGTTCTTTACCAAGACGGGCGTCGGCACGCTCGTCGCCGAAGGCAAGGAGCTGCGCGAGTTTGACGGCGAGACGTACGTCATGGAGCGCTCGCTGGTCCCCGATGTGGCGCTGGTGAAAGCGCAGGTGGCCGACAAGTCCGGCAACCTGCGTTTCAACCTGACGGCGCGCAACTTCAACCCGGCTGCGGCAACTGCCGGCAAGATCTGCATCGTCGAGGTGGAAGAGATCGTCGAGGTGGGCGAGCTTGCGCCGGACGACATCCATCTGCCCGGCATCTACGTGCACCGCATCGTGCTCAATGCCACGCCCGAAAAGCGCATCGAAAAGCGCACCATCCGAGCAGCCAACTAAGGAGACCGACATGGCCTGGACACAAGACCAAATGGCGGCGCGCGCTGCCCAGGAGTTGCAAGACGGTTTCTACGTCAACCTCGGCATCGGCATCCCGACGCTGGTTGCGAACCACACCGGCGACAAGGAAGTCTGGCTGCAAAGCGAAAACGGCATGCTGGGCATCGGCCCGTTCCCCACGGAAGAGGAAGTGGATGCCGACCTGATCAACGCAGGCAAGCAGACGGTGACCACGCTGCCCGGCAGTGCCATCTTCGGTAGCGACCAGAGCTTTGCGATGATTCGCGGCGGCAAGATCAACCTGTCGATTCTCGGCGCGATGCAGGTGAGCGAGACGGGCGACCTGGCCAACTGGATGATCCCCGGCAAGATGGTCAAGGGCATGGGCGGCGCAATGGACCTCGTGGCCGGCGTCAAGCGCGTGATCGTGCTGATGGAGCACACCGCCAAGAAGAAGGACGGCACTGAAGACCTGAAGATCCTGCCCAAGTGCACGCTGCCGCTGACGGGCGTGGGCGTGGTGGATCGCATCATTACGGACCTCGGCGTGATTGACGTGACCGAGCAGGGCCTGAAGCTGATCGAAACCGCGCCAGGTGTGTCGCGCGAAGAGATCCAGGCTAAGACTGGCGTCAACCTGCTGTAATCGCTGACCTCCGGAGACACATATGCTGCAAGGAAAAACCGCTCTCGTCACGGGCTCGACCAGCGGGATCGGTCTGGGTATCGCCTGCTCGCTGGCCGCGCAGGGCGCCAATATCATCATGAACGGTTTTGGCGATGTGGAAGCACCCAAGGCGCAGATCGCGGCCGCGGGCAAAAATGCCATCCGCATCGGATATCACGGCGCCGACATGAGCAAGCCAGCCGAGATCGAAGCGATGTTCGCCTATGCCGACGCAGAGTTTGGCGGCGTGGACATCCTCGTCAACAACGCCGGCATCCAGTATGTGGCCAATGTCGAGGATTTCCCGACCGAACGCTGGGACGCCATCATCGCCATCAACCTCACCTCGGCTTTCCACACGACGCGGCTTGCTGTGCCGGGCATGAAGCGCAAGAACTGGGGCCGCATCATCAACGTCGCATCGGTGCATGGGTTGGTGGCATCGGCGCAGAAATCGGCGTACGTGGCGGCCAAACACGGTATCGTCGGCTTCACCAAATCGGTGGCGCTGGAGACCGCACAGACGGGCATCACGTCCAACGCGATCTGCCCGGGCTGGGTGCTGACGCCGCTCGTGCAGAAGCAGATCGATGCGCGCGCCGAGAAGGACGGCCTGTCCGCGCTCGAAGCCAAGACAGATCTGCTGATGGAAAAGCAGCCTTCGCGTGAGTTCGTGACGCCCGATCAACTCGGCGCGCTGGCAGTCTTCCTGTGCAGCGACGCGGCGGAGCAGGTGCGCGGCGTGGCGTGGAACATGGATGGCGGCTGGGTCGCGCAGTAAGCCGATCTGCTTCTGAAGAAGCCTCGCTGCGGCGAGGCTTTTTTGTTTTTGGCCGGCGTGAATGTCTGCTGCGCCGCCGCATGCCTGCAGGCCCGCGTACAATCAAGCTTCGCTGTCTCCGTCATTCACGTGTAGGAGTTGTACATGCCAGTCTCGCCGCGTCTTGCCTTCGTGCAGTGTCTGAGCCCGTCCGGCTTGCACCGGATGGCGTATCACGAGTGGGGCGACGCGCAGAATCCGCGCGTGCTGGTTTGCGTGCATGGCCTCTCGCGCACGGGGCGTGATTTCGACGTGCTGGCACAGGCGCTGTGCAACGACTATCGCGTCATCTGCCCCGATGTGGTGGGCCGGGGGCGCTCTGATTGGCTGGCCGACCCGAAGGGCTATGTGCTGTCTCAGTACGCGTCCGACATGGTCACACTGCTCGCGCGGCTGAATGCCGAGTCCGTCGACTGGTTTGGAACCTCGATGGGCGGCCTGATCGGCATTGGCTTAGCGGGCTTGCCGAAATCGCCGATCCGCAAGCTGTTGCTCAACGATGTGGGCCCGCGCGTGACGGAATCGTCGTTGACGCGCATCGGCGCTTACCTCGGGTTGAACGTTCGCTTCAAGACGTTTGATGAAGGGCTGGCATACCTCAAGACGATCAGCGCTTCATTCGGCCCGCACACGCCGGAGCAATGGCGGGAGCTGAATACCGCGATCCTGAAGCCCCAGGGCGGCGAGTGGATCCTGCATTACGATCCGCGGCTGGCGGAGCCCTTCAAGAACACCACGCCCAAAATGGTCGCGGCCGGCGAGGCCACGCTGTGGAAACTGTTCGAGGCGATTCCCGGCGAGGTGCTGGTGGTACGCGGCGCGCATTCCGATTTGCTGACGCGCGAGACCGTCGAGGCCATGATGCAACGCGGCCAACACGTGAACACGGTGGAAATTCCCGACGTAGGCCATGCGCCGACCTTCATCCAGTCGGATCAGGTGGCGATCGCCCGCAAGTTCTTCCTCGGTCAATGACCGTTTGTCCGACCCCATTCGATTCGCAAGATGAGCACTGAACTGAAGCGTTACAACGTCGAACATCGCTATTCCGACGCAGCCGTCTACAACGGTGTCGTGTACGTGGCCGGCCAGGTGCCGGAGACCACGCTCGACGCCGGCATTGCCGAGCAGACGGCGGAAGTGCTCGCCATCATAGATCGCGTGCTGGCCGCCAATGGCAGCGACAAGACGCGCATCCTGATGTGCCAGATCTTCCTGAAAGATATCAGCGAGATTGGCGAGATGAACAAGGTGTGGGACCAGTGGGTTGCCGCCGATTCCAAGAACTCGCCGCCGCGCGCCACCGTTGAAGCCGCGCTGGCCAATCCGAAGTACCGCATCGAAATCGTCGTGACGGCCGCGCAGAAAAGCTGAGTCCGTCACACAACAGGCGAGACGCCAGCAGGACGCATCATGGAGAACAAGACCGAACGGCCGGCCGAGGGGTCCGGATCGACGGCAGAGCAGGTCGCTCGGGCGATCGAATACCTCGCGGCCAATGCCGCAGACAGCGTCACGCTGACCGGCGAGCCGCTGGAGTCGCACGCGCGCGGCACGATCGCCATTCTTGAAGGGCTGCGCGTCGATACGCCGTCATTGCAGGCGGCCGCGCTGTTTCTGCTGCCCACGCTGGCAATGGACAACGAAAAGGCGCTTGAGCCCGCGTTCGGGGCTGAGGTCGTCAAGCTCGTGCACGATGTGCGGCAACTGCTGCGCATTGGCGCCATTGCCGGCCTCGTCAGTCCGACCGATGCCAGCATCACGCGCAAGAACGAAGCCGAGGCGCGCCGCGCGCAAGTCGAAGCGTTGCGCAAGATGTTGCTCGCATTTGCGCAGGACATTCGCGTGGTGCTGATCCGGCTGGCGTCGCGGTTGCAGTCGCTGCGCTGGCTGGCGCAGACGAAGCGCTCGGCGCCGGAAGGCATGGCGCGCGAGACGCTGGATATCTATGCGCCGCTCGCTAACCGGTTGGGCATCTGGCAACTGAAGTGGGAGCTTGAAGACCTCGGTTTCCGCTTCGAGGATCCCGATACCTACAAGCGCATCGCGCGCCTGCTGGATGAAAAGCGCATCGAGCGCGAGAAGTTCATCGGCCAGGCCATCGAGCAACTCCAAAAGACCTTGCACGACGCCGGCATCCAGGCGGAGGTGAGCGGCCGGCCTAAGCACATCTACAGCATCTGGAAAAAGATGCGCGGCAAGGAGCTCGACTTTGCCGATCTGTACGACGTGCGCGCCTTTCGCGTCATCGTCGACGACATCAAGGATTGCTACACGGTGCTCGGTTTCGTGCACCACATGTGGCAACCGATCCCGAAGGAATTCGACGACTACATCTCGCGTCCGAAGGCCAATGGCTACATGTCGCTGCACACGGTGGTGATCGGCGACGACGGCCGCGCGCTCGAGGTGCAGATCCGCACGCGCGAGATGCACCACTTTGCCGAGTACGGCGTGGCGGCGCACTGGCGCTACAAGGAGGCGGGCAACAAGGGCTACGCCGGCCAGTTCTCCGCCAGCGAGCGCTACGACGAGAAGATCGCCTGGCTGCGCCAACTGCTCGCCTGGAAGGACGATGCCGAGCACACCGTCGCGCACGAGGATTCCCCATGGGAGCAACTCAAGCACACCGAGCTGGATGACCACATTTACGTGCTGACGCCGCAGGCGCGCGTGATCGCCTTGCCGCAAGGCGCGACGCCGGTCGACTTCGCTTACTACCTGCACAGCGATCTCGGCCACCGTTGCCGCGGCGCGCGTGTAGACGGCACGATGGTGCCTCTGAACACACCGCTCAGGAACGGCCAGACTGTCGAGATCGTCACCGTCAAGCAGGGTGGCCCGTCGCGCGATTGGCTGAACACCGAGCTGCACTATCTGGTCAGCCCGCGTGCCCGTACGAAGGTGCGCGCGTGGTTTAACGCGATGGAGCTGGAAGAGACGCTCGCGCAAGGCCGTGCGCTCATCGACAAGACATTGCAGCGCGAAGGAAAGACCGCCGTCAACCTGGAAGAGCTGGCCGCGAAGCTCGGCTACAAGACATCGGAAGATCTTTACGCGGTGGTCGCCAAGGACGAGCTGAGCCTGCGTCGCATCGAGGCTGTTCTGCGCTCGGATGGGGCGTCGCCGCCTGTGCCCATCGACGATGAGGCCGCCATCACCAAGAAGAGCCGCGCCACCAGCGTGGCCCGTGGCGCGAAGAGCGGCGTATTGGTGGTGGGCGTCGATTCGCTCCTCACACAGATGTCGCGCTGCTGCAAACCGGCGCCACCGGACGCCATCGTCGGCTTTGTCACGCGTGGCCGCGGCGTCTCGATCCACCGTCAGAGTTGCGCGACGTTCCAGCAACTGGCGGCCCGCGCGCCGGGGCGCGTGATCCAGACGGAATGGGGCCAACGCAGCGATTCGGTCTATCCAATCGATATCCAGGTCGAGGCGCTGGACCGGCAGGGCTTGTTGCGTGACATCTCGGAAATCCTCTCGCGCGAAAAGATCAATGTGACCGGCGTGCGCACGCTGTCGAGCAAGGGCGTCGCAAAAATGCAGTTCACTGCGGAGGTGTCAGAAGCGACGCAACTGCAACGCGCGCTGACTTTGATCGAAGAAGTGCAAGGGGTATTGACAGCCCGAAGGAAGTGACGGTATAGTCTTGTTCTTCGGCAGGCTCGTAGCTCAGCTGGTTAGAGCACCACCTTGACATGGTGGGGGTCGTTGGTTCGAGTCCAATCGAGCCTACCAACGCATTTAGCAGGACGCGTCGGGTAGGGTGTCCAAGCCGTCATCCTCGTAATTCCCGGGTTTGTCCTGTACCACTGAACACAAGGCGAAATATGATTCAGGCACTGCGAACTACAACCGCTTCGGAGCGACAGTAGTCAAGGTGCGGTTTTCGCCCTTTGCGGTCTGCCCAAGCGGGAGATAGCGCAAATGAAAACGCGGCCTTGGCCGCGTTTTTTTTCGTCCGCGATTTCGTGTCACGCGTGGCGATCAAGCTGAAAACGCTGCGAAGCATCCAATTCGACAAACTGCCTCGTCGATCCGGCGTGGCGCACGACAGAATGACAGCCTTCGCGCGGACGACAAGCGCGACGGTGACTCCACAGGAGCAAGCATGATCGCAATCACCCTGCCGGACGGTTCCCGGCGCGAGTTTCCCGGCCCGGTCACGGTGGCTGAAGTGGCGCAGAGCATCGGTGCAGGCCTGGCCAAGGCAGCCCTGGCGGGCCGCGTGGACGGTCAGATGGTTGATACGAGCTACACGATCGACCGCGATGCCAAGCTCGCCATCATCACCGACAAGGATGCCGACGGCGTCGACGTGATCCGCCACTCCACGGCGCACTTGCTGGCCTACGCCGTCAAGGAGCTGTATCCGGACGCGCAGGTCACCATCGGTCCGGTCATCGAGAACGGCTTTTACTACGACTTCGCCTACAAGCGGCCCTTCACGCCCGATGACCTTGTTGCCATTGAAAAGAAGATGGGCGAACTCGCCAAGAAAGACGAGAAGGTCACGCGTGAAGTGCTGAGCCGCGACGACGCCGTCAAGCTGTTCCAGGGCATGGGCGAGAAGTACAAGGCCGAGATCATCGCCTCCATTCCGGAAGACCAGGAGATTGGCCTGTACCGCGAGGGCAATTTCGTCGACCTCTGCCGCGGCCCGCACGTGCCGTCCACGGGCAAACTGAAAGTCTTCAAGCTGATGAAGGTGGCGGGCGCCTATTGGCGTGGCGACCACAACAACGAGATGCTCCAGCGCATCTACGGCACGGCCTGGGCCAAGAGGGAAGACCAGGACGCCTACCTGCACATGCTGGAAGAGGCCGAGAAGCGTGACCACCGCAAGCTCGGCCGTGAGCTCGACCTGTTCCACATCGACGAGTACTCGCCCGGCACTGTGTTCTGGCACCCCAAGGGCTGGACGCTGTGGCAGGAGATCGAGCAGTACATGCGCCGCGTCTATCGCGAGAACGGCTACCAGGAAGTGAAGGGGCCGCAGATTCTCGACAAGACCCTGTGGGAGAAGACCGGCCACTGGGACAAGTACCGCGAGAACATGTTCATCACGGAATCGGAAAAGCGCGAATACGCGCTGAAGCCGATGAACTGCCCCGGCCACATCCTCATCTACAAGCAAGGCATCAAGAGTTACCGCGACCTGCCGCTTCGCTTCGGCGAATTCGGCGCGTGCCACCGCAACGAGCCTTCGGGTGGCTTGCACGGCATCATGCGCGTGCGCGGCTTCACGCAGGACGACGGCCACATCTTCTGTACGGAAGACATGATCCAGGCCGAGGTGACGGCGTTTACGACGTTGCTGCAGAAGGTCTACAAGGATTTCGGCTTTACCGAGATTCTTTACAAGCTGTCGACGCGTCCGGACAAGCGCATCGGCACGGAAGAAAGCTGGGATCGCGCCGAAGCGGCATTGGCCGAGGGCTTGCGTGCGTCGGGTTGCGAATTTGAGTATCTGCCGGGTGAGGGGGCGTTCTACGGTCCCAAGATCGAGTATGTGCTTAAAGATGCACTTGGTCGCCAGTGGCAGTGCGGCACGATCCAAGTCGACCCGAACCTGCCGGAGCGCCTGGATGCTGAATTTGTCGGCGAAGATGGCGCGCGCCATCGACCGATCATGCTGCACCGGGCCATCGTTGGCAGCCTTGAGCGCTTTATCGGTATCTTGATTGAGCAATATGCCGGAGCGCTGCCCACGTGGCTTTCGCCCGTGCAGGTTGCGGTGCTCAGCATCACCGATTCGCACGCCGAATACGCACAATCCGTTGCGCAATCCCTGCAAAAACAAGGATTTAGGGCGGTCGTCGATTTGCGGAATGAGAAGATTGGGTATAAAATCCGCGAGCATTCCGTGCAGAAGGTCCCATACCAGGTTGTGGTTGGCGATAAAGAACGGGATGAAAATCAGGTGGCCGTGCGTGCCCGTGGCAACGTCGATCTAGGCTCCATGCCGTTGTCGGCGTTCGTTGAGCGACTGAAGAACGATCTCGCCAACAAGTCATGAGCTGGGCACGGCCTGTTTTTTTGATTCTTTGAGGACATCAACATCGCTACTGAGAAATCTCACCGCATCAACCGCGAGATCAGCGCACCGGAAGTCCGGCTGACCGGGGTTGAGGGAGAAGCGCTCGGCATCGTCAAGCTGTTCGACGCCCTGCGTCTGGCAGAAGAGAAAGACGTCGACCTGGTCGAGATCGCGCCGACCGCGCAGCCGCCCGTCTGCCGCCTGATGGACTATGGCAAGTTCAAGTATCAGGAGCAGAAAAAGGCACATGACGCCAAGCTGAAGCAGAAGGTGATCCAGGTGAAGGAAGTCAAGTTCCGCCCTGGCACCGACGACAACGACTACGGCGTCAAGCTGCGCAACGCGACGCGCTTCCTGGAGGATGGCGACAGGGTAAAGGTGACCTTGCGTTTCCGCGGCCGCGAAATGGCTCACCAGGAACTCGGCATGCGCGTGCTGGAGCGTATCAAGTCTGACCTGGAGGAATTCGGTCAGGTTGAGCAGATGCCGAAGATGGAAGGTCGCCAGGCAGTGATGATGTTGGCGCCCAAGAAGAAAAAGTAATGCAGTGGCGGCCGGGCGATTCCGGCCGCGCTGAGCAGGTTCCAGACGGAAACGTCGGAAAACGCGGCAGGTGTCAAAGCTTGCCGCGATACAACAAGTGAGCCCGGGTCTTGCAAGTGTCGGCGCCAGCCGTCCACCTGGCTTCATGTCAAAAACGGAGTTGTTCCATGCCGAAGATGAAGACGAAGAAAAGCGCGTCCAAGCGCTTTACTGCCCGTCCTGGTGGCACGATCAAACGTGGCCAAGCCTTCAAGCGTCACATCCTGACCAAGAAGACCACTAAGAACAAGCGTCACCTGCGCGGTACCGAGGGCGTCCATGAGACGAACCTGAAGTCCGTTCGCGCAATGATGCCGTACGCCTAACCCTAACTAACTACGAAAGGAGCATTTCATGCCTCGAGTAAAACGTGGGGTCACAGCGCGGGCCCGTCATAAGAAGGTTATCAGCGCAGCCAAGGGTTTCCGCGGCCGCCGCAATAACGTTTATCGCATCGCCAAGCAGGCGGTCATGCGTGCTGGCCAGTACGCCTACCGCGATCGTCGCAACAAGAAGCGCGTGTTCCGTGCGCTCTGGATTGCACGTATCAACGCTGGCGCACGCGAGCATGGTCTGACCTACAGCAAGTTCATGAACGGCCTGAAGAAGGCGTCCATCGAACTGGACCGCAAGGTGCTGTCGGACATGGCCATTCACGACAAGGTGGCTTTTGCTGCCATCGTGAACCAGGTGAAAGCCAACGTCGCCTGAATTGGATTGGCCGGGCGGGCTGCTGGAGTTGCCCAGTAACTTTGCCGGCTGATCACCCTGACGGGGCTCTCACCGAGCCCCGTTTTTTATTCCGCGCATTTCGCGGACCCGAATCACCCGAATTTTTTCGCTCGCCTTCCCATGTCACTGGATCTGGATCAAGTCGTCGTCGATGCCCAAAACGCGTTTGCCTCGGTGGAGGACAACGCCTCGCTGGAAAATGAGAAGGCACGCTTTCTCGGTAAGTCCGGCGTGCTGACCGACTTGCTCAAAGGCTTGGGCAAGCTCGATCCGGAGACACGCAAGACCGAAGGCGCGCGTATCAACCAGGCCAAGAGCCGCGTTGAAGAGGCATTGACGGCCCGCCGCCAGGCGTTGGCCGACGCGCTGATGAACGCACGCCTCGCAGCCGAGGCGATCGACGTAACGCTGCCCGGCCGCGACGTGGCCGAGGGCAGCTTGCACCCGGTGATGAACACCTGGGAGCGCGTCGCCAAGATCTTCGGCTCGATCGGTTTCGATGTGGCTGACGGCCCCGAAATCGAATCCGACTGGATGAACTTCACGGCGCTGAACAACCCGGACAACCATCCGGCGCGCTCGATGCAGGACACGTTCTACATCGACGGTCGCGACAGCGAAGACAAGCTCCTGCTGCTGCGCACGCACACCAGCCCGATGCAGGTGCGCTATGCCCGCATGCACGTCGAGAAGTACAAGCATCTCGACCGTATCCCCCCCATCAAGGTCATCGCGCCGGGCCGCACATACCGTGTCGACAGCGATGCTACGCACTCGCCGATGTTCCATCAGGTCGAAGGCCTCTGGATTGCCGACAACATCAGCTTTGCCGATCTGAAGGGCGTGTACACCGATTTCCTGCGGAACTTCTTCGAGCGCGACGACATCCAGGTGCGTTTCCGCCCATCGTATTTCCCGTTCACCGAGCCGTCGGCCGAGATCGACATGGCGTTCGGCAACGGCAAATGGCTGGAGATTTCCGGTTCCGGCCAGGTGCATCCGACCGTGGTGCGCAACATGGGCCTGGACCCTGAGCGCTACATCGGCTTTGCATTCGGCTCCGGCCTGGAGCGTCTGACGATGCTGCGCTATGGCATCAACGATCTGCGCCTGTTCTTCGAGGGCGATGTGCGTTTCCTGCGTCAGTTCGCGTAAGCGCCAAGCGCTCGCACTGGTACTTCATCGCCCCGTTAATCGAATTCTCTTTCCTGTCGCGCCATGCAATTTCCGGAATCCTGGCTTCGCAGTTTCGTCAATCCGTCGATCACCACGGATGAGCTTTCCCATCGCCTGACGATGGCTGGCCTCGAGGTGGAAGAGGTCGACCCCGTCGCGCCGCCGTTCTCGCAGATCGTCGTCGGCCATGTGGTCGAGGTGAACAAGCACCCGGACGCCGATCGCCTCAACGTGTGCAAGGTCGATGCGGGCACGGGCGAATTGCTGCAGATCGTCTGCGGTGCGCCGAACGTGTCGGTAGGCATCAAGGTGCCGTGCGCGCTGGTCGGCGCGGACCTGCCGCCGGGCGAAGACGGCAAGCCGTTCAAGATCAAGATCGGCAAGCTGCGTGGCGTGGAGAGCTACGGCATGCTGTGTTCGGCGCGCGAGCTGAAGCTGTCGGAAGACCACGGCGGGCTGCTGATCCTGCCGGAAGACACGCCGGTGGGCGAAGACATCCGCAAGGTGCTCGATCTGGACGACCAGATCTTCGTCATCAAGCTCACACCCAACAAGGCCGACTGCCTGTCGATCCATGGCGTGGCGCGTGAAGTGTCCGCGCTGACGGGCGCCCCCATTACCGTGCCGTCGATGGCACCCGTGGCGGTAACGCTGGCCGACAAGTTGCCGGTCAAGGTGGAAGCACCGGACCTGTGTGGTCGCTTCTCGGGCCGCATCATCCGCGGTGTGAACGCGCACGCGAAGACGCCGGCCTGGATGGTGTCGCGCATCGAGCGCGCGGGCATGCGCAGCGTGTCGGCGCTGGTGGATATCTCGAACTACGTGATGCTGGAGCTGGGCCGTCCGTCGCACGTGTTCGACCTGGACAAGATCCACGGCGGCCTGACGGTGCGCTGGGGCAAGGCTGGCGAACAGCTGAAGCTGCTCAACGGCGACACCATCACGGTCGACGAAAAGGTCGGCGTAATCTCGGACGAGCAGGCCATCGAAAGCCTCGCCGGCATCATGGGCGGCGACAAGACGGCCGTCACGCTCGATACACAGAATATCTATGTTGAAGCCGCATTCTGGTGGCCGGAAGCCATCCAGGGCCGTGCACGCCGCTACAACTTCTCGACCGATGCGGGCCACCGCTTCGAGCGCGGCGTTGATTACGCGACCACCGTTGAACACATCGAACGCATCAGCGCGCTGATCCTCGAAATCTGTGGCGGCCAGGCTGGACCGATCGATGACCAGATCGTCAATCTGCCCAAGCGCGAGCCTGTGCGCATGCGTGTCGCACGTGCCGCGCGCGTGCTGGGTATTCCGCTGTCGCACGACGTTGTGGCGGACGTGTTCAAGCGCCTCGGCCTCACGTTCAGCGTGGACGGCGATGTGTTCATAGTCGAGCCGCCGTCGTATCGCTTCGATCTTGAAATCGAAGAAGACCTGATTGAAGAAGTCGCCCGCATCTACGGTTTCGAGCGGATTCCCGCCAAGCCCCCCGTGGCCGAGAATGCGATGCGCCCGACTGACGAGGCGCACCGCACGATGCACGACGTGCGTCATGCCGTTGCTGCGCGTGATTACCACGAGGTCGTCAACTTCGCCTTTGTCGAGGCCGAATGGGAAGCCGACTTTGCCGGCAACACCAACCCGATTCCGCTGCTGAATCCGATTGCCAGCCAGTACTCGGTGATGCGCAGCACGCTCATCGGCGGCTTGCTGGACAAGGTGCGCTACAACCTGAACCGCAAGGCTTCGCGGGTACGCATGTTCGAGGTGGGACGTGTGTTCCACCGCGATGCGACTGTCGCCGATGGTGGTCTGTCGATCGCCGGGTACGCACAGCCGATGATGGCCGGTGGCATTTCATATGGTCCAGCCAAGGAAGAGCAGTGGGGCGTGCAGACACGCCCTGTTGATTTCTTCGATGTAAAGGGCGACGTCGAATCGCTGCTGTGGCCGCTGCAGGCGCGTTTCGAGCGCGCGGAGCACCCCGCGCTCCACCCGGGCCGTTCCGCACGTGTGGTGCTGAATGGCCGTGCCATCGGCTGGATCGGCGAACTGCATCCGCGTTGGCTGCAGAAATACGACGTGCCGACTGCGCCGGTGGTGTGGGAGCTGGAGCTTGATGCCATCACCGCTGTCGGTCTGCCGAAGTATCGCGAAGTGCCCCGTGTGCCAGCAGTGACGCGCGACATTGCGCTCGTCGTACGTCAGGATGTGGCGGTGCAAGACCTTGTCGATATCTTCGAAAAGACGGCCGTTGGCACGCCTTGGGAACGCTATCTGCAAGGCGTTGTGCTGTTCGATGAATTCCGTCCGAAGGCCGCCACGGCTGCCATTGGGGCGCAGGAGAAAAGCCTTGCCTTCAGAATTACGTTGCAAGATACTGACAGCACCCTTCAGGACGACATTGTGGAGGCCGCCACACAGCAACTGATTCGAGCGGCCGGCGATGCATTCGGCGCGCGCCTGCGTGCCTGACGTTTCAGACGTCCGCACTGCGCTAGAGACAGCTCGAACGAACCTCCGCATTCGGATCGAATACGCTAAGCGAATCCTATGAACGATCAACACGCGCCTGCGTTGGCGGCATCCTTGGGCGACTCGCTCGGTTCTTCTTCGGCGGCATTGGCCGACGCACGTGATGTGCGCGCTCAGGACGTGCCGACGCTTACCAAGGCCGAGCTTGCCGAGATGCTGTTCGAGCAGGTCGGCTTGAACAAGCGTGAGTCGAAGGACATGGTTGAAGCGTTTTTTGACGTGATTCGTGAGGCGCTCGAGCAGGGTGACAGTGTCAAGCTGTCTGGCTTCGGTAATTTCCAGCTGCGCGACAAGCCGCAGCGCCCGGGCCGAAATCCGAAGACGGGGGAAATCATCCCCATCACTGCGCGCCGCGTCGTGACGTTCCACGCTAGCCAGAAGCTCAAGGCACTCGTTGAAGAGCGCGTCGAGCCGCTGCCGGTCGACGTCGCGTAATTCTGCTGCGTGAATTCGCTCAGCCGTCTTTTCAATCCGTTTCTTTCGCCAGCCCTGTAGTCCAGCCCTGTATGGCCGCCGACAAACACACAGAGCGGGTCAACCTGCCGCCGATTCCTGCCAAACGCTACTTCACCATTGGTGAGGTGAGCGACCTGTGCGCCGTCAAGCCGCATGTGCTGCGCTATTGGGAGCAGGAGTTCACGCAGCTCAAGCCAGTCAAGCGACGCGGCAACCGACGCTACTACCAGCATCATGAAGTCCTGCTGATCCGGCGCATTCGCGAGCTGCTGTATGAGCAAGGCTTCACGATCAATGGCGCGCGGAATCGGTTGGATGAGTTGCGACATGGCGTAAGTGCGGCCTCGCAAGTCGAAGCTGATGAGCCGGAGACGGAAGTTGCGGCGCCGATGTCAGCCGCTGTGACAGGTTCGGTCGATGTGCAGAACTTGCGGCGCGCGCTGTCCGCTGTGTTGGAAGTACTGCGTACCGACAAGCCGTAATTGCAGGCAACTAGCGCGTAGACAGGAAGCAAAAAAAGAAACGAAAAGCGGAATCGCAGTCGTTGAGCTGGATTACGAAACGGATTGGCAGGATGCCGTCGAGCTTCGCCACATGGGCCAGAAAGCAAGGGTTCGCGTTGAGTTTCGTAGCCAGGAAAACATTGCCGTGCAATCATTGAAGCCGCTTGTGGCTGGGCTCTATCGCGCCAAGTTGACCTTTCGCCAACGGAACCTTTTCTGTCATTCAATCTAGATACGTTGCCGGTTGGTGAGTTGGTCAAGCTGGAAGCCATAGCCGCAGCATCCGATGACTACATTCTCAGCGGCCATCTGCTTCGCGATGTGGATGTCCATTGGGATAGTGGTGGAGGACTGTTAAAGCGCGTTCATCGCTGATGACGCGATACCGGGAAACCTTGCCACGCCGAAAGCCGAATACTCATCTTTCTTTTCCTAGAAACCTCGCTACATGCCGAATCGTGTTGATCTGTCCATGATCGAGTCCAGCCCTGCGGCGATGTTGCGGCGACGGGCTGAGGCTATCGCGTGGGTTCGCATGCAGATCGCACGATATGGCCTGGCGTATGCCGATCTCACTGCCGCAGGGTGTTTTCCGCCGCTTCGTCGCGCTTCATCGAAAGCACGATGTCGTAGTGCTGAGGGTCAAACGTGGGATGGAGAGGGCGATATGCCGGATTGGCTGCAGCGTGCGGTCAATGCTGGCCAGAGCCCGGAGCACTTCCGGGTTGGAACTTGACAGAGAGGTCCATAGGCCGTCGCGGACTGTGTTGGTCGTGATGTCCAATCAGTCCCGGCCCGCATGCTAGCCGTCTGCTGTTAATAGCGCGTGGTGGGTCTGCACCTACTGGGCCGACACTCGCCCAGTCAGCTGCAAGCGCAATACCGCATCCGAGTGGCCGCCAGGTGCACTGGCAAGCTAGCCGAGCGGCGGCCACGTTCCATTGGTTCGAATCCGAGTTCCCGGTAAAGCGCCGCTGCACGGTGGTTCGTGTCCAGCACATCGAGCACAAGCGTCTGCCCGACCGTGGAAGGAAGCAGTTGCTGCTTGATTGCGTGTGAGAAGAGGGCCCTGAAAATTCCCCGGCCGCGCAGATCGGGGTGCGTGGCGCAGTGGGCCACCAGCGTTTGTCGCCGCGTGGGAGCGGGAATCTCGCTTTCGAGAATCAGCCCGCGGCGGATGATGCTGGGCGTGCGGCGCAGGCCAAAATGCTGCAGGAAGTCGCGGACTGCGTAGAGATCATCCAGCCAGTTGTGCCGACCGTCCTGGATCGCAAGGGCAGCGATTGGCTGACCGCCGATCGTGGCGACCAAATGGCGCTTCCACGAGAAACGCCCGCTTGGGGGTAAGCGCTCAATTGACGACGTCTGGTATTGAAGGCTGAACGTTGGCAGGCTAGCGTCCGCAAAGACTTTGCGGACGCAAACATGATCCAAGACGAGATTGACCTATTTCCGCTGCAGGCGGTGCGAGTCCGCTCCAATGGGAAGCGCGACTACGAGCCAGCGGCCAAGCGGCGTCTGATTGAGTTCTGTCTTCAATCGGGAGCATCGGTCTCGGGCACGGCGCTCAAGGCCGGTATCAACGCTAACCAGTTGCGCAAATGGATTCGGGACTACCGAGATTCAGTGCAGGCGCGAGGTGCGTTGCCGGCATTCGTGCCGGTTGTCCAGGAGGTTCAGGATTCGCGGCCAATCGAGACACTTGCAAAGGTTGCGGTGCCGCGTCACGAAGCGGCATCAGCGACTGGCGATCCGCCACCGCGGCAAGCGCAACCGCTGGCGCTCTTGAGCGCAAAGCTGCCCAACGGTGTATCACTTGAGCTCGAATGCAGCGAGCGAGACGTTGGGCTCGTAAAGGCAATGATCGAAGCACTGAGTGGAGACCGTTGATGTTTCGGCTCGACGCTGAGCTGCGGGTGTATCTGCATCGCGACGCAGTGGACTTCCGTAAGAACATCAACGGCCTGGCACTGCTGGTCGAGCAGACGCTCGGGCTGGATCCGTTTGCATCGGCTGTATTTGTGTTCCGTAACCAGCGGGCCGATCGCATCAAGATTCTCGGGTGGGATCGCAACGGCTTCTGGCTATTGTTGAAGCGATTGGAGGCGGACCGGTTTGCCTGGCCACGCGAGGCGGCTGTGGCTACGCTGACGGTCGAACAGTTGCACTGGCTGCTCGAGGGAATCGACATCGAGGCGATGCGCCGGCACCCGCACCGAGAATACCATCGCGCTGCGTGAACGCTGTTTGGCGGCAGCGGTCTAACCCGCCATGCCATCCACGCCCGTCACCGTTACCGCCGCCGAGCTGCAACTGTTGCGAGACGCCGAGCGCGAGCTCAAGGCAATACTCGCGGAACGCGAGGCAATCAAGGGCGAACTGCGTGTGATGACGGTCCAGCGAGACCTGCTCTTGGAACAGCTCAAGGCGTTTCAGCGTAAGCTGTTCGCCGCAAAGAGCGAGGCGCGAGGCTCGGAGCAGAAGGACTTGTTCCTCAATGAGGCCGAGGCCTTGGCGACGGCGGCCGCGCAGCCGGCGCAGGAAGAAGAAGGTACGCCCGAGACCGAAGTGGCCGGACACAAACGCAAGAAGCGCGGCCGCAAGCCGCTCGACCCGGCGCTGCCCCGTGTCGAGGTTCGTCACGAACTACCCGAATCGGAACGCGTCTGCCCCCTCGATGGCCAGGCTCTGGTCGAGATTGGCGTCGAGGTCAGCGAACAGCTCGACATCGTGCCGCAGCAGGTCCGCGTGATCCAGCACCAGCGGGTCAAGTACGCCTGCCCATGCTGCGACGGCGGCATCAAGACGACGCCGGCACCGGCGCGCATTATTCCCAAGGGACTCCTTACCGAATCGGCGCTGGCCTGGTGCATCACCTCGAAGTATCAGGATGGCCTGCCGCTGTACCGCCAGGCAGCGCTGCTGCATCGCTTCGGCGGGGACCTCTCTCGCGGCACCCTGGCCGCAAGCATAGTGCGAGTAGGCCAGGCGGTGCAGCCAATCATCAACCTGCTGCGTGACCATCTGCTGGAAGCAGACGTCGTGTACGGTGACGAGACAACGGTACAGGTGCTCAAGGAGCCCGGCAGGCCTGCCCAGAGAAAGAGCTTCCTATGGGCGCAGATGAATGGCACAGGGCCGCCGGTACGGTTGTTTGCCTATAGCCCGACACGCGAGACAAAGCAGGCTACGGCTCTCTATGCCGGCATCAAGCCTGGGGCGGTGTTGATGACCGACGGCTATGCACCATACGACGACGTCGCAAACACCTATCAGTTGGTGCATCTCGGATGCTGGGCACACGCGCGCCGCTACCTGGTCGAGGCGGAGCAAGCCTTGCCCAAGGACAAGCGCCCCGACCACCCGGTCACCGGATTCCTGCAGCGCATCGGCAAGCTGTTTGCCATCGAAAGCCACACGCTCAAGATGAAGCCGGAACAACGGCAGCAGGTTCGCGCCGAACAAAGCCAGCCGCTGCTGGCCGAGATCGAAACGATGCTGCTGCAACATCTGCATACCGTGCTGCCGCAAAGCCTGTTCGGCAAGGCGCTGCACTACCTGCATGGGCAGTGGCCAAAGCTCGTGCGCTACATCGAGAACGGAACCTGGCCGATCTCGAACAATCCCTGCGAGAACGCGATTAGGCCATTCGTGATCGGACGGAGAAACTTCCTCTTCTGCGACACCGTGGCCGGTGCCAACGCTAGCGCAAGTCTTTACTCGCTGGTGGAAACCTGCAAGGCCAACGACGTCGATCCGTATCAGTATCTCGTTGCCTTGTTCAAGGCGTTGCCACACGCACAGACCGCCGACGACTACGAGGCTCTGCTGCCCTGGAGGCTCAAGCCCTCAACCGTCTAGCGGATACCGCCGGCGGCCGCAAGGGGCGCCCTTAAAAGACCGCTTACGCTTGGGGTGGCGATGGCACGGCGCAGGAAAGCCTCGCATGCGGCCGGTGGCACGCCCAGCAGCCAGTCAAATTCCTGGCGGCCGGAGGCGAGCACCAATGGCGCCAGCGCAGCGGCATCGCTAGCCGCAGCGCGACGGAACGTGAGTGCCGAGCCCGATGACTGATCCATCTGCAGCATCGTGTCCATAGTGCTAACGCCGTGCCAGCTGCGCAACGGACGCTATCGTATAAGCGATCTGTTCCGGCGTGTGGGTGGAGCAGATAAAGAAGCGCAGCCGCGCGGCTTTCTCCTCCACCGCGGGATAAAAGATCGGCTGCGTGTTGATGCCTTTCTCGAACAGTGCATTGGCCCATTGCGCGGCCTTGAGCGAACTGCCGATAATCACTGGCACGACCGAGTATCCGGCGCTCAGCCCCGTGTTGAGGCCCGCTTCACGTGCGGCGTCCAGGAACTGACGTCCGCGCTCGCGCAGCTTGGCGACTCGTTGCGGCTCATCCAGCATGCGCCGAAGAGCGGTCAGCGAGGTGGCGGCCAGCACCGGTGACAATCCAACGCTGTACAGGAAACCGGGTGCCAGGTGGCGCAGGATGTCGATCAGCGCCTGCTCGCCGGCGATGTACCCGCCGCAGCCCGCCAGCGTCTTGCTGAAAGTCCCCATCCAGATATCGACGTCGCGGCCGGCCAGCCCGAAATGCTCCCGGATGCCTTTGCCTGTCGCACCGAGCACGCCGAACGAGTGCGCTTCGTCGACCATGAGGAAGGCACCGTGGCGGCGCTTGATGTCGATGAAGCGTTCCAGCTCGGGGAAGTCTCCATCCATGCTGTAGATGCCTTCCACGGCGATCAGCACACGGCGGTAGTCGCGCCGCACGCGCGTGAGCAGGGCGTCAAGCGCTGCCCAGTCGTTATGCGGGAAGTTCAGCCGCTTGGCGCCGCTGAGCTGCGCCCCCTGCACGATGCTGTTGTGCGCCAACGCGTCATGCACGATCAGGTCGCCGGGGCCAAACAGGCATCCGATCACGGTGACGTTGGTGGCATGCCCGCTGACGAAGGCGACGCAGTCGTCGACCTCGTAGACGCTTGCCAGTGCGCGCTCTAGCTCGCGCTGGACCGGCCGCTCGCCGGCCACCATGCGGCTTGCCGACGCCGAGGTGCCATACTGGTCGACTGCGGCTTTGGCGCTGGCCGATACCTCAGCATCCCCGGATAGGCCGAGATAATTGTAGTTGGCGAAGTTGATATAGGACTGGCCGTTGATCTGCGTGGTGGCCCCGGCCACGCCTTCGTGGACGCGGAAGAACGGCGACGCAATACCCAAACGCTCGCTTACCTCGCGGATGATCGAGACCTGCTGGTACGCAGGCAGCGTGTCGAAGCGGCACAGTGCCGCATAGTCCGCCGGATTGACCGGCTGTGCTGCCGACGCTTCACCGGTATGGGCCGCAACTGCCGCCCGTTCGGCTCCCGTCTCCATTTCTTTCGTGACCCGATCAAGCTGCCGCTTCAGGGCCTTAGCAGCAAGCTGCTGTCGCAACTGGTCGCCCAGTCTCATACCGCGGATTCCTTCGTCAGTGTGTGGGGTATGCCCATTCCCAGGCATCGGGCCGGGCGAGCAGGGCGGCACAAAGCCGGTAATTCATTTCGTGGCTGGGGCGCAAGGCTGTGACCTTGCCTAGCAGCGGCGCGCCCAGCAGAGCTAGGTCGCCGATTAGATCAAGCACGCGGTGCCGCACGAACTCCATCGGCAGGCGCATGCCGCCGATCACGCCGGAGCCGACAATGGTAGCGGTGCATGACGGCCTCGCGCCGCGCAGAATCGGTTGGCCCCGCAGATAGCCAAACAAGATGGCTGGCACCGCCCAGCGCAGGCGGCCATATGAGCGCGATGGCGCGATGTCGGAAGCGAACGAAACGGGGTCGATGATGCCCTGCCAGTTCATCTCGCCGAACCCCTTGAGGTCGTTGGTTACGGACATCGCATAGTGGTCGGCCGGTTCGATGATCGTGCGATGCATGCCGCCATCTTCCACAGCAACCGTCTTGAGAATCCGCAGGAAGCGCTTGGGTGCATCCAGCGGGAGGCGTCCACAGGCCTCGATCGCCTGCAGCCAGGGCTGTGCGCTGCCATCCAGGATCGGCACCTCTTCGGCATCGATCTCGACGGTGGCGTGGTCGATCTGGCATGCCAGCAAAGCTGCCAGCAGGTGTTCGACGGTGCGCACGCGCCAGCCATCGGCATTCTGGAGTGCCGTGCACAACGGCTGCCCCAGGCGCAGCGCCGCAGAGGCGGGCAGTAATGCAAGCTGCTGGCCGCCGCGCATGCGCCGGAACACGATGCCGTGCCCGACGCGCTCAGGATGCACGCGGACATTGACGCGCTTGCCGGTGTGCAGCCCGCGGCCGTACAGCCGCAGCTCGCGCGCCAGTGTTCCCTGATTGCTTGCCCAGCCCGGCGCGGTCATCACGAGGTCGTCTCAGTGAGGACATCTGCGACTGCTCGGTTGGCGGTCATTTCGCGTGCCATGCGTTGCAGTTCGTCGCTGCTGATTTCCGAGCCATGGATGGCCGACAGTGAGGCCAATTGCTGCTCGACATCACTTGCAGCGCCTGCTTCCTGGCCGTCGGTTGCGCCGGCGCGCACCGATTCAGCTATCTTCTGCGCGAGCGAGCGCACGGTCGCACCTTCGGCCAACATCATCACCGGCAGCTTGACCTCGAAGCACTCCTCAATTGCCATGCCGAGCTCCATGCCCATCAGCGAGTCCATGCCCAGATCGGTCACTGAGCGATCAGGATCGACCTTGGCGGCAGATAGGTGGAGGATCCGAGCGATCTGTGCCTGCAGTGTCTCGATCACCAGTTGCACGGCTTCGGCGGAGTCAAGCGCGCGGATCTCGGCTTTCATGCTAGCGCCATCGGCGCGCTGCGTTTCCTGTCCGATGCCGCCCCGCATGTCGAGATAGCGCAGCGAGCGTGCGGCTGGCATGACGCGCGAGATGGACTTCCAGTCGAGCCACAGTAGCGCTTCGCCGGCATGGCCGCACTGCAGCACCTGTTCGAGCGCGGTCATCGCCTGTGCCGAGGTGATTGCGCGGCCGCCAATGCGGGCCTGCAACGCCTCCAGTGTTTGGGCATTGCGGGCGAGGAAGCCCACGTCCTCGAGTGGGCCCCAAGCCATGTAGGTGCCCGGCAGGCCTTGCGCGCGGCGCTGGTGAATCAGCGCCTCAAGGAAGGCGTTGGCGGCCACGTAGTTGGACTGCCCGGGGTTGCCCAGGAAGGTGGTGGCCGACGAATACACCACGAAAAAGTCCAGGGCGAGTTCGCGCGTGGCCTGATGCAGGTTCCAGGCACCGGCAACCTTGGGCGCCAGTACGTCGCGCATCTTGGCGTCGTCCAGGTTGGCGATCAGGCCGTCGGCAATGGTCATTGCAGAATGCACGAGCCCCTTCAGCGGCGTGCCGCTGCGGCCCAGTCCGTCGACCAGCGCCCGCACCGCCGCGCCATTATTGAGGTCGCACGACACGACCGCCGTATCTACCTGGAGCGTGTCGCGCCAGTGCGCCGCTTCCTCGGCCAGTTCGGGCGCGAGCGTGCCGCGCCGGCTGGCCAGCACCAGATGACGTGCGCCGCGCTCGACCAGCCAGCGTGCCGTGGCGAAGCCCAGACCGCCGGTGCCGCCCGCAACCAGATAGGCGGCCGACGGATCCAGCGCGAGATGCGATGCGCTGGCGGCCTGCGGTGCGGGCACCCCGCCGGCGAAGGTGACTACGATCTTGCCGATCTGGCGCGCCTGCTGCATGTAGCGGAAGGCTTCCTCGATGCGTGCGGCAGGGAACGCGCGGTAGGGCAGCGGATCGAGCACGCCCTGATCGAGCAGCGCCATCACCTGGGCGAACAGGGATGCGGTGAGCTGCGGCGACGCATCCATCAACTGGTCGGCGTCGATGCCGAAATAGCTGATGTTGTTGCGGAAGGGGCGCAGGCCGATACGGCTGTTCTCGTAGAAATCGCGCTTGCCGAGCTCGAGGAAGCGACCGAACGGACGTAGCACGTCGATGCTGCGCACCATCGCCTCGCCGGCGAGCGAGTTCAGCACGACATCGACACCTTCGCCTCCGGTCGCGCGCCGGATCTCGTCGGCGAATGCCAGGCTGCGTGAGTCGAACACGCGGCTTGCGCCGAGCAGGCGTACAAACTCGCGCTTTTCATTGCTACTTGCGGTGGCGAATACTTCGGCACCGAGGTGGCGTGCCAACTGGATTGCAGCGATGCCGACACCGCCGGCCGCGCCATGCACCAGTACGCGCTCGCCCTTGCGAATGCGCGCCAGTTCGTTGAGCCCGTAATAGGCGGTGAAGAACGTGGTCGGGATCGTGGCGGCTTCCTCAAAGCTCAGCCGCGCGGGTTTGTGTGCCAGCGCCGTCGCGCGGGTACGCAACCGGCTCGCATAACACGCGGGGGCAAAACCGAGCACCAGATCGCCGCTGGCGAAATTCGCGACCGCACTGCCCACACGCGTGACGCGGCCGGAGAACTCCATGCCGATGGTTGGACCGGCAAAACCGTTCTCGACGGCTTCGTCAGACAACAGGCCCATCGCGTACATCACGTCACGGAAATTCAGGCCCGCGGCCATCGGCTCCACTTCGACTTCGTCGGGTTCCAGCTCGAACTCGGGCAGCGGGAACCACTGCAGGTGACGCAGTGAGCCCGGCGATTCAAAGCCGAGCACAGCGGGTATGGCCGATGCACCTGCGGCGGCCCGTGTGGCCTGTTCGCGCAGCTCGCTCACTTCGGCGGTCAGCATGCGCGGCACGTAGCGTTCTTCGAGGCCGAGCACGACTTCATCTTCCGCATCGGCACATAGCAGCTCACGGCTGAGCGCCGGTACTGGCTGCGTCTCGCGTGGATCGATATCGATGAGCCTGCAATGCAGTTCGGCGTGCTCGTTCATCAGCACGCGGCCCAGACCCCACAGGGTGGCCTGCGACGGCTGCAGCGCCGTTGCTGGCGTGCCGGGCGCAGCCAGCGGCGCGCCGCCGCAGGTGACGATCGACAGTTGCGCGCTGGCGCGCTTGCCGTTCAAGCCGCGCACTAAACGTGCAAGCGCGACTGAAGTCGGCTCTTGCGCCTGCATCAGCGTGCCCGCGTCGGCGCTATCGTCAAGCCTTGGCGCGTCTGCAGCAAGGAAGACGATCTGGCACGGTGCTCCCGCTTCGTCCAGTGCGGCATGCTCCAGCGCCGCTTCGGGGGACTCCACCAACGCAACGCGCGGGCTGCGGCTCGCCAGGCTTGCGCCAGCAAGGGCCTCTTCGAGCGCGGCAGCCAGCGTGGTGGCGAGTTCGGCCGGTGTGCCAGGACAGACCACCAGCCAGTTCGCCCCCAATTGCTCGGCGTTGCCGTCAATTCCTTCTGTGACGATCTCGCCGATATCGCATGAATCGGCTTGACGTCCAAGCTGGCGGCGCGCCAGCAGCAGCGCCGGTGCGCCTTCAATCTGGAGATCAGCCTCGACGTGGCGGGCTGGTGACTGGAAGCCCTCGGCAAGCAGCATGGCTTCGATGGACTCGGCGGGGAGCAAATCCCCACGACCTGCGGACCACCATTCCGGCGACAAACCGAACACAATGTCGGAGAAACGGCTTGGCTGGGCCTCGCTAAGCACCAGCAGTGCCCCAGGCGTCATCCACGTGCGCACGGCCGCCAGCAATCGATTCGGCTTGCCAGATGTGCGCAGCAGGTTATTGACCACCACCACATCGAACGTGTGGCTGCGTCCCGGCTCGACGGTCAACTCGGGCTGATCGCTCAGTTGTATCGTCGCCGTGCGGATTAGCGGATGACGGCCGGTATCAAAGGCGCCGAGCTGCTCGGGGCTGCCGGCGATGGTGTACTCGCAGCGGCCCTGCAGGTGCGCGCCGATCGGCTCGAATAGATTGGCTTCCGGCGGGACGATTTCCAGAACCCGCATCGGGCGGCGCAGGGTCCATCTCTCGATGCACGCATCCAGGCTAGCACTGGCCATTGCGTTGACATGCGACCACGTTGGGGAGGCCTCGAACAGATGGTCCAGCAGGCTGTTGCGCGCCGGGGGCAGCACGGCGCCCGCTTCCAGTTCGCCGTTCAGAATGGCCGGCAGCGAGGCGCCGCAATGTGCCAGCAGCGTCAGCTCGGCAACATGGCTGGGCGACAGGGATAGCAGGCTCCGCCAGAGTTCTTCGATAGGCGGCAGCGTTTCGTCGCCCAGTGCCAGCACGCCGTCGCGGCGCACGAGGATGCCGTCTTCCAGCAACATGTCGACTAGCCGTGCGAGCAGTGCTGGATTCGCGCAGGCCGGCAGCTCGGCCTTGGCGCGGACGTGCAGCGCTTCGACGGCACGCAACGCGTAGGCCGCAGCCAGCACGTCGATCAGCGGCATGACTTCGGTGAGGTGCCTGTCGCGATGCGCGGCGTCTTCGGTGCCGGCGACCATGGTGGCTGCCGTGGCCAACAGGCTGGCCGGCGAAGGCGTCGCAGCCGCAGCAATCGCTTCGGTTGCCGGCTTGGCTTCCAGCGCAAAGACATAGCGCCCAGGTTTGCCGTGTCGACGGCGGATCAGATCTACGCGGCGGAAGCGGCATGCGGAGAGCTTCAGCACTGTATTGCCGCCGGCATCCAGGTATTGGAAATTGGCGACCAACGAATGCGGACTGCGGCGTTCGATCCGCGCCACCACGCGGGCCGGCACGCCGCCAAAGTAATCCATGCGGCCAAACTGCACCGGTACGTAGGCGGCCTGCTCAGCACCGGGCTTGCCGGCGGCCATCAGGGCCAGCAGCGGATGCAGGCCGCTGTCGAGCGCGCCCGGATGCATCGTGTAGCGATCCAGATGAGCCTGCTGCGAGGCGGGCGCTGCAAGCTCAGCGAGTGCAACGTTACCGTCGATGCGGACCGTCTGCACCCAGCGGAAGGCCTCGCCAAACTCCAAGCCGATCGCGAGTGCCGCCTGGTACAGCGTGCTGCCGGCAATGGGGGCCTGCTCTTCGAGCGCAGCCATGCTTTGCGGCTCGATGGCCGGCGCGGTCTGCGACGGGCCGCCGATCAGCAAGCGACCGGCCACATTGATGGTCCAGGGATCGTCGCTCACGCGTGGGCGCGTTTCGATCACGAAACCCGCAGTGCGCGGATCGAGCGTAAAGCGGAACAGTCGGCCCTGCTGCGGTTGGAATACCACCGGGGTGCGAATCTCCAGATTCTCCACCGCGCAAGTCACGGTACCGAAGTAGCTGCGCGCCGCAGCCAGCGCCATCTCCGCGTAACCCGCCCCAGGAAAGGTGACAGCCCCGTCCACCACGTGGCTGGCGAGCATGGGGAGCTTGACTGGGTCGATCTGGTTTTCCCAGGCTGCCGCGCAGTCCTTCAGCCGGTAGCCAAGCAGCGGGTGCTGGCGGTGGCGGTGGACCAGGTCGTAGCCTTCTGCGGTGATGGGGGCCCAGTAGGGCGTGCGCTGCCACGGATAGGTCGGCAGCACGACGTCGCGGTGTGCGTCGGGGTAGACGGTATTGCGATCCAGCCGCGCGCCGTGTGCGAGCGCCGTGCAGAACGCGTGGCGCAGCTGGCTGCTCTGGTCGTGGTTGCGCTTGAGCGTTGGCAGGGCGCTGCCGTTCGCGCGTGCCGCCTCCAACGATTGCGACACGTAGGCGCGCAGGATCGAGTGCGGCCCGATTTCCAGGAACAGCCGCATGCCGCCATCGATCAGCTGGCGCGTGGCCGGCTCGAACTGGACAGGCTCGCGGATATTGCGCCACCAATAGCTGGCGTCCAGTTCGGCGCCCGACAGCGGCGTGCCGGTCACCGTTGAGACAAAAGTGCTGTGTGTTGCCCGCGGTTGCAGGCCTCGCAGACCTTCCAGCACAACATCATGGATGGCATCCATTTGCCGACTGTGGAAGGCGTAGTCTAGATCGAGCATCTGGAAGAACTGATTTGCCTGCGCCAAATGCGCCTGCACGGCTTCCAGTGCCGTGAGGGGGCCGGCCAGCGTGACGGCGCCGGGGCTGTTGATGCCGGCGACTTCCAACACGTCGTCAAGGCCCAACGCGGCGATCAGTTCGCGCGCGGCCCCTTCACCCACGCCTGCAGCGGCCATCCTGCCTTTGCCAGCGGTGAGCGCCTGGGCGCGGCTGCGAACCTTGATGACGCGCACGGCCTGCTCCATCGACAAGGCGCCCGCGGCATACGCCGCCGCGACTTCGCCCACGCTATGGCCATAGCATGCGTCAAAGCGCAGGCCCTGCTCCAGCAGCGATTGCACGATGCCCGCCTGTATGGCAAACAGCAGTGGCTGCGCGTTTTCCGTGCGCTGCAGCCACTCCGCGGTGGCGCCTGCACGCATCACATCGAGCAGCGATGCGCTGCCGTCGGCGCACCAGAAGGCATCGATCTGCTTTACGGTTGCGCAGAAGACACTGTCCTCCTGCAGCAGGCGCTGCCCCATGCCGGCCCACTGAGAGCCATTGCCGGAGAACACCAGCGCCAGCTTGCCGTCGTTGGCGACGGCCTCGCCCGTCACCACAGCGGGGCAGGTGTCGCCTTGCGCCAGCGCAGCCAGCGCCGCGATGCCATCTGCGGCAACGTCTGCAGCGTTAGATGGGTCGATGACGGCGCGGTAGCGTAAGGGCTGTCGGCGATGAGCCGTCGCGCCTGCCAGCGCCTGCCAGGACGTGCCTGCGCCGAGTTGGTCCCGATAGGCGGCGGCCAGCGCCTGCAGCGCTTCTTGCGAACGCGCGCTGAGCATCAACGGAGCGGGGCGGTTTTGCGCAACGCTGGTCGCCTTGCCGGCTTTTGCTGCTTTGGAAGGCGGCGCGGCTTCGCGCAGCAGAACGTGCGCATTGGTGCCGCCAAAACCAAACGAATTTACGCCGACAAGCAGGCGCTTGTCCTTGGCCGCCAACGGTGTGTAGCGATCGACCACACGCAGGTTGCCACCCGTGAAGTCGATATTGGGGTTCGGCGTGCGGAAGTGGATCGACGCTGGCACCGCGCGATGTTTCAGGCACAGAATTGCCTTGATGAGGCCAGCCATGCCGGACGCCGTTTCCAGATGCCCGACATTGGTCTTGGCCGAGCCGATCAGCAACGGCGCATCGGGGCTGCGCAGCTTGCCAATCACGTCGATCAGCGCGCGCGTCTCGATTGGGTCTCCGACTGCGGTGCCGGTGCCGTGCGCCTCCAGATAGTCCACTTCGCGCGGATCGACCCCGGCGCGGGCGTACACGTTTTCCAGCAGCGCCGCTTGCGTGGCCGACGCCGGCACATTGATGCCGCCTTGCGAGTGGCCATCGGAGTTGACCCCCGACGACGCGATCACGGCATGGATGGTGTCACCGTCGGCCAGCGCCTTGGACAGCGACTTGAGCAGCACCAGCGCGCCGCCTTCGGCACGCACATAACCATCGCCAGAAGCATCGAAAGCGCGGCAGCGGCCGGTGGGCGACAGCATCGAGGCTTTGGCGAAGCTGACAAAGGGGAACGGGTGCAGCAGAAGATTGACGCCGCCTGCCAACGCCGTTTCCACCTCTCCGGCTCGGATCGCGTTGCATGCCTGGTGCAGTGCCACCAGCGACGACGAGCATGCGGTGTCGATCGACATGCTCGGCCCGCGCAGGTCGAACAGATACGAGATGCGGTTGGAGGCGATGCTCAGCGTATTGCCGGTGGCGGAGTAGGCGTCCACCACGCTGAGGTCGTCGACGCCCCGGTCGCCATAGTCCTGCGCCGCCACCCCGACGAATACTGCGCAGTCCTGGCCGGCCATCTGTTGGGGGTGGTGCCCTGCATGTTCGAAGGCTTCCCAGGCCAGTTCGAGGAGCAGGCGCTGCTGAGGATCCATCTGCTGCGCTTCGCGCGGCGAGATGCCAAAGAAATCGGCATCAAAGCCCGCGACGTTGTCGATGACGCCGGCCGCAAAAGTATAGCTCTTGCCGGGCTCACGCTTTGAGGGGTGTTGATAAAACTCGGTACTGAAGCGGTCCGCCGGCACTTCGGTCACGGCGTCGGTTTCAGCAACCAGGAGCTTCCAATAATCCTCCGGGCTGTGAACACCGCCCGGAAACCGACACGACATTCCGACAATAGCTATTGCATCTTTCATCTTCTTAACCTGCTCGATTTCTGCGCTGCTTGCGGCTTCACGTTGCTACCTCTGGGCACACCAAGGTGGCAGAGACTACTGTTGCTGCTGTTGGCTTTCAGTGCTCGCCGCGTTTGTTCTTGATGCCCCGGCATCCTGCGATGCCGGTAGCGGGGCGCTGATGCAATCGATCAGCAGTTTGCCCAACGATTCGGCATGTACCCGCATGCGCTTCTGCTGGCTTGGTGGCGCCGAGGCGGCATCACTGCGCCACAACAGATAGTCGCTATGGATGGGTAGATGGTCGGTCTGCCGATAAACCGCCGGGAGTGCCGGCACGTGGTCGCCATAGAAGCAGAGGATCGCGGGACGCTTGCGGGTAGCCAGATAGCGCGTCAACTGCCCGATCATGGCGTCCGCATTTGCGAGGTGGCGGAGGTAGGCGGTCAGGTCGTTCCAAGGCTTGCCTTCGCCAAACGCATGATAGGAAGCGGCCTCCCCGGGCGCCACGTGTTCCAGGTGCAGCGGCCCATGGTTCTCGATGGTCATCGCGAAGACGAACGCCGGCGAATCGCCGGCGGCCTCAAGTTCGACCTGAATGGCATCGGCCACCGCAAGGTCGGCCACGTAGGGACCCGCGCGCTGCGCCTTGTTGAAATGGCGGATATCGAGAAAGCGATCGAAATGCATTAGCGGCAGAACGCGGTGCCGGCCGAAGAAGTCTCCGTGGTACGGATGCATAGCCAACGTACGGTAGTCCGCGCGCCGGAACCACCCCGCCAACGAAGTACACGGCTGGCGTATATAAGCATATGGGTAGAACCTGGCGTAGCCTTGCGCGCCAGAATCCAACCCCGAGAGCACGGCAAATTCCGTGCGCATCGTGTTGGCGCCCCAGGCCGGTACTTCCAGTTGGCCGCACTGCACCGCTTCGGCGCAGGCTGCGTCAAAGTTCGGCAGCAGATCGGCGCGCACGGCGAGACCGAGCCGGCGCGCGTCGAAAAACGATTCGCTCTGGATGACGATGACGTCCGGCCGTACCGTTGGTTCCGCCGTGCGCGAGAACGGCCCATGGCTCATCGCTGTGCGCAGCGCTGCCGCAGTGGTGGGGCGCAGGCCGTTCAGCAAGTAGGCCACGAACACCGCGTAGAAGCCATGCTGGCGCTGGTCGGCATCGGGCTGCATTGTCAGCCGAAGCGTTCGCACAGCCCATGCGTGCAAAAGGAAGCTAGCCGCCGCGCCGGCCAGCAGCAGCCCCCGCGAGGCGCCCTGCAGCGGCATGCTCAGCACCATCATCCCTACGAAGACCGCCACACCAAAGCCAAGCGCCAGCACGTTGGCAAAGCTGAGGAACGGCAGGTACATGCGCGGATGCCGGAACAACTGGCTGAACAGGCTTAAGTCCGAGAACACCAGTGGTTCGCGCAGCGACGCATACTTGGCATTGCTGACCACGGCCAGCAATCCCGTCAACGACACGGCCACGAACCCCGCGAACACCGGGCGTACCGATACCGCCAGCGTCAGCAGGAACACCGTCGCCACCGAAAAGCCATGCGTGGCAAGCGCCGCAGCGTTGCGCCGCCACGGCGGCGCGGAACGCGGCAAGGCGATGGCGTCCGGCAGGAACGACATCGCCAGGGCAAGCAGGAAAATGGCTGCGCCTGGCATGCTGCGTTACCGCTCTGCCCGGGGCAGGTAGGACAGCCGGTCCAGGATGCGGTCCCCCAGCCGTGGAGGCAGCAGTGGCAGCAGGCGCATACCCAGCGCCAGCAGCGCCGGAAATGCAATCTCCGCTCGCCCCGCATCCAGCTTGGCGCGGATGTGGCGAGCCGCCTTGTCAGCTGACCACAGGAAAGGCTTATCGCCGGGGAAGACGTCGCTCATCGCCGTCTTGACGAAGCCGGGAAAGACCAATGACAGGAGCACCCCGTCTGCCGCCAGCAACGGTCGCACCGATTCTCCATAAGCCTTGATTGCCGACTTGCTCGCGCAATAAGCCGGCGAGATGGCCATGCCGCGAATGGCCGCCAGCGAGCTGATCACCGCCACATGGCCACGCTTGCGTGCACGCAGGCGTGCCAGCACAGGCAACAGCGTATGAAACGCCCCATAGAAGTTGGTGTCGAAGACCTCGCGTGTGCGCGCAAGGTCTTCCCAGTCGCTAGCTGAAGACAATGTATTTGCTACGCCAGCGTTTGCGATCAGCAGGTCGAGCGGGTGCGCATCGTCGAATGCCGTCAGCCATGCGGCCACTGCCCCAGCGTCACGGACGTCCAATTGCGCAGTGATTACGGTGGCGCCGGCCTGCCGGCACTGCTCGGCGCAGGCTTCCAACCGCACTGCATCGCGCGCAACCAGTCCGAGCGTGACGCCGGGTGCCGCGTATGCGCGAGCCAGCGCCTGGCCAATGCCTGCGCTGGCTCCGGTGATGACAATGCAATGGGGGCGGCGGTCAGTCATGGGCCACAGCCTCCAACCGCTTCACCGCGCCGGCCGTGGCCATGGCGATGCCGGTGCGTGTGTAAAAGTCGCCGTTGATTTGCGTGTGGTGCACTAGGTAGTCAAGGAACACCTGGTACAAGGCCATGTCCGGTTCTTCCGCTTCTCGCCAGAACGTATCCAGGGTGCCCTGCCAGGTCATGCCTTCCATGTCGTAGATGGCCGTTCCCAATGCCTTCAGCGGCCGGCGGTGGTGCAGGGCAGACAGCCCGACCGTGCTGTTGACCACCACCACGCCACGCGCGTGATCGAGCAAGGTCGGCAGGTGGCCGGCATCGATGAACTCAAGGCGGTCTGCCATGCCGAGCGACTTTGCGGCTTTATTGGCGTAGTGGCGATACTCGATCAGCCCTGTGTCAAGCGGATGATTCTTAATGACCAGAAGCGCATCAGCAGGCGCATGCGCGGCGAACGAGGCAAGCACATGGTCAATCGCCTGCCGGATGCCATCGAACGGCGAGTGGGTCTGGATCTGGGAGTCCGAATTCAGTTGCAGCGGAAACAAGTAGTAGGGCAGCTTCTTTGCGAGCAGGCGCTCCGTCAGCCGTTCCGCTTCAACCCGATACTGGCGCTCCTGAAGCAGGCGCTTGGCCAGCCCCGCGTATTCGCGGTAGCCGTTATGGGGGCGATGGCTTTGGTAGTGCGGAAAACGGCTGGCGTACAAGGCATTTGCCATGCGGTAGCGGATGTCGTGGTAAGCGCGTTCGTAGAGGTTGTAGCCGGTGTTTTGGCCAGGAGCGTGGGGCGGCGTCACTGCGCGGTGCTCGCGATACCACGCCGGGTCGCGCGGCAACCGCGAGCGGCCATTCACGCCGTGCACTTCCATGGTAAGCCAATGAGGCCGGACATAACCTTCTTCGAATACGTTCACGCGAATATTATTTCGCTCGGCACTCGGATATACAGGCTGGTGGATTTTCCTGCAATCCCCAAAGAGTAGGAGGTCGGTAAAGCTACCTGATTTGAGTAGGTCGGAATACCAGCCAGAAAGGGCATTTAGTTCACCCGTGTAATTGCACCCTCTCTCGATGCCGGTATAGGCGAGATCGCCCCCGCAGAAGTTCACCCGCTGCACATGGTGTCCGCGTGCGCTCAGAGCGGACAGCAGTTGGCGGAAGAAAGGCGATGCCGTGCCTTGCAGGGCGAGAAACGATCGGCGCATCTGTTGGGGCGTGCAGCAGCCTAAGTATCAGGGAAGAGGGGTGAGGCAGTCAGATCTGCAGGGCGAGGCAAAGCTCGCTTCGGTGACAGTCCGAGCAGGGCACGAGGATACCCTAGGCGGCAATGTCTCGTAAGGGGATGCCCTGGAGGCGTTGTTAATCTGATGCGTTTGGCTGCGGCGCGCAATAGCGCCGTCATGAGGCCCTGGCTATAATCAACTCCCCTCAATTGAGGAATTGCGAACGCGTCATGCGGCCGTCATATTGGGGTGGTAACGCGCAGATAAGTCTGCGTTTATTGATGGATCGCCCGGCGTTGAGCGCGTGCTCAGCTTCAGGGTACCGGCCTGGCGCACTGCGTCGGGATGCACTGCATTGGAAAATACGTTGGATACGGTACTGAGAGAAGACACGGCCGCTGAGGCGACCAGAAGCAGAAGTGGGCTTTGGCAGCGTTTGAAACGCGTTAACCGGCTCTTTCTCGGCACTGTTGTTGTGCCAACCGCGCTCGCGACGCTCTACTTTGGCGTTGTTGCGTCCGATATCTACGTTTCTGAGTCGCGCTTTGTGGTGCGCAGCCCGCAGCGGCAGAGCCAGAGCGGCAGCCTGAGTGCGCTCTTGCAGGGCACCGGCTTCTCGCGGGCGCAGGATGACACCTATCCGGTGATCGATTACATCGAATCGCGCGATGCCCTGGGCGAGCTGAACCGAAACAACTATATCCTCGACGCCTACGGCAACCACGGCGACATCCTGAGCCGGTTCCTGCGGCAGTTCGACGATAGTTTTGAAGCGCTCTGGAAGTACTACAACAAGCGCGTGGTCACGGTGGAGTTCGACTCCACCTCCGCGATCACCACGCTGCAGGTGCGCTCGTTCACCTCGCAGGATGCGATCAAGATCAATGAGTCTCTGCTGGAACTGAGTGAGCACTTGATCAACCGCATGAACGAGCGCGCGGCGAAAGACATGGTGCAGTTCGCGCGCGGCGAGGTCGACGCGGCTGCGGCCAAAGCCAAGGATGCGGCGGCAGCGCTGGCGACCTATCGTAAATCGAACACCGTGTTCGACCCCGACAGGCAGTCGGCCTTGCAATTGCAGCAGGTAACTACGCTGCAGGCGCAACTGTTCAGTACGCAGACGCAGCTGTCCCAGCTACAAGCCATTGCGCCACAGAATCCGCAGATTCCGGTGCTGAAAACCAATATTGCCGCAGTGGAAAAACAAATCCAGGAAGCAACGGGCGGTGTAACGGGGGGCAAGGGTTCGCTGTCGGATAAGGCCGCCAACTACACCCGCCTTCAACTCGACTCGCAGTTTGCCGACAAACAGTTGGCATCGGCGATGGCGGCGCTGGAGAATGCCCGCGCTGAAGCGCAGCGCAAGCAACTGTACCTGGAACGTCTGGTGCAGCCGAATCAGCCGGATGTGGCGGTCGAACCGAAGCGGTTGAAGCGGATTTTCGAAATTTTCGCCCTGGGCATGCTGGTGTGGGGGGTTCTCAGCTTAGTGCTTGCCGGCGTTCGCGAGCACCACGATTAAGGTAGAGAAGAGACCTGCATGCGACATGACACGCCATTGCTGAGATCATTCCAGATCCAGTTGCGCGTGGTGGGGGCTTTGCTGATGCGCGAAATCCTTACCCGCTACGGGCGGCACAACATCGGCTTCCTGTGGGTGTTTTTCGAGCCGATGATGTTCACCTTGGGGGTGACAGCGCTGTGGACGTTGAGCAAAGCCACCCATGGTTCCAGCTTGCCTATCACCGCGTTTGCCGTAACTGGATATTCCTCGGTACTGGTCTGGCGAAACAGCGCAAGCCGTTGCGCGTTGGCGATTGAGCCCAATCAGAGCTTGCTGTATCACCGTAATGTCCGGGTGATCGATCTGTTTTTGTCGCGCGTCATTCTGGAGATTGCCGGGGCGACCATTTCCTTTTTGTTTTTGACAACGCTGTTTGTTACCTTGGGCATGATGGAGCCGCCGGCTGATATCACGCAGATCATTGGCGGCTGGATCTATCTGTCCGTCTTTGGCATTGGGCTGGGTTTTATCGTCGGTGCGCTAAGCGAGCGGAGTGAAGCTGCTGAACGGATCTGGCATACCGTCGCCTATCTGCTATTTCCGCTTTCGGGGGCGCTGTTCATGGTCGACTGGATGCCAAGGGCCGTCCAAAAGTACATTTTGCTGCTTCCGATGGTTCATGGCGTCGAGATGGTACGCGGGGGCTATTTCGGTGCGCTAGTCAAGCCCCATTACGACATCGGTTACATGGTCGTTGCCGATCTGGTGATGCTGTTAGTCGGTCTGTTTTTCGTGATGGACGCCAGCAAGCGAGTGGAGCCGGAATGATCGAATTGGCGAATCTCTCCAAGATCTACCATACCCGTCAGGGTCGGCGCACTGTTCTGGACGGGATCAACCTGCGCGTCGCCAAGGGAGAAAAGATTGGTGTTCTCGGCCGCAATGGCGCCGGGAAATCCACGATGATTCGCATGATCAGCGGTGCGGAACTTCCCTCTGCAGGTAAGATTCGCCGCGGCATGAGTGTGTCCTGGCCCCTGGCATTTGGTGGCGCATTCCAAGGTAGTCTGACCGGCATGGACAATCTGCGCTTCATCTGCCGGGTGTACGGCAGCGATGCCAAAGCGGCAGAACCGTTCGTGCAAGAGTTCTCCGAATTGGGGTACTACCTGCGTGAGCCGGTAAAAACCTATTCGGCAGGCATGCGAGCCAGGCTGGCGTTCGCCATTTCCATGGCCATTGAGTTCGACTGCTTTTTGATTGATGAAATCATCGCGGTGGGCGATAGCCGGTTCCATAGCAAATGCCACCGCGAACTATTCGAAAAGCGCCGCGACCGTTCGCTGATCATCGTCAGCCATGACGCCGGCTATATTCGCGAACACTGCGACAGCGCGGCCGTCCTGGTGCAGGGCAAGCTGCATACCTTCGAACAAGTCGACGACGCATATGCCTTCTACCAGGAAAGCGTTGGCTAACTTGGTCGTGCCCTGCGCTTAAGGGGATGGCGTTGCGGCTAAGTTGGTTTTTTTCTTTTCCTGCCCAGCAAGACAGGACTTCATGATTCGCCGTCGCAGCCTTCTTGAAATCTACCTGTTGCTGCGATTGGCTCAATGGTCGCCACATCGGTGGGTGAACGCCGCCCGGGTTGCCGTCCAGTCTCGCACCGCCAGCAAGGCAGCGCCAGGATCGGACGGTAGACCACGGCAACTGCTGGTGGATGTATCCATTATCGCCCGCAATGACGCAGGCAGTGGCATACAGCGTGTAGTGCGGGCACTGCTGCTGTGCGTACTCCAATCGCCTCCCGATGGGTTTGTCGTGCGCCCGGTGCAGGCTACCCGCAAGCAGGGCTATCGTTATGCCGACAACTATCTTGTCAAGCTGAGCGGACAACCACGCTCCGACTCTTCAGATAGTGAGGTGGTTCAGGTCGCTGCAGGCGACGTGTTCCTTGGGTTGGATCTGACCAGTCGCATTTTGCCCCGGCGGCAGAGTGAACTGCTGCGCTGGCGCCAGCAGGGCGTCAAGCTGGCCGTCGTGGTGTATGACCTGTTGCCGGTACTGCATCCTGACTGGTTTACGCCGATTGCACGCAAGGCCTTCCCGCGCTGGCTGGCGACGCTGGCTGTGCATGCTGATGCATTGTTTTGCATCTCGGCATCAGTGGCAAAGCAGGCTGATGATTGGCTGCGCCGGCAATACAGCATGCAGCCGGCCACTTTGCCAACGCGGTGGTTTCACCTAGGGGCCGATTTGGTCGCCAGCCAGTTGCCGTCCAACCAGGGAGAAAGCCCCAGGTACGCCCAGTTTGAAGAGGGCTCGGGCCCCGTCATCTTGATGGTGGGGACGATCGAACCGCGCAAAGGCCATGCGCAAGTGCTGGACGCGCTGGACATCCTGTGGGAGCAGGGTGGGAATGTGAAGCTGGTCATTGTTGGCAAGCCGGGCTGGCATATGGAGGCGATGGCTGCCCGCTTGCGGCAGCACCCCGAGGCCGGTAAACGCCTGATTTGGCTAGAGCGGGCAGGCGATGCTGAGTTGAGCCACCTCTATTGCCGTTCAAATGGTCTGGTGATGGCGTCCGAGGCCGAGGGCTTTGGGCTGCCTCTGGTGGAAGCTGCACAACATGGCATACCGCTACTTGTGCGCGATATTGAAGTATTTCGGGAAATAGCTGGCGCCCATGCCAGCTATTTTGCCGCCGGCACAGGTGCTGAACTTGCTCCTGTGCTCGCGCGCTGGCTCGATCAGCTACAGGCGGGTAGTGCACCCGATAGCCGGTCCATGCCGTGGCTCACGTGGTCCGAAAGTGCCATGCAGCTCAAAAAATTGCTGGCCACCTTGCCCTGCTAAGCGAGTTGAGCTCGCATGGTCTTGGTTTTGGCCAAAGCGGTATCTCTCTCGGCTGCAGCGACATGCATTGCATCACTGCACAAGCTCGCCGTCGTTGGTCAGGTTTGCGCCGCCAACGTGCACATGAATGTCAGGTTGCAGACTGGTGTATGGATGAACAAGGACTTGATACTCCTCGCTTTTCCCCTGCAAAGGCCAAGAGTGCATCAAGATCGCCAGAACACAGATATTCTGCAGCTTCTTCAATGTGTTCTCGTGGCCAATTCCACCAACCGAGTTTCAATAGTTGTTCAATCTGCGGCTCGCTAAAGCGCTTTCTGATTAATTTTGCCGGGTTGCCTGCAACAATGGCGTAAGGCGGCACATCACTCGCGACAACAGTATGGGCCCCAATGACTGCGCCATCTCCGATCTTAACTCCGGACAAAATTGTTGCACCATGACCGATCCATACATCGTTCCCAATTGTCGTTGTTTCAGCGTCATCGCCACAATCGGCGGACCAGTCCTCAAATGATCCCTTACCCAAATAGAGCTTCAGAGGATGCATTGTCAGATAGCCCATGGGATGGTTGCCGCCGGCAAAAATAGTCACGTCGTGCGCGAGGCAGCAATAGTTGCCAATGACTATTCGATTATTCGCATGATGTGGGCGGATAATTGGCGGAGAGGACGCATAGGTGCCTTTACCTATCGAAACCCTGATATCTTCTGAAACTAAATCACTGATCATATAAAGTCGGCTCCGTTCGCTGAGTGGCTCAGTGTGACCCTGCAAACGCAGGAGCTCGGCGAAGAGCATGAGATAAGACGGACTTCACTGGCGGTTCGATAACACCTCGCCCGCACGGTACATCATCGCGCCACCCATCACGCGAACTGCCGGCACACCTCCAGCGTACCCGCCGCACAGCGGGCCCAACTGTGCTGCTGGGCCACTTGCAGTCCGCGTTCCACTGCCTGCGCGCGCCATGCTTCGTCGGACAAGACCTTGGCGATCCCTTCATACAGCGCGGCGTGATCATCCGGCTGCACCAACCAAGCGGCGCCGTCGGCGACCTCCGGCAGCGACGAGCAATCGGACGTCAGCGTCGGTACGCCACTGGCAAGGGCTTCCAATACGGGAAGGCCGAAGCCTTCATACACCGAAGGGTACAGGAAGGCCCGCGCACCAGCGTACAGTAAGGGAAGGACGGGCTCGGGCACGAAGCCCAGGTAGTGCAGCCATCCCTCGCTCTGGCCGCGCACAATCTGCTCCTGCAAACCGTCGCTCAGCCAGCCCTTGCTGCCTGCCAGCACAAGCGGACAGCTCTCGCGCAATGCCGAGGGCAGGGTGCCGTAGGCAGTGAGCAGGCGGTCGACGCGCTTGCGCGGCTCAAGTGTTGAGACGCAAAGCGCATAGGCTCCCGGCGCCAAGCCATACTGCTCTAGCGCCGCACGCAGTTCTGCGTGCGGACGCGGCCCGAATTCGGTCGGCACCCCAAGCCTGATTGCGGTGACCTTGTCACGCGGCCAGCCAAAGTATTCCACCACCTCTGCACGAACCGCCTCGGAATCGGTGATCAGATGTGCAGCCCGCTTCAGTGTGGAAGCAAAGCCTTGCTCGAAATGCCGCAAGCGCTCCGCCGGATGGGTCTCGGGGTACTTGAATACGGACAGGTCGTGCACCGTGACGATGCCGCCATCCACCGCATCGGGAAGGAAATAGTTTGGCGAATGAAATACATGGCTTCGCATTTGGCGCCGCATGTTCCAGCGGCGCCAACTGGCAGGCATGCGGGGCAGCAAGCCTTTGCGCCGACGCGGCTGCGCTGTGGCAGGCTGTAGCAGCGAGGCAGGATCCTTCACCCAGCGGCCGGCAAAGAAGAAGCGCGCCTGGTCCAGTCCGATTTGCGGCAGGGTGTAGTGCCTGGCCAGTTCCCACGTGTAGCGACCGATGCCCGTCAATGGTGGCACGATCGCATCCACCGCAAGGATCAGCTTCATTCTTCGGCTTCCAGCATCCACTGCAGTGTGTCGCGCAACGCAATGGTGGGCTGCGCGCCAATGGCCTCACGCAACTTGGCGTTGCTACCGATCAGCGTGTGCACTTCGTTGGCGCGTACAAAGGCCATGTTCACCTTGATCTCCGGCTGGTATCCGGCGAGATCGCTCATCATGGCCAGCACATCCTTCAACGCATAGCCAGTACCCGAACAGACATTGAAGGTCTGGCCCGCGAATCGCTCGTCGAGCAAGCGCCCATAGGCGGCCACAACGCTGCGCACATCGGAGAAATCGCGGACGACGTGCAGATTCCCCAGTTCTAGGACAGGCTTGCGCTCGCGGAAGTGGGAGACGATCTTCGGCAGCAGGAAGTTGGGCGACTGTCCGACACCTGTGTAGTTGAACGGCCTCACGATGGTGATTGGCAGCTTGTCTTCCCACAGCCTGGCCATGTACTCCATGGCCAGCTTGCTGACCGCGTAGTCATTGGCAGGCGCAGCGGGAGTGGACTCGTCAATCACCTCGCGGTCTGCATTGCCGTAGATGTTGGCGCTGCTGGCCAGCAGTACGGATTTTGGCCGACAGCCCGACGTATGGATGGCATCCAGCAGATTGCGGGTGCCCACCACATTGGTCTCGTAGATTGCCCGGGCGTCGCCATGGGCAACAAACGCAATGGCGGCGAGGTGCACCACCGCCTCGGGCTGCTCTCGGGCGAGCACCTCCGTCAGTGCCGTGCGGTCAAGCAGGTCGCACACATGCACACGCACCGACGCCTCGGGCGCCGGTGTGTGTGCTAGGCCGCAGACTTCGTGACCGGCATTCAGCAACTCCTTGAGCAAGTGCTGCCCGGTGAAGCCGCGAACGCCGGTAATCAGGACCTTTGCCATGTCTTAGAACGAGAAGCCTACCTGATTGCGCCGGACGTCTGCCTCGACCATCATCTGGCACAGTTGCTCAAGCGTCGTCTTGGGCTCCCAGCCCAGTTCTTCGCGGGCCTTGGCGGGATTGCCGATCAGCAGCTCGACTTCAGCCGGGCGGTAGAACTTGGGATTGATCTTGACGATGGCTTTGTTTGTTTTGCGATCGTAGCCGACTTCGTTCTCGGCATGGCCTTCCCACATGATCTCGGTACCGACCGCCTTGGCTGCCATCGTGACAAAGTCCCGGACCGTTTCTGTACGGTTGGTGGCCAGCACGTAGGTATCTGGCTTGTCAGCCTGCAGCATGCGCCACATACCCTCAACGTACTCCTTGGCAAAACCCCAGTCGCGCTTAGCGTCGAGGTTGCCCAGTTCCAGCACGTCCAGCTTGCCCAGATGGATCTTGGCTAGGCTGTCGGTAATCTTGCGGGTCACGAACTCACGGCCACGCAGCGGCGACTCGTGATTGAACAGAATGCCGCTGCTGCCGAAGATGTTGTAGCTCTCGCGGTAGTTCACGGTAATCCAGTGCGCGTACAGCTTGGCCACGCCATACGGGCTGCGCGGATAGAACGGCGTGCTCTCGATCTGGGGAATGGCTTGGACCTTGCCGAACATCTCGGAGGTGCTGGCTTGGTAGAAGCGGATCTCCGGGTTGACGATGCGGATTGCTTCGAGCAGGTTGAGCGGGCCGATGCCGGTGATCTCGGCCGTGGTGGCGGGCTGGTCGAACGATACGCCGACGAAACTTTGCGCGGCGAGGTTATAGACTTCGGTGGCCTTGGTCGTCTGTAGCAGGCGGATGCTGGCGCTCAGATCGGTCAGGTCGTACTCGACCAGATGTAGGTTCGGGTGCTTATCTACGCCCAGTTCCTCGACTCGCCAGAAATTGACGGAACTGGTGCGGCGGTACGTGCCGTAGACGGTGTAACCTTTTTCCAAGAGCAGTTGAGCTAGGTAGGCGCCGTCTTGGCCAGTGATGCCGGTGATGATAGCGGTAGTCATTCTTATTTTCCTGATTTTAAAGTGCAACCAATTAGATTGAGATAAATCAACGCTTTCCTTTGTGTCCGCCTTCTTGTCAAGCTGCCGTCACGGAGGAGTGCCGCAACTGTTGCGCGGTGGTCGCTGCAAGTGGCTCGCTCGTTAATGAATCGCTTTCATTTGCCGAGTGTGCGTCATCTTCTTCTTGATTATCCAACCGAGGGGCAACCTCAATCACGGAAATACTCAAGTCAGTGCGACTGTTGACCCATACCCGGACCTCGAGATCTGTGCAGGGTGCATCTAGCTCTATCGGTAGCACAAGCAAATGGCCGCCTGCGTCGGGCTCACGCAGTGCAGACTCGGCAAGGATGCGTTGGCCTTGATCAACTGCGACATCCATGCGGGCCTCGGCGGTGCCTCCAAGTTCCCCGCGAATCACCACCCGATAGTGACCGCTGGCTAGAGAAAGATACGGTCCAAAGATCAGGTACCCTGCTTTACGCGTGCTCACCATTTCACGCCCGGCACGCTTACCTACCTGCGTACCCAGTCGGCTGTCGCTGCCTGCGAAGCGGTGCACACCGTCGGGCAGCCACTGTCGATACCAGTGCCCACGAAGAATGATATCCAGCAGGTTCTGTGTGCTTTGTTTCCAGGTCAGCCAAGGCATGGCATTCGACTGGGGAGCTGCACCGGCCTTGTCCAGCGTGAGCCACTCTTTCACGGCATTGGCTAGGGTATCCGGCGTTGCGCCCGAAAAGTACAAAGCATGATTCCCAGCCACCTCTCGGAAGACCGGTATATCACGAGCTATTATCGGCAATTTATGTTGGGCAGCCTCGATAAGTGGCAGGCCAAAACCTTCGCCTTCCGAGGCGGCGATCAAGCAGTCGGAAGCCGCGTAGATTTTTTCGAGGTATTCGTCACTGACGCCGTCCAACCAGAACAAGCGTCGATTGCGCTCGGCATGGTTATGGAGCATTTCAACCAGTAAGTCGACATTCCAGCCGTGCTTTCCAACCATCACCAGGTTGACATCCACGCCCTCGCTCCAAAGGCGCTCAAATGCAGCCAGTGTTTGCAATTGCCCCTTGCGCGGCTCGATAGTTCCCACCATCAAGAAAGCGGGGCGGTGTGCAAGGGTGTCTAACACATCGTCAGCGGTAGCCGGTAGACCTTTGGTGGGAACAGACCGCGCTACATCCGCTCCCAAATGGAACCAGCCAAGCTTGAAGGGGCGTAAGCGCTCTGGACCGTTTACACTGAGCCATTCGGCCATCTCGTCTGCAACTGCACGCGAGATGCACTGCACGCCATCGCCTTGGGCGAGCACACGTAGCCATCTGTCGTGAATATCAGACGTACCTTCCGGGAACACATGAGGCATCAATACGGGCAGCAGGTCATAAATGACAAAGTGCACCTGTACGCCAGCGCGCTTCAAATGGGCATAAAACGGCGCCTGTTGTAAGACGACGTGATGTTGCAAATCGAGGCCAAGAAATATGTCTCCGCTGGACACTTCTATAGGGTCATCTGCCAGCTCTGGGCTTGGTTTGCTCAGGAACTGCGCCAAAAATTGCCTTGCGTAGCGATAGCCGGGTTCATGCTGAGTGGCATAAACCGGCTCGACACTGAAATCTGGTGGCGGATTAATAAGTAACTCCGCCAGAACGCTACGAACTACCCGCTGAATGCCAGTCTTAGAATCACGATGGGCTAATTCAGAGATGTCAATCAACAACTGCCTTTTGGCGGTTCGACAGTGGTTGAGCGTGATGGCTTGTGCCGTCTTGAGCCAGTCGTCATCATTAGTCGACGGATTGTTGAGTCTCGCAATTTTTTCAACGAGCGAGGCTATCGCGGAATCGTTATCAAATGCTTCGTTATTTCGGCTAGCCGTTTTCCCTTGTTTAGCGTGCCAACGTTCAAAGGCTGAAATTGCCCTTTTTGCGCTCTCATCCCAAGAGAAATTTCTTGCCTGCTTCAAGCCGTGTTCTGCCAGCTCATCGCGTAGGCGAGTGTTGGTCAATACCTCGGCCATTTTACGGCTGATCGCTTTCTCATCGAACGGATCAAATAAAGCATCCCGGCGTCCGATGACTTCCGGTAAGCTAGAAGTGTTTGCGCCAATAACGGGAGCGCCGCATGACATTGCCTCTAGTGCGGGCAGACCAAAGCCCTCGTGCAATGAAGGAAAAACAAATAGATCACACAGGTTGTAGAGTTGCACAAGTTCTTTATCACTGACGCTTCCTGTAATCACAACATCATCCGATCCTAGGCCACATAGCTCTGCATACTTCTCAAATTTCTCTCGGTGATCATTCGGGAGGCGGCCGACTATGGCAAGTTGGCAGTTTTCCCTTAGCGTCTTTGGCAGAAGTGAAAATGCTTTGATGAGGCGCAAATGATTCTTGCGCTCATCCGTTGCGCCCGAGTACATCACAAAAGAACGCTCTAACCCAAAATGATTGCGAAGGCTTCGCTTGTCCCGTTCAGTGATGGAGATAGGTTTGAAGCCGACTTCGGCTGCAGCCCCAATATTGACCGCTTCGTCTGCCGCGACGCCTAGATTGTCTATACATTCCTGGCGCGCCGATTCTGAAATCGCCAGATAAATATTGGCGCGCTTTAAATGAGCGAGTTTCTCTCTATAGAACGCCTCGTATAGAGGATTAGGCGTGAGATATTGTTCGCTCTGTAGCAGTGGGATCAGGTCGTAGAACGTGACGGCCGTCGGGATCGAAGTTCCGCAGATGCTGTGAACGGCGTCGTCACCATACCCTTCGAATAGGCTCGTGATGTGCAAGATATCAGGCTGAAGACTTTCCAAGAAAGCGTTGCGTAATAGTTCAGCCGTTCGTCTGCGCCAAGTGTTCTCAGGAGTAAGGGGCGGCACCGGTCCTGCTGCATGCCACACGCGAATATTCTCTTGTGGAAGCAATCCTTCAAATGCTGCGCGAATTGGTTCAATGGAATCGTGGAGCATCCCATTAAGCGCAATAATGATCTCATGATCACCGCGATTGCGAGCCATGGCTTGTGCCAATGCTAGGCTGTAGCGGCCTATGCCGCGATGTCGACTGGCACCTTGCGTCCCTTGCAGGTCAATCAAGATTCGCATTATGCGACTCCTTCGACATGAGTGGCAGCGGCTTGCTTGAGCTGGGAATAGATATCCCGTGCACGTGGCGAGAGTTGCTTGAGCCCCTCGGGCTCGGGCGGTCGGAAGCTGGTGCTGGCTAAGGCAACGCGACTATGATTCGGCGCGCCACCCTGAGCGGTAACGGTGGTTTGAGCTTGCTGCATGACTGCGTGGTGCAGGTCGGTCACAGCATTTTCTAATCGCGCAAATCGGCGCTGGTTCTCGTCGCCAAGAACATAGATTTGGTTTTCGATCGCATTCAGTTTCTGGTGAGTGGCGCCAGCGTGTTGCACTCGTACCATAAGGCCTAGCAGCCAGCCGATCAGAGGAAGCTTGAGGTAGCGATAGGAAGCCACCGCTGCATCCAGGCCGGAAAGGGACGAACCGCGTGCTTTGCCCTCTTGGGAGAATCGCAACTGAGAAAGAATCTGGATCTTGCTGACGCCTTGGCGTACACGAGCCAAGTAGTAACGGAAGCCGTCAGGATCAGGGTTACGCCCCAGAACTGTCAGGTAGGCAGAATGGACGAACTGCTGATCATGGTACGACAGGAGTTCATCCAGCGTGTGTGCTATTGACGGGCAGTTCATGGGTGTATTGATTGCTAAAGCAGAAATTCCGGTCTCACTCGGGCGTTGCTGGGTGAGAGTAGATGTTGGGGCTGGTGCTGCACATGCCGGTGCGGGAGGCTGAGCTGCAGCAGATGAAAATATCGGCGCCGCCTGAGTTCGCGGCAGTGGCAAAGGGGTGAACAACAGGGAGCCAATCCAGCGCACTGGTGCCGTGAGACGCCATGCGAAAGAGGTGTGAATCGCATCTAACGATGCCTTAAGCGCCAAGGTTGTATGTTGTGCTGCCGCCATTTGCTCTCTGAGCTGCGCCTCGAGTGTCGCATGGGCCTGCGTCAGTTGGATAAGCTTTGCCTGCGTGCTGGAAATTTCCTGGTCAAGCTGTCGTTCTCGATCACGGCCGCGCGCTTCGGCGCTACGCAATTCTGCGTGTGCGGTCAGAAGTTGTTGAACCAATGCCTGGTCGCGCTCGGCATGCACTCGGGCTTGTTCGCCGACGGCTTGCTGGGCGTCGCGGTGAACCTGCTGAAGTTCTCGGGAAAATTCGCTTTCCCGTTGCGCCAACGAATGGAGCAGTTCTTTAACTTCCAGTCGAAGTTGGCCGATTTGCTCGGTCAACGCGTGTTCGCGCTCGGCCCCTTCGTGACGCAGAGTCCGCTCTAGCTCCGCGTGGACGCGGGCTTGTTCGGCAGTGATCTGCTCGGCCTCGCGCCGGGTTTGTAGCAGTTCTCTGGCAAAGTCGCTTTCCCGCTGCGCTACTGAGCGCAGTAGGGCTTCCATCTGCTGCCGAACCTGGAGGTTGTGCTGGGTCAGTACTTGTTCCCGTTCGATTCCCTCCTGGGCCAGCCGTCGCAGCTCGGCTTGGCTCGCGTAAAACTGGTCAGCCAGGGCTTGTTCGCCATGTTGGCGGGTTTGCATGAGTTCTTGGGAGAACTCTTTTTCCCGCTGTACCAAGGTGCGCAGCAGCTCGTCCACTTCCTCACGGATTTGGGCAGCCTGCCGTGTTAGCTCTCTTTCGCGCGCAGCCCCTTCCTGCATTAACTGACGAAGCTCCGTCTCGCTGGCTTGGAGTTGCTGGAGCAGAGATTCGACCCGATTAGCATGGTCGCGCATCAGCGATTGTTCTTTCTCGACATTGGCGCGGCCCTGATCAACCAGCGTGGACTCGAGCTGGTGCACGGCATCGTTCGATGCTCGTAACTGTTCCCCCAGGGCCTGCTCTTGTTTGGTGTGAAGCTCCCGTTGCGTAGCCAATGCGTCGGTTAGGCGCGTGATTTCTTGCTGGGCAGTGTGTTTTGCCTGGGCCAGCTCCGCCTGCGCGCAGTCAACTTGTGTTTTATGGTGTGCCTGCACCAGGTGGCAAAAAGGGGCGCTGGCAGTGCCGTTTAGCGCAAAGCCATCGAACACATTCGGCCCTGCGCGGAACGCTTCGCGCAGTTCGGGATGGCCGGTAGAGACGTAGTAGCGGTTAAGTCCGTCGAAATAGGCGTGTTCGTAGTCGCGGCCAAGCAGTAGCGGTTCCCAATGTGAGTGGGATTCGATAGTTGTTAGCGGAAGCGTACTTTCCACTATGACTATCCATGGCCGGGCTAGTGACTGCCCCCAGCCTTCCAGCACCTGCCGTTCGAATCCTTCGACATCAATCTTGAGCCAGTGGATGTCGCGTGAGCCGGCATGTTCAAACACATCGGCCAGGGTGAGGCAGGGAACTGTGGTTTCACGGGTTTGGAAGCCCTGCTGCTTGTGGCGCTCGGCAATGGTGGCATCCGCCGTAGACAGGCCGGTTTCGGGGATTTCGTAAAACGTCAGCGTGCCATGGGTGTGGGTCAGGGCGGCCTGCAGAACGGTTTCGTCCGGGCGATCCTGTCTCAGCAAGGTGGCATAGGTGCTGGTGGGTTCCACATGAATGCCGCGCCAGCCATGCTCGTAAAACGCTTTACTGACGGAATCGATAGTGGGGTGCTGGGCGCCCACATCGATATAGAAGCCTTCTGCTACGTGCCCCAAGGCACGCCATAGCATGACGTCTTCAAAGTTCTGGGCGTAAGAAATAATACTCATGCTATTACATCCGGGCAGCACTCATGCCGTCACGTCCGACGTCCACTGAGGTGCCGCGGCCGGAACTGTCATCAAACCAGTTGTCTTGGTAGACCAAATTCCCAAAATGCTGAGCAATTGCAGGGCGGTACCCGCCCGGGCAAGCGCTCGAGAGCTGAGGCACGGTATAGTCAGCCCCCATTTAGACTGGCTACCGAAGCAAACAGAATTACTTGAACGTATTCACCGTAGTCACCACCGGATAAGCCACGGAAAACACTACATTCAAGAACTTCTGCAGCTCAGCAATCGGTGCATTCGACACGTACAGTAAATCCTTGTTATCCATCACAAACGTCTGCGCTACAAAAAAGCTGCCGGGGTCCTTTAGGTTCAAACGGTAGACCACCGGCACCTTGCCGTTCTGTGTGGTGCGCACCGGCTGGCGCGGCCAGGGCAGGGCGTTGGCATCTTCAAAGCGGAAAATGAACACGCCCCGCGCATCGGCGCGAGAGTCTTCCAGGCCGCCGGCACGGGCAATGGCCTGGGCCAGCGTAATGCCTTGCGCTTCGAAATTGATTTCCTGGTTTTTGCCGGTGGCACCCAGCGCAGTAAAGCTGAGGGGCTGGAATAGCGCGGTTACGACGTCACCAGCACGCAGCGGCACATTCTGGCGCGGGTCGCGAATGATGGTTTGCAGCGGCAGGGTTTGAGCCGCGTTGCCGCGGGTGACTTGAATCGTTATCTTGTCTACCGGCTGGCGCACGCCGCCGGCACTGGCCACGGCATCAAGCAGCCGTTCACCGCGTGCCGTCAGTTGCATGCGGGTGCTGGTGGCAACGTCGCCCACTACGGTCACGTAGGAGGTAACGTTCTTGGACAGCCGCACCAGCACCTGGGGCTGGTTGGCCTTGCCCTTCAGGGCGGCGGTAATGTCCTTTTCCAGTTGTGTGGTGGTGCGCCCGGCGGCCTTGATCTGCCCGGCAAATGGGACATTGATATAACCGTCGCCGCTGATCATTTGTTCGGGGAGCACAGAGACGCGAGCGTTGCTTGGCGCAACACGCGGGTCCATGCCGGTGGCGCCAAACAGGGTGGCCGGAGGGGCCTCCCAGACGGAAACTTCAATGACGTCGCCCACGCCCAGTTGCTGCTGGAATTGCGCCCCGCCCCCCAAAGTCCGGGCAAAGTCGGCGGTCTGGCGTTCGGCCAGAAGACGCTGGGCCACTGCTTCGGTCACATCTACGATCTGGATTCCGGCTTTGACGGACGCTTCGGTGGTGGCGTCGGTTACCTGCGATCGGGTTGGGCCGGAAGAGGGGACGGACGAACAGGCGGTAAGGCTGGCAATGCCGACAATCGACACTGCCGAAAGCAAGGCGGGCAGGCTGCGCATTCTGGAGAAGGTTCTTTAGGTCAAGCAAAACTTTGCAAGTATCACATGCCCGTCGCTAGAATATGCAGCCCTTTGGCAATTTTCCCGCAAAAGTCGTTGGCATATTTTTACTCTCCACCCGCTAATTCATGCATTCGTAATAAAGCTGTGCTACCGATATTCTTAGACGTCACGCGGCTTCTGGACAGGCTGGCCAAACGGACTCTGCCAACTGGCGTGGATCGCGTTGGCCTTGCCTACATCCGCCACTATGCATCCCGCGCGCGTGCCGTACTGAGCGAGCGCGGATTTTATGTCGTATTGCCGGAGCGGGAATCGGCGCAGGCATTTGAGTTGTTGCTAAATCAGGACGCCACCCGTTGGAGGGATGCTCGGCGGCTGATGGTGCGTGCTATTCTCGGCGCCCTGCGGCGTGAGCGATTTGCTCGGGGGGTGCTGCTGCATACCAGCCATTCCGGGTTGGAATATGGCCGGTATTTTCAATCACTGGCGAGCCGGAATATCCGTACGGTTTTCATGCTGCACGATTTGATTCCGCTCACACACGCTGAATATTGTCGCCCCGGAGTGCGTGAGCTCCATCGGGAGCGGATGCGTGTGGCGCTTCGCCATGCGTCCGGTGTTATCGCTAATTCCAAAGCTACGCTCAACTCCTTAATCGAAGAGGCGCGATGGGCCGGATGGCCGTTGCCGAAGACGGTAGTGGCGCGTCTGGCTTCAGGCGTGCCGGCTGCCAACGTGGACGCGCGTCCGCTCGCGCAGCCGTATTTCGTCATGCTGGGCACAATTGAGCCGCGCAAGAATCACTGGTTTTTGCTCCATGTCTGGCGCCGTATGGTCGAGGAACTGGGTGAACGTGCCCCGACGTTGGTTGTCATCGGGCGGCGAGGGTGGGAGTGCGAAAACGTGGTGGATATGCTGGAACGCTGTGTGGCCCTGCGCGGCAAAGTCATAGAAGAGGCCAATTGTTCCGACCAGCGCCTCTACAACTATCTGCATCACGCCCAGGCCCTGCTGTTCCCATCTTTCGTGGAAGGCTACGGCATGCCGCTGGCCGAAGCACTGTCAATGCGGGTGCCTGTGATTGCCAGTGATCTGCCCGTGTTCCGGGAGATCGCAGGCGAGATACCGGACTATCTCGATCCGCTTGACGGCCCTGGCTGGATGGCGCGTATTTTGGAATATTCCACGACGAATAGCGTGCAGCGCGCGAGCCAACTGATCCGCATTGAAGGGTTCCGCGAGCCCACATGGCAGCAGCACTTCGAGGTAGTTGATCAATTTATCGAGGAACTGGCGTAAATGCGCGACATGGGCGCGGTTGCCGGGCCTGTGCCTCAGGTCGCCTCATACCTGCGTGGCGTGACGCGGGGCTGGCGCACGCTTGGCTCCATCGCGGGCGTTGCCGGTGGTGTATGGGGCGAGCGGTGGGCGGGGCGGGCAGTGCTCCGGCTCAAACGCTGCATTGATTCGACCACACCGACTTTGCTTCCAGGTCCGATCTGGTCGGAATGCAAGCTCGGGGAGCCGATGCTGTCTTGGTTCGTGCTGCCCGGGCCATGCCGCGCGGGAGATCCGATGGAACAGGCTGTACAAGCCTTGCTTGCGAGCGTCGATAGCCTGGGGACCTCGCCGGAACTGCCTGACCTTATGGCGCGCATGGTCGCCGCCCGTGCGGACCTTGCACGCAATGCCACGCCTGTTTGTCCACCGGAGTTAATGCAGCCGCGTAGTAAGCCGCGCGTGTTGCTGATTGATCAGCGATGCGGTGGAGGCGCAACGCAGGCCGCGTTTATACGCATGGTGGCGGCGGCACAGAGCGAGCACCCCGGCGCAGAAATCTGGATCTGGCCCGCTGCCCGTGGCGCTGCGGGCGGGCTGTCCGGTGCGGGTGAGCTGCCTACAGGCACGCGCAGAATTGCCGCGGGTTTCAGTTTTTTCGCCACGCTGTCACATATTGACCATACATATACGGTGAGCGCGCCCGAAGGCATGCAGGCTCTGCTGGCTGGCATACCGGTGCACGTGTTTGGTCGCCCGTACTATGCGGGCTGGGGCCTGACAACGGATGATCTTCCGATGCCGGACCGCCACCACCGCCCCACACTCGCCGCATTGTTCGACGCGGTCTATCTGCGACTCGCGCGCTATCTTGACCCCGAAACCCATGGTGTTGGCACGCTGGAACGCTCGCTTGACAGCATTGAGCTGCAGCGCACGGTGCGTGCGCGCTATGCAGATTGCGAGCGAGTGGCGGGGGTGCGTTTCCAGCTATGGAAGCGGTTTTTCGCCACGCCATTCCTGACGGCTGGCGGGAGCAAATTGCGCTGGGCGCGCGTGTCAGAAAAGATGGAGCAAGGGGAACGTGTGGCGCTGTGGGGGGGCAAGAGCACGGAGGGCATTCCAGCGAGTGCACCCATGTTGCGCATGGAAGATGGTTTCTTCCACTCCGACGGACTTGGCTCCGACATGAATGCGCCGTGCAGCCAGGTGCTGGATCGGGAGGGGCTGTATTTCGATGCGCGCACCCCGAACGAACTGACGCATACCCTGAACAGCGCGCAATTCGATGATGCGGAACTTGTTCGAGCGGCGGCTTTGCGTGAGTTGATAGCTCGCCTGGGCGTCACGAAGTACAACCTCGGCCGGCGCGCGCCGGGCTGGAACGCACCGGCCGGCAAGACGGTCATCCTCGTCGCGGGGCAGGTGGCCGACGATGCGTCGATCCGCTACGGCACCGGGGTACTCGGCACGGCTGAAGCGCTGCTCGAAGCGGTGCGCAAGCGCAATCCAGATGGCTTCATCGTCTACAAGCCGCATCCAGATGTGTTGTCCGGTAACCGGCAGGGGCTGGTGCATGCCCACGAATTGGCCGACATTGTCGACGCCGAGTCCGACGTGGTCTCGTTGGTCGATTGCGCCGATGAGGTGCACGTGCTGTCATCGCTCGTTGGATTTGATGCTCTGCTGCGAGGCAAGCGCGTCTTCACCTATGGGTTGCCGTTCTACGCTGGCTGGGGGCTGACACAAGATGCGCTGGAGCAGCCGTGGCGGCAGCGCAAGCTGACGCTCGACATGCTGGTGGCCGGTGCGTTGCTGCGCTACCCAATCTATTGGGACTGGCGCACCCGGCTGTTCACCACGCCGGAAGCGGTGGTGCGCAAGCTCGGATCAACGGCAGCACGCCCGCTTGGGCGGATTGCGGATGACTGGAAGCGGCCGCTGCGCAAGGCGTGGCGCTGGAGCCGGAATGCGGCGTGGTACGGATATTGGGCCTGGGCGCAACGTCGGCAGGCGCGCCTGCGTGGAGTGCTGTAGCGGGGCAGGTGGCGACGAGCGTTGCGATGGGCCAAATGTTATTGATTGAGTGAGTGGTAGTCCTTGAGGGAGTTGAAATGAATATTTACCCCGTCATTCTCTGTGGCGGAAGCGGTACCCGTCTCTGGCCAATGTCGCGCGGTGGCTATCCGAAACAGTATCTCAAGCTCATCGGCGAACATACGCTGGTGCAACAGACGGCGCTTCGCCTGCGCGGCATCGGTAATGTGGCCGCCCCGATCGTGATCACCAATGAGGAGCAGCGCTTTCTGGTGGCCGAGCAATTGCGCAGCGTCGATGTGAAACCCTCGGCGATCGTGCTTGAGCCGGTCGGCCGCGATACGGCGCCCGCCGTGGCTGTTGCGGCCCTGCTTGCACAGCAGGCCACACCCGAGGCGCTGCTGCTGGTACTGCCGTCGGATCATGTGATCGAAGACGACGTGGTGTTCGGCAAGCTCGCCACGGTTGCAGCCAGTGTCGCCAAGGATAACTTCTTGGTCACTTTTGGCATCGAGCCCACCGAGCCGCATACGGGGTACGGCTACATCCGCGGTGGCGAAGCCCTGGTTGCCGTCGATGGCACGTACCGGGTGGAGCGTTTTGTGGAAAAGCCGGACGCGGTGACCGCCGCCCGCTTGCTGGAAGAGGGTGGGTACTACTGGAACAGCGGCATGTTCATGCTGAAGGCGGCCGCTTACCTGGACGAACTCCGCCAGCATGCGCCCGAGATTCTCCGTCAAGCAGAACTGGCACTGAACGCCGCCAAGCGCGACGCTGATTTCGTGCGGCTCGATGCAGAGGCCTTCGGCGCCAGCCCCAAGCTGTCGATCGACTACGCCGTCATGGAAAAAACGGCACATGCTGCCGTTGTGACGGCGGCTGGCCTGGGCTGGAACGACATCGGTTCGTGGACGGCTCTTGCCGAGATCGCCAACGTCGACGACAACGGCAATGCGTTGTTTGGGGACGTGCTGGTCGAGGACGCGAGGAACACATACGTGCGGGCCGAGCACCGCATGGTGGCGGCGGTGGGCGTCAACGACCTGGTGATTGTGGAAACCGCCGATGCGATTCTGGTGTCGCACCGTGACAGAGCGCAGGACGTCAAGAAGATCGTCGAGCGTCTCAACAGCTCGGGCCGTCACGAGTCGGTGACGCACCGCAAGGTGTTTCGCCCTTGGGGTTCATATGAGGGCATTGACCAAGGCGAGCGCTTCCAGGTCAAGCGCATCATCGTCAATCCGGGCTCGTCGCTCAGTCTGCAAATGCATCACCATCGTGCAGAACACTGGATCGTGGTGTGCGGCACCGCCAAGGTATTCAACGGTGATCAGGTGATGCTGCTGTCGGAAAACCAGTCAACGTATATCCCGCTAGGCGTGACCCATCGACTCGAAAACCCGGGCAAGATTCCGCTTGAGCTGATTGAAGTGCAATCCGGGTCCTACCTTGGCGAGGACGATATTGTTCGCTTCCAGGATCACTACGGGCGCGTTGCTTAGGCGCGCTCACGACCATAAAGACTACCTCGGCACGCGCCCACAGGCGCATGCCGAGGGCGGTGAGGCTACTGTTGGTCTGGTGGTTTGGTTTAGTTGGGGACGCTTATTTGTAGTCCCACTGCATCTGCTCGGTGATCGACACGGCGTCCGACGTGTCGAGGCAGCGGTCCAGATAACTGAGCAGCGAGCGCGGCTGAAAGCCCGTCTCTGTTACCAGTCGCGTGTTATCGAACACGTAGCTCATGCTGGCGAACTTGGCATATAGATGGATGGATCGCGCGACCAGACGCACGTTGCCATCTTCGGTCAAGCGCAGAAATTTGCGAGCCAGCGCCTTCTCCTCGATTTTTTCCTGATACACGTAATCGACCAGTGCCTGGGCATCTTCTTCCGGGCTCGCGCAGCGCTTGACGCGCGGGTACAGCGTGGCGATCTGCTCCGAATGCGCGTTGCCAGCACTGATGTGATATAGGTCGTGCGCCAGCATCGGCTTGAGCGCCAGCCGCACGATGGCCTCGGCGCAATCGTCCACGGGGAGGATGTCGATACGGTCGCCCAACCGGCAACTGAAGGTCTCCAGCAAGGCGACCATACGCAGCATCCAGAAGATGCTGCCCGACGGCGCGCAGCCCAACTCGCTGTGGCCGACTACGATGGACGGCCGGACTACCACCAGCGGCAACTCGGGAAACGCTTCGCGCAGCTTCAGCTCGGCCATCCCTTTGGAATAGGTGTACTGCACCGCGTGTTGCTCAAGCGGCGGCACGTTCCAGCTTTCCTGCACGTGGCGGTCAGCAAGTTTGCCGCACGACATGCCGGTGCCAACCTGCAGAAAACGTTTTAGCCGTTTGCCTTGGGCCGCCTGTCTGCCCAGCGCCAGCACGCCACCAACGTTGGTTTCCCACAGCGACGGATGGTTGGAAAACGTCGCCAGCGCGGCGCAGTTGATGATGATTTCCGGGTCGCCAAGCGCGGTGGCGGCCGCATTGCGCAAGTCGAACGGCACGATTTGCGCTTCGCTAATGCCATCCAGCACCGTCTTCGGCAATTGAAAACGGCGCAGGTTGTTTCGCAGGCGCACGAGCCCGTCGGCGGGGGTGCCGCCGCGCACCGCAAAATGGGTGTCGCCCAGCAAACCCTTGTCCGCAAGGTTGGCGGCAACAGCGCCGCCTACAAAACCGGTCGCGCCGGTTAGCAGAATACTCATGCCTGAGACTCGAAAATTCGTCGCGTTGCGCAAAGGTACTTGCTCATCCGCGAGAAATGTAGGTTGCCGCCGTTATCGATATTGGCGCAGATGCGCTTGTCGGAGTCCGGTGACCAAACCGGATGTCGCCTCGGGGCTGGCCAGCCCGGAAAGGCAACGCCAATTCCAGGAGACGTATACGCTTGATGCTTTCGGCTTGCCAAGCGGTAGTCAAGCATGCTGCCGGGATCAGCGCCAAGCATCTGAGTTTACAAGAATGTAGCCTTTCGGTCCCCTTTAGGGCGGCGTGTTTGCTTACCCCTCGTTGAGAGGGTTGATTTCATGCGTGCAGTACCGTGCCGTTGGAGGTCTTGCTCGTGGTGATCTCTGGCGGTGTGTTGCTGGGGTTGTAGATGTCGACCGGCCCTTCCAGCCGAGCTGGTTCGGCTTTGTTCGGGAGGCTTCATCAAGAGATCGATTGAAGTCAGGATGCTGGTAGGTACGGCTACAAGCCCCAGCGACACAGCCGCAGCGTCGTTGGATCGTCACCGGATTCACAAATCGAATTTCCCAACACAATCGGTCAAAGGCACTGTCAAATATTCGGCCCCAACTGCGCTGCGCGGAGAAATAAAAAAGCCAGTGTAATCGCTTGATTACACTGGCTTTTGTTTTGGTCGGGGCGAGAGGATTTGAACCTCCGACCACCTGCACCCCATGCAGGTACGCTACCAGGCTGCGCTACGCCCCGAAGCCTGAAAGTATAACAGAGGCGTGGCGCCGATGACCAGTAGTTCGCTCGCGGTTCGATCGGGCGCGGTGCGGTCGTCTCGCACATCGCTGTGGCATAGAAACCCCCCGCGCTAGAGTGCGCTGTAGTCTCTGTAATCCGAGCGTCCACATTAGGAGTCGCGTCACGAACGTGCTCGAGAACAAGAAGAACGTGCGGGCCGTTCTTGCCGAACTCGCTGTGAGCCACGTTAAGCCGTTCGTTGATCTCATCGCGGATGATTTTTCCTACCGGAAAGCAGTGCGAAGAAGTGCACGCATCGAAAGCTTGAGCGCTAATGGTTGCGGGGCCTCTATGGATGACTAACCAATCCCCTTCGATACCGCGCCGGCGTCATCCCCAATTGCTGCTTGAACGCCTTGCCGAACGCCGCCTCCGATTGATAGCCCACACGTGCGCCAACTTCGCCCACGCTGAGCCGTGTATGGACCAACGTTTCGCAGGCCAGCGTCATGCGCACACGCGTGAGGAAATCCCATACCGTCATGTCCGCCCGGGCCTTGAAGTGTCGCGCGTAGGTAGCGCGTGACATGGCCGCCAGATCGGCGAGGGCGTCGATGGTCCACGCACGTTCGGGCGCGCTGAGCATGGCCTGTATGGACGGGCCGAGGCGCGCGTCCGACAGCAGCGTCAACGTGCCTGGGCTCGCGTTTTCTCGCTGACCATAGGCGCGCAGGGCCATCGTCAGCAAAGCCTGGCTCAGTGAGGTGACGATCGCCAGCGCGCCCGGTGCGCGCGTTTCGGCTTCGTCGCGCATCAGCCCAATGAGTGCTTGCAGCGCCGTAAATGACGCACTATCAGTCAATGACACATGCAACGGATCGGGCAGGGTGCGTACAAGCAGCGTGGTCGAGCCGTGCTCGTGAACGAAGCGACCGCAAAGCAGATCGACGTCAGCCGCGCCCCGGCCGGTTTGACTAAGCGGCAGCATGCCGTCGTGCGATGTGCGTGGCTTGGCGGTGGGCGCCTCTTTGCTGACCGGGTCGTGAATTGTGTGTGCTTCACCACGCGGAAACAGGATGAAATCGCCTTCGCGCAGCGTGAGCGTGCGGCCGCCGGTGTCGACCCGGCAACAACCTGACAGCACGAGGTGGAACAGCGCCTGCCCATTCGGCTCTGGAGCGTGCGGGATCGAGAATCGCCCCTGGAACAGGCAGCGCAAATCGAGGCTGGCCTGCGGCCGGGTGAGCTGAATGAATTGACTGAGCGCGTCCATGAGACGATTTCGACAGAAATTGCGTTGATCAAGTATTCAACGAATCACGCATCAAGACAATACTCTTTCCAACGGCGCGGGCATCGGGCCAGCGCCACACCACCGGAGCACATCATGCTGAACTGGGTCGAGTATCGGAAGGAATTGCTGGGGCGCATTGGCGAGATTGGTCAGATCACGCCGGATACCGTCAAGGGCTACAAGACGCTGTCGGCTGCCACGACGGGTAGCCTTGACGCGAAGACGCGTGAGCTGATTGCGCTGGCCGTGGCGGTGACCACCCGCTGCGACGGCTGTATCACCGTGCACACGGCGGAGGCCATCAAGCATGGCGCAACGCACGAGGAGATCGCCGACGCGCTGAGCGTGGCGATTTCGCTCAATGCCGGGGCAGCATTGGTGTATTCCGCGCGCGTGTTGGATGCGGTGCAGGCCTACGAGAAGGCCTGAGCGCGTAGGCTACCGGGCGATCCGCAGACGGCAAGTTGCTTGCCGCGCCTCGCCCGGGGCGAGCAGGTGCAGGCCTTCACCGTGGTGGATCGCATTCGGCAGGCCCATCCATGGTTCGACGCAGTAGAAGTCCGACGTGGCGTTTTCCGCCCACGAGGTGATGGCGTGCCAGGGCACCGGCGCGCCGTCGACTTCGAAACGAATGCGACGGCCGAGCGGTGCTTCCGGGTGCGGCGGAATGACCAGCGTTGCAGCGCCAGCGTCATCGAGCAGGTGATAGCGGTCTTGCAGCGCCGGGTCGTCGAGCTGGTAGTTCCCGCGGCCGGGCTCGGGTCGGTCGAGACTCCCATCGGCCAGCTGTCGCGACAGCCGCGACGGCGGCATCAAGAGTTCGGTCGCGCCGCGCAACGCATGCGGTAACGCCAGGTAGAAATGATGACCAGCGTAGAACGGCATCGTGGCATGCGTGTCGCCTTCATCCAGATGCTTGACGGAGAAGGTCGCCTCCAGCCCATCGTGAATCAGCCGGTACGTCACGCGAAACTCAAAGGCGAACGGATAGCCTTGACGCGTCTGGGGGCTGTCGCGCAGCAGCAGGACGATGTGCGCGTCGCTTGCGTCTTCCACCTCGAACGGCAAGTCGCGTGCAAAGCCGTGTTGCGGCAGCTCGTGAAGTTGCCCGCGCGCGTCGCGCCAGCGGCCGACTTCGCCGTCGACGAAATGTCGGCCGATAAAGGGGAATAACAGCGGATTGCCGCCACGCACCTTGGCTGGATTTGTCCAATCGGCCGGTTCGGGCCAGAAGAGAATGTCTTCGCCGCGATGGCGCCAGCGCACCAGCCGGCCGCCGGCTTCCGGCGCGAGCAGCAGCATGGAGCCTTCGGCGTGGGGCTCACCAATGCGGATGAGCGTGCGGTCCTGGAAGCTGGCGGTGGGCAGGTCGTGCATAGGCAGGGCAAGGTGGCTTGTGGGCATGGGAATCGCGTACTAGATTGTCAATGCGTTTTGCCCGGAGGGAAACCATGTCCGTCAATTGCGTGCTGCCCGCACATACTGTTCCCCCACCCGATGAGCCTTCACCGCCGGGGATCCCACCCGATCTACCATCGCCCGATGAGCCACCGCCGCCAGTCGAGCCACCGGAGTTGTCGCGGCGGTAATCTGCTGTTACCAATCGTCACAGCTTTGCGGCAAGCGGTTCGTAAGATAAGCGCCAGTTCTCGCGCGACTGCGCGTTTCTACAACAACGATACGAGCCCAAACATGTCGATTCTTCCGCGTCTGACCCTGTGCGCTGTACTGGCGGCCTCTCTGGCCGGTTGTGTCGTGGCGCCGACGCAGCCCACGCGAACGGTGGTGGTGCGTGAGCCGGTTCCGGTTCCGGCGCCTGCACCGGTGGACCCGCGCGCGCGCTTTGATCAAGTGCAGGGCCGCCTGGCGGAAGAATTCCATCGTGTCGACGTTCGCCAATCCGAGGGCTACATCGATCCGTACCGCGCTGACGGCCTGCGGGACCGCCTGCGCCGCATCCGCCAGGAAGCCAACGACATGGCCAGCCAGCATCGCGGCGGCTTGTCCGGAGACGAGCAACGCGCGCTGAACGACGAACTCGGCGCCGTGGCGCACGATATCGGACGCTAAGCCGCTTTTTCTTTTGCTCCTCTCAATCGCCGATGTTGCGTCGCAATATCGGCGAAATGCATTGTTGCGCGGCGTTGCATGCGCAGCCGTTGGAAGCTGATAGGCTTGCGTTCCTCCTGAACGAGCAAGCCCGACGCCGATGCTGCCTCCCGCAGCCGGTTCTGGCCTTGTGCCGTGCGAAAGATCATCCACTGCGACTGCGACTGTTTTTACGCTGCCATCGAGATGCGCGACGATCCGCGCCTCGTAGGCAAGCCGCTGGCCGTCGGTGGGCGGCCTGAGCGCCGCGGCGTGGTCGCAACCTGCAACTACGAAGCGCGCAAATTTGGCATCCATTCGGCGATGCCCATGGCGCAGGCTGTCAAGCGTTGCCCGGACTTGCTGATCGTGCCGCCGTCCATGGAGAAGTACCGCCAGGTCGCGCGCCAGATCTTCGCCATCTATCACAGCTATACGCCGCTGGTGGAGCCGCTCTCGCTGGACGAGGCGTATCTGGACGTGACCGACAGCCCGTTGCTCGCGGGCAGCGGCACCCGCATCGCTGAAGACATCCGCCGCCGCGTGCGCGAAGAGATCGGCATTACCGTATCGGCCGGCGTTGCACCCAACAAATTTATCGCCAAGATTGCCAGTGACTGGAATAAGCCCGATGGCCTGTTCGTCGTGCGGCCGGAGCAGATCGACGGGTTTGTGGCGGAGTTGCCCGTCGACCGCCTGTTCGGCGTGGGCAAGGTGACGGCGGCCGAGCTGCGTCGCCTCGGCGCGGAGACCTGCGGCGACTTGCGCGCCTGGGGCACCGACCGCTTGCAGCAGCATTTCGGGGTGTTCGGTTTCCGGCTGCATGACCTTTGCCGCGGCATCGATCATCGGCAAGTGCAGCCTTCGCAGATCCGCAAATCAGTCAGCGTGGAAGAAACCTACGCCACCGATCTGCGCACGCTCGATGACTGCCAGCGTGAGCTGAGCGTTCTCGTCGAGCAGCTGGCCGCCCGCGTCGAGCGCGCTCGCGCCGGCAACATGATCCACAAAACCTACGTCAAGCTTCGTTTTGCCGATTTTCGTGGCACGACGGTGGAATGCATCTCGCCGCAGGTGTCCTTGCCGGTGTTCTCCAAATTGCTCGCGCAAGGGTTTGAGCGTCGCGGCATTCCCGTCCGGTTGCTGGGCGTGGGCGTGCGGTTATACGAGTCCGACGCGCATGCGCGCCAGCAACTGCTGTTTGCCGAAGACCCTGCTGCCGCCGATTGAGATTGAACCGCTCGGCCCGCCAATCGGGTACGAATTGTCCTATTTTCCTGTCTGCTTCATGGCGATAGAAGGGCGGAATGTCGCCTGCGGGTAAAATGCCCGCTTTTTTGCATAATCCGCCGCCGCGCACCACACGTGCACGACAGTGCATGCCGTCACATTCGGCCGCACGCAGACAGGAGACGCAGTCAATGAGTTTGTTTCGCACCAAAAACGTGGATCACATGATCCGCGCGGGCCACAGCGATACCGGCCTGAAGAAAGTCCTCGGACCCCTCGACCTGACATTGCTTGGTGTCGGCGCCATCATCGGTACCGGTATCTTCGTGCTGACCGGTACCGGCGCGCTGACAGCGGGGCCGGCGCTCACGCTGTCTTTCATCGTCGCGGCGCTGGCCTGCGGTTTTGCCGCGCTGTGTTACGCCGAATTTGCCTCGACCATTCCCGTGTCGGGCTCCATCTATACGTATGCCTACGCCACGATGGGCGAGTTGGTCGCCTGGATCATCGGCTGGGATCTGATGCTCGAATATGGCCTGGCCACATCGGCTGTTTCGGTGGGCTGGTCCGGCTATTTCCAGTCGCTGCTTTCAGGCTTCGGCCTGCATCTCCCGGTGGCGCTCACGGCCGCGCCTGGCGCGATTCCGGGCGTGCAGACGCTGTTCAACCTGCCGGCGCTGGTGATCATGCTGCTGATCACGACGTTGCTGTCGTTTGGCATTCGCGAATCGGCCCGCGCCAACAACATCATGGTGGCCATCAAGGTGACGGTGGTGCTGTTGTTTATCGTCGTGGGTGTGCGCCATGTGCAGCCGGCCAACTGGCAGCCGTTCATGCCGTTCGGCATGGAGGGCGTGTTTGGCGCTGCGGCCATCGTGTTCTTCGCGTTCATCGGCTTCGACGCGGTGACGTCCGCGGCCGAAGAGGTGCGCAATCCCAAGCGCGATTTGCCGATTGGCATCATTGGTTCGCTGGCGGTGTGCACGATCCTCTATGTGGTGGTGGCCGCGATCATGACGGGCATCGTGCCGTTCGCGAAGTTTGCGGGCGTGGATCACCCGGTGTCGCTGGCGCTCCAAGTGGCCGGTGAAAACTGGGTGGCGGGCTTTGTCGATCTGGGCGCCATCATTGGCATGACGACCGTGATCCTGGTGATGGCGTACGGTCAGACGCGCATCATCTTCGCCATGTCGCGCGACGGCCTGCTGCCCAAGCGCCTGTCGCACATTCATCCGCGCTACTCGACGCCGTTCCTCAACACCTGGGTGGTGGGGATTGTCTTTGCGCTGATCGCCGCATTTGTTCCGCTGAATGTGCTGGCTGAACTGATCAACATCGGCACGCTCGCCGCCTTCTCGTTGATCGCCGTGGCCGTGCTGGTGCTGCGCCGGACCCGTCCGGACCTGCATCGCGGCTTCCGCTGCCCTGGCGTGCCAGTGGTGCCGCTGCTGGCGATCGGCCTGTGCCTGTTCCTGATGAGCCAACTGCAGGCTGTCACCTGGATCGCATTTGTGGTGTGGGTCTTGATTGGCTTGGTGGTGTACTTCGGCTACGCGCGCCGTCGTTCGCTGCTGCACGGTTCGGAGCCCGGACCGGCACCGGTTTCCGAGACGGTGCACTGATCAAAAGCGCGCGCCCATTCCCTGACGACATGGCTGCCACGCAGCCAAACACTGTCGTTCGGGCCGCCGACTGAGCAGAACTGGCCTCAGTCGGCGAGAAACTATTACAACGCCGGTGTATTGCGTTCAATCAGCGCACTTTATAGGGCACGGTTTTCAGCGCTTCCGGCACTGACATCAAGGCGTCGCAATCCATGTGGTTGCATTAGCGCGCGCACTTAGGCTTCGTATCCGGCACGGGCCTTGCATGTGCCTTTTGCTTTGCTCAGCGGGCACGTGCGCGACCCTGACAAAAAAGCATAGCTTCGACCTCGGGCCTCCCAAGGCCTGATGCCGCTTGGGATGGCGGCTTCAAGCCGCCGCTCGCTGGCTGCTGCGCTGCGAATAGCGCTCGCACGTGCATCGCAAGCTGTGGTTAAAATGATTTGCGCAGCCAGACACAATGTCTGACGAAACCTTGCCGGCCCCCCCGCAGGGTTTCCACGCAACAGCGTGTGCGTTGTTGTCCATTGCAATCGGAGGGCTTTGACGATGGAAATCAAGTTCGAAAAGAAAGAGGCGTACGACATCAACAACGAAGGCCTGCTGTTCGACGCACTCGTCGACGGCGAAAAGGTGACTTGCGTGGCAACGCGTGAGGCGCTTTGGGAGGGCCTGGAAGGTGATCAGGTGTTGTCGCTTCAGGCAGCCTTCGAGGCTGGTCAAGAGCGGATCCAGGATGCCGCGCGCGTACTGATTGCTGACGGCGTGCAGCGATCTCACGGATTGGAGGATTTGCCGCAACCGGTCGTGGTCAAGCGCGCGCATATAGCCGTGGTTTGAGTCCGTTCGATTGCCCGCGTAGACATCGGCTTGGCCGATGACTCTGCATGGCGGACACCGTGTCCGCCGCCTGAAGAAAGCCGGTCCCTGTGACCGGCTTTTTTCATGGCGCCGCATTTTCCCGACTTGACAAGACCGCAATCCGACCAGATGATTAACATGTTAATTATTTGAGCGAGAGAACGAGCAATGCGGCGAGCCAGAGTGATATTGCCGGACGGCCGGATACGGGAAACCGTGTTTTCCTCCGCCGCGGAACCCGCAAATTCATGGCACTGGCTGCCGCCGGTCGAAGGCACGGTCGTCGGGACCTTGCTCAACTACCGCGGAGAACTCGATGCGTTGGGTGACGCGCTGTCTGCGCCGCCTTACCAGGCACCGCCCAAGGCGCCCATTCTGTATCTCAAGCCCGCCAACACCCGTATCGGCCATGGTCATGATGTTGTGCTGCCGGCAGATGTCGATGGCGTGTGGGCGGGTGCTTGCCTGGGCGTGGTGATTGGGCGGACCGCCACGCGCGTGCCTGCGCGGCGCGCTGCAGATTTCATCGCCGGCTACACCATCGTCAACGACCTGACCGTGCCGCATGCGAATTACTACCGGCCTGCGATCCGCCACAAGTGCCGCGATGGTTTTTGCCCGATGGGACCATGGATGGTTGACCGCGACGATGTGCCAGACGCCAATGCGCTGGATATTGCCGTGCGCATCAATGGCGAGATCAAGCAACGCACCAACACATCGACGCTGGTGCGGCCCATCGCGCAACTGCTCGCCGACGTGACGGCCTTCATGACGCTCGAAGCGGGCGACGTGCTGCTCGTTGGCATGCCGGAGCATCCGCCGCTGGCGCGGGCCGGGGATTGCATCGATATCGACATCGCCCACATTGGCACGCTCACGACAGCACTGATCCGCCACGCACAGGAGGCCTCGCGATGAAGCACGCGCGTATTGCCTATGACGGCGCGATCCATCAAGCCGCGGCCATGCCCGGCGACGATTCCCACCTGCGACTGGCAGACGGCCGCGTCCTGCATGAAAGCGAGGTCGTCTGGTTGCCGCCGGTCGTGCCGCGCACGGTTTTCGCGTTGGGCCTGAACTACGCCGACCACGCAAAGGAGCTAGCCTTCAAGGCGCCCGAGGAGCCGCTCGCGTTCCTGAAAGGGCCCAATACGCTGATCGGCCATCGCGCCCACACCGTGCGCCCGGCTGGCGTTGCGTTCATGCACTACGAATGCGAGCTGGTCGTGGTTATCGGCAAGACCGCGCGCGATGTGCCGCGCGAGCACGCCTATGAATACGTGGCCGGTTATTCGGTGGCCAACGATTACGCCATCCGCGACTATCTCGAGAACTACTACCGCCCGAACCTGCGGGTGAAAAGCCGCGACACCGGTACGCCCATCGGCCCATGGCTGGTTGACCGAGACGATGTGCCTGACCCGATGAATCTCGCACTGCGGACCACCGTCAACGGCCGTGTCACGCAGGAAGGCAGCACGCGCGACATGATCTTCGACGTTCCGGCGTTGATCGCGTGGTTCTCCAGCTTCATGACGCTCAGCCCTGGCGACATGATTCTCACCGGCACGCCCGAGGGGTTGGCTGACACGCGACCCGGCGACGAAGTCATCACCGAAATCGAAGGCATCGGCAGGCTGGTGAGCACCATCGTTGCCGAAGAACCGAACAAGGAGCCCGCATGAGCCGCGTCAACATGGACCCAGTCAAGCATTGGATCGACGGCCGCCAGGTCGACAGCGCCGAGCGTTTCGTCACGACCAATCCGGCCACGGGCGAGGCCATTACCGAAGTGGCATCGGGCGGTGAGGCGGAGATCAACGCGGCGGTAGCGGCGGCCAAGGCGGCATTTCCGGCCTGGGCCAACACGCCGGCCAAGCAGCGCGCCAAGCTGATGCGCCGACTCGGCGAGCTGATTGAGCAGAACGTGCCGCACCTGGCGGCGCTGGAGACGATGGATACTGGCCTGCCGATCGCGCAGACGAGCAAGCAGCTCATTCCGCGCGCTTCCGAGAACTTCCATTTCTTTGCCGAAGTGTGTACGCAAGTCAACGGCCGCACGTATCCGGTCGATGACCAGATGCTGAACTACACGCTGTATCAGCCGGTGGGCGTTTGCGCATTGATCTCGCCCTGGAACGTGCCGTTCATGACGGCCACGTGGAAGGTGGCGCCGTGCCTGGCGCTGGGCAATACGGCGGTGCTCAAGATGTCGGAGCTGTCGCCCCTGACAGCGGATCAACTGGGCCGCCTGGCCCTGGAAGCCGGCATTCCGCCCGGTGTGCTCAACGTGGTGCAAGGCTATGGCGCCACGGCCGGCGATGCGCTGGTGCGCCATCCGGATGTGCGGGTGGTGTCGTTCACCGGCGGCACGACGACCGGCAAGCGCATCATGGAGCGCGCCGGCCTGAAGAAATTCTCGATGGAGCTAGGCGGCAAGTCGCCGGTGCTGGTCTTCGACGATGCGGACCTGGATCGCGCGCTCGATGCGTCACTGTTCACCATTTTCTCCATCAACGGCGAACGCTGCACGGCGGGCTCGCGCATCTTCGTGCAAGAAAGTGTCTATGACGATTTCGTACGCAAGTTTGCCGAACGTGCAAAGCGGCTTGTGGTGGGCGACCCGGCAGATGAGACAACCCATGTCGGCTCGATGATCACGCGCGCGCATTGGGAGAAGGTCACGGGCTACATCCGTCTCGGCGAACAGGAGGGCGCGAAGATTCTGGCCGGCGGCGCGGAGAAGCCCGCTGGCCTGCCCGGCCACCTGCAGAACGGCAACTTCGTGGCGCCCACGGTGCTGGCCAATGTCGACAACCGCATGCGGGTGGCGCAGGAAGAAATCTTTGGCCCCGTGGCTTGCCTCATCCCGTTCAAGGATGAGGCCGATGGCCTGAAACTGGCCAATGACGTGGAATACGGTCTGGCCTCGTACATCTGGACGCAGGATGTGGGCAAGGTGCACCGTGTGGCGCGTGGGATCGAAGCCGGCATGGTCTTCGTCAATAGCCAGAACGTGCGCGACCTGCGGCAGCCTTTCGGCGGTGTCAAAGCGTCCGGTACCGGGCGTGAGGGTGGCGAGTACAGTCTCGAGGTGTTTGCCGAGATCAAAAATGTCTGTATCTCGATGGGCAGCCACCATATCCCGCGCTGGGGCGTTTGACGCGCCGCCGGACGCACCATAACGAGGGCGGAAGGAGACACCATGGGCAAGCTGGCCTTGGCCGCAAAGATCACCCACGTGCCGTCGATGTACCTGTCAGAACTGCCGGGCAAGCACCATGGCTGCCGGGAGGCGGCCATCGAGGGCCACCGCATCATCGGACAGCGTTGCCGCGATCTGGGCGTGGACACCATCGTCGTGTCTGACGTGCACTGGCTCGTCAATGCCGGCTACCACGTCAATTGCAATGCACGCTTCGAAGGCGTCTACACGAGCAACGAGCTGCCGCATTTCATCAAGGACATGCGATATGCGTATCCCGGGAATCCGGGGCTGGGTCGATTGATTGCAGAGACGGCAACGGCGCGCGGCGTGTTCACGCGTGCGCACGAGATCAACAGCCTCGAACTCGAATACGGCACGCTGGTCCCGATGCGGTACATGAACAGCGACCAGCACTTCAAGGTCGTGTCGATTGCCGGGTGGTGCGCGTGGCACCAACTGGAAGAAAGCCGCCGCTTCGGCGCAGCGCTGCTCGAGGCCATCGTGGCCAGCGACAGCACCGTCGCATTTCTCGCCAGCGGATCGCTCTCGCACCGTTTCAACGACAACGGCAGCCCCGAAGAATCCATCCACCAGATCAGCCGCGAGTTTTTCAGGCAAGTCGACCTGCGCGTGGTCGAGCTCTGGAAGCAGGGCGACTGGAAGACCTTCTGCGCGATGCTGCCCGAGTACGCATCGCTGTGCGAGGGCGAGGGCGGCATGCACGACACAGCCATGTTGCTCGGGCTGCTTGGCTGGGATGCCTATGACAGGGGCATCGAAGTCGTCACCGAATATTTCGCCAGTTCCGGCACGGGCCAGATCAACGCGATCTTCCCGCTGCCCGGACGTGAACAAGTTGAAGCCTGAGGAGGTCGCCATGCCGCACGTCATTGTCGAATACACCGACAACCTGGGCGACGACGCCCGCATTCCGGAATTGCTGCAAGCGATGAACGAAACGCTGATGGCGCAGAACGGCGTATTTCCGACTGGCGGTATCCGCTCGCGCGCCATCAAGCTGACCGAGTACCGCGTGGCCGACGGCAAAGAGGACGACGCTTTCGTTCACGTCACGTTCAAAATCGCAGGGGGTCGCACGCCTGAGGTCAAGAAGGCCGCCTGCGACGCGCTGTTCGAGGCGATCAAGGCACATTTTGCGCAGGCCTTTGCGCGCCGTTATCTGGCGCTGTCGATGGAGTTGACCGAGTTCGACGAGGGCGGCAGCTACAAGCACAACAACATCCACGCGCGTTTTCGCAAGGCTTGACGCATGCTCGACACCACGATCATCCAGACCATCGCGCGTCGCCTGCATCAGGCCGAGATCGACCGCAGGCAGATCCGCCAGGTCTCGCTTGACCACCCCGACATCACCATCGAAGACGCCTATGCCATCCAGCGCGAATGGGTCGCGATGAAGCTGGCAGCGGGGCGACGCTTGAAGGGCCACAAGATCGGATTGACATCACGCGCCATGCAGCAGTCTTCACAGATCGACGAGCCCGACTATGGTGCGCTGCTCAACGACATGTTCTTTGCCGAGGGGAGCGAGATCCCCACCAGCCGCTTCATCGTGCCGCGCGTGGAAGTGGAACTCGCCTTCGTGCTCGGCAAGCGCCTGGAGGGGCCGGAGGTGACGCTGTTCGATGTGTACGACGCGGTGGATCACGTGATACCGGCCTTGGAGATCATCGACGCGCGCTCGCAATCGATCGATCCTGACAGCGGGCGTCCACGCAAGGTGTTTGACACGATCGCCGACAACGCCGCCAATGCCGGCGTCGTGATGGGCGGCCGGCCCATCCGCATGCGCGATGTGGATCTGCGCTGGGTGAGTGCCATCTTTTCGCGCAACGCCGTCATCGAAGAGACAGGCGTGGCAGCCGGCGTCCTGAACCACCCAGCGAACGGCGTGGTCTGGCTGGCCAACAAGCTGGCGCCGCACGGCGTCGCACTGGAACCGGGCCAGGTCATCCTTGGCGGTTCATTCACACGGCCCGTGCCGGCGCGGGCCGGTGATACATTCCATTGCGACTACGGTCCGCTTGGCAGCATCGCCTGCCATTTCGTCTAACTGTCTAACGCCCAAAGGATGTCCTGGCCATGCAACTCCCGGTGAACAACTTCAAGCGAGCGTTGGCGGAGCGCCGGCCGCAGATCGGATTGTGGCTCGCAATGGCGCATCCGTACCCGGCAGAGATTGTGGCCGGGGCTGGTTTTGACTGGCTACTGATCGACAACGAGCATGCGCCGAATCAACTGCAATCGACGCTTGCGCAATTGCAGGCGGTTGCGCCGTACGCCTCGCATCCCATCGTGCGGCCGGCCTGGAACGATCCGGTCGAGATCAAGCGCCTGGTAGACATCGGCGCGCAGACGCTGCTTGTGCCGATGGTGCAGAACGCCGACGAGGCGCGTGCCGCCGTCGAGGCGATGCGCTATCCCCCGAACGGTATTCGCGGCGTCGGCAGTGCGTTGGCGCGAGCATCACGCTGGAACCGTGTGGACGATTACCTCCACCAGGCCGATGCGCAGATGTGCACGCTTATCCAGGCTGAAACGGCAGAAAGCCTGGAGCATCTTGACGCGATGCTTGCGGTGGACGGCGTAGACGGCGTCTTCATTGGCCCGGGCGACCTCGCCGCGTCCATGGGGCATCTTGGGGCGCCGGGGCATCCGGAAGTCCGCGAGGCGATCGACGGCGCGATTCAACGCATCGTTGCGTCAGGCAAGGCGGCGGGCATTCTGTCGGCCGATCAGGCGCAGGCGAAGCACTACCTGTCGCTGGGTGCGACGTTCGTTGCGGTGGGCACGGATGTCACGTTGCTGGCGCGCAGCGCAGAGCAACTGGCCAAGGCATTCAAGGGAGACGACGCAGCCAGTCCCCAGCCCGCCGCCAGTGTGTATTGACGGGCGTTACTCGTCGCCGATGAAGCGGCCCATGGGCGTGTGCGTTTCCATGACCTGGATCGACTCATCAATGGCTGCGTAGAGTGCATCGAGCCGCGCGCGGCCCAACTGTGCTTCGATGCGCGCGTATTCCGCATCCACCTGCGGTTCAACGTCGGCCAGGAACTGGCGGCTTTTGGGTGTGAGCGAAATCACCTGGCGGCGCTGATCCACCGATGATTTCGTACGCACGATCATCTCGGACTGCTCCATTGCCGCCAGCATGCGCGTCAGGCTTGGGCTCAGGATCAGGCATGCATCGGCGAGCTGGTTGGGCTCCATGTCGCCGGTATCGTTGAGCGTACGCAGCACGCGCCATTGCTGCTCGGTGATGCCGCGCTCGCGCAGGATCGGCCGGAAGCGCGCCATGAAGGTCTCTCGCGCGCGCAGCAGCAGATGCGGTAGATTGCGGTGCTTGAAGGCGGAAGCCATGCGGGGCGCTCCTTATGCGCTGCGCAAGGCGGCGACCACGGGTGTGTGGTCCGACGGCTGCTCCCAAGTGCGTGGCACCCGATCGATATGGCACGACTCGCACAGCTTGGCCAGTTCGGGCGACAGCATGATGTGGTCGATTCGCAGGCCCGCGTTGCGCTTGAAGCCGAACATGCGGTAGTCCCACCACGAAAACAGCTTGTCTTCCTGCTCAAACATGCGAAAGGCATCGACCAGCCCCGCAGCTTGCATTGCACGAAACGCCGCGCGCTCTTCCGGCGACACCAGATTCTGCCCCTCCCACTTTTTCGGGTCGTGCACGTCGCGATCTTCCGGGGCGATGTTGAAGTCGCCCAGCAGCATCAGCCGCGGGTTTGCGGCCATCTCGCTCGCCAGCCACGCCTGCAGCGCTTCCAGCCAGCGCAGCTTGTAGACAAATTTGTCGGAATCAAGCGCCTGTCCGTTTGGGATATATGCAGAAATCACGCGGACAGGGCCACCGTCCACGTCATATGTGGCGGCCACGATGCGCTGCTGGTCGTCGGTAAAGCCCGGGATGTTCTTCACCACATCGCGGCCTTCTGGCACAGAGGCCTTGCGCGAGAGGATGGCAACGCCGTTGTACGTCTTCTGACCTGTGAACAACGACGCGTACCCCGCGGCGTCCAGCTCGGCGAGCGGATAGCGGTCATCGGGCAGCTTGAGTTCCTGCAGGCAGAGCAGGTCGATGGGCGTGGCGTCGGCTTCGCGCTCGGCCAACCATTGCAGCACGTGCGGTAGGCGGACCTTCAAAGAGTTGACGTTCCAGGTGGCGACTCGCATCGTTTCAGAATTTCTTTTTGACTTCAATGGCTTAGGGTGGGTGCCAGGTGGGGGATTTTTTGTCCAGCGACCCATCTGGCGACCCACCATGCGCAAACTGACTCAGTGTGGCATCCGTGTTGCACGAATGGCGCTATGGTATCAGCGGGCGCGCCTTGCCCGGCCGAACATCACATGAATCCAATCAGCCGTGATGCCGCTTGAGCACGAGCTAATTTTTACGAGCAAGGCGGTAGATGGGGTGCGATAGGCTCAACCTCGCCTGTCCCAAGTTGATCTTGTAGATGAGGGCGCCCGTACACGCCCCGAACTGCCGGGCCGTCGCCTCAATGGCGGCCGACGCAATACTCCATAAGGCTAGGGACTCCGGCGACGTACGAAAAGTGCAACAGGTCGGCCAAGACCGCCAGGCGCTGCGCGATGAGCCAGAGCAACCCGGTTTCCTCGGCCGATTTCACCTCGCCGGACAACCCGGATCGGCTGTCGGAGTTGACGTCCTTGAGCGGCCAGAACGTCGAGGCACAGACCTCCGACACATGGCGCAAGCCCCATAGGAAACTGGCGCGCCGCTCCTTACCGTATGGAAGGTCATCGGCGCGCAAGTCACCCACATGCGCCCATGAGACCCATTCAACGTTCAACAGTTGAGGAGCGATCATGGCAAAAGTCGTCGTCACCCTTGTCGGGCACAACAAAGAGAATCTCGTCGGGCCGGCCGTTACGGTCGGTACGGCGCGGTGGGGCCATAACGGAGTCGATTTCGGCAAGGAAGTCGAGCTGGCGGAAGGCACCTACACCGTCACGGTGTATAGCGCGGAAAAGGCCATCCACACCCAACAGGCTCACGTGCCGCGCGACGGCCGGTTTCCGATCGAGATCGATATCGAACACTAAGCCGACGTAGCGCGCAAGCCGACTTCAACGCGCCCACCGCACACCAAGCAAGCCTCACCGCCGAGTGGGGCATTTTTCATTTCTTCCTCTCATCGAGGAGCCGAATGGCATCTTCATTCATCCACGGCACCTCCACGAGTCGATAGCGGCCCGCGTCTGATTGTCTTGGCCTCCGGGGTCATACCGCGCTGGAGCTTTGCTAGTCGTCTTAACGGTGAAGGCGAGCGCGCGAGCCACTGAGTAAGCAGACAAGCCTGCTTCAGCTGGATGCTGCGCCAACTTGCCAGCGTGTGACGGCGGATCTGATATGCGTGTTTTGACACGTAACTGCTACTCGTTTTGGGATGGCAGTCAGGTCATAGTTCGCAACTCAGATAACCGTTCGAAAGCAACGTCATGCGACTTTTGCAACGCTGCACGGCACGAATGCGTCGGTTGCGACCTGTATTGGGCGAGCATCTTTACGCGGCGGTGGCTGTCGCCGTTACGTCGAGTCTGGCTGGTTTGCTCGCAGCGCGCTTGTTCTCTTCTCGCGACGCGGTCGTTTCGTTTATCGCACTATCTGCTTGCGGCGCAGTTTTGTACGTTGGTTATTGGGTTCGCCCAAGAGCACGATTGCTGCGCGCGGTGCGCATTGGTCTTCGCCGTGGTGAGTTTCATGTCGTTTATCAGCCAATTGTGGACATGCACACGCGACATTGCGTGGGCGTGGAAGCTTTGCTCCGGTGGGTCCATCCCACATTCGGAGCCGCGGGCCCAGGGCAGTTCATTGGAGAACTCCAGGGCACACGTCTGCTCGGCGAGCTAACCCGTTTCGTGCTGCGCGAGGCGAATCACGCACTGATCCAGCCGCCGTTCCCCCAGCACTGGCACATATCGGTAAACGTCTGCGCGCGGCATCTGATGGAGGACGGCTTTGCCGAGGATGTCTGCGAGTCCGCCGGCATGGTCAAGAAGCGCCTCGTTCTGGAGCTCACCGAGCGCAGCTGCGTCGAGCGTACGCCGCGTGTTGATCTGGTGCTTAGCCACATGAGGCAACGCGGCGTACGCCTGTCACTCGACGATTTCGGCACCGGCTTCAGCAATTTCGACTTACTCGCGGACTTCCGGTTCGATTACGTGAAGGTGGACCGGATTTTTCTAGCAATGCGTGGCGAAGCGAGTATCGAGTTTCTGAAGTCGGTAGCCGCGTTAGTGCATACGTATGGTGCGAGAGTTGTGGCGGAAGGCGTCGAAACCGCTGTCGAACACGATGTGGTGCTGCGCTCGGGAATCGACCTGGCGCAGGGATACCTGTACGGGAAGCCGATGGCAGTCGATCAGCTCCGGGCATTTGCTTCGGCGTCGATAAAAACATTACAAGATGACACCGGAACGGGGCTCAAAGCGTGAAAGACGAATGCCTCACAGATGCGCAGGAACAACAGCCAGCCAGCGTGCCCCTACCCATGGAAAGCGAGGACGATCAGTACTTTGAGCGGGGGGCGGGTCGCCCCGCGTGCGCGTTGAATTTACCAATGGCCCTTGTGTGTCTCGCCCGTCTGGGTCAGCCAGAAGTCATCGGCGCTATCGAGTGCGGACGGGAGGTCGTATTCAACTTGAGACCTATCATTGCCGGACCCTCCAAAGTGAGAAACCGTTCGTCGTCAGGGATGCGCCGTCTGATGCGGAGCTTGCGCAGGGGCTTCTGCCAACCGGCGAATTTGGGATCCGCTTTTTCGCAGGCATTGCGCTGCGTCTACCGTGCACCAAACTCAAGGGGCGAAGCCCTGTTACGCGCGGCGGATGCCGGGATGTATCGTGGGAAAGTCTCAGGCAAGACCCGTATTGTCGTGCATGAGATTCACGATTCACCGGCCTGCGCGCCGCGTTGATCTGCGCCCGTATCATGCCGGCCGAACCGGGCCTGCCAGCTTAGCGCCGCAACGCGATTCATCAGCGCACAGAGCGCCTAGTGTCGCGACCGCTCTATCGAGCCGCGCCGACCACGGATACCCATAGTTCAGTCGCACACGGTGGCGAAAGCCGCCGTCCGCAGAGAAGATGGGGCCAGGGGCGATACTGATGCCACTGGTGAGCGCAGCCTGGAAGAACTCTATCGAGTCTACGTGATCCGGAAGCGCAACCCACGTGAAATAGCCGCCGTCTGACTTGGTCGCCATCGTATTGGCTGGGAAGTACCGGCCGATCGCGTCGAGCATCTGCGATTGCTGATGGGCCAACTCGCGGCGCAGTTTGTGGAGGAAACGTTCGTAGCCGCCATGCTCCAGGTAGTCGGCGATTGCACGCTGCGCGGGCATGCTGGCCGATAAGGTGGTCATCCATTTTGCGTGTTCAAGCCTGTCCGCGAACTTTCCGGCTGCCGCCCAGCCGATGCGATATCCGGGCGCCAGGCACTTCGAAAACGATCCACAATGGATGACAAGACCTTTCCGGTCAAAGTATTTCGCCGGACGCACCGGGTCCGGGCCAAAATGCAGCTCGTTGTAGACGTCATCCTCGATGAGCGGCACGTCGTGTCTGGCGAGCAGATCAACCAGCGCCTGCTTCCTGGAATCGCCAAGCGTCACCCCGGTCGGATTGTGGAACGAGGTCATGAACCAGCAGGCACGAACCGGATGTTGCTGCAGCGCACGCGCGAGCGCATCCAGATCATGACCCTTCACCGGATCGACAGGAATCTCCACTACGTTCAGCCTTAGTCGCTCGATAGCCTGTAACGCCGCGTAGAACGTCGGCCTTTCGATCACGATCACATCACCTGGAGCGGCGAGCAACTGGGCACTGAGCGTCAGGGCTTCGAGTGCCCCGCTCGTAATGACGATCTCGTCGACGGGCATCGTCATCCCCGTCATCAGGTAACGCGCCGAAATCTGCTGGCGCAATCCTTCATATCCCGGCGGCAGGCCGTCAATCATGCTGGCCGGGTGCGTTGACCGATTGACTGTCGCGCACGACTTGCCGACGCGCGCCAATGGAAACAGCGCAGGGCTCAGGAACGCTGAACCAAGTGGGACAGTCTCGGGCTGTCTGATCGTCTTGAGGACCTCAAAGACAAGATCGCTGACATTGACGGTCTTCGGGGCGATACCCGGAAGCGGCGTGGGACTCGCTTGCGTTGTTTCTATGGGGCCCGGAGACACGAAATAGCCTGAACGCGGACGCGCCCTGATCACCCCCCGGTTTTCGAGCAGGTAGTAGGCGCGAAATACCGTTGCGGGGCTCACCCCCCACGCCTTGCATGCCGCGCGAACCGAAGGAATACGTGCGCCGGGTGGCAGATCACCGCGCTTGATGAGCTCGCTGAGTTGGTCGGCTAACCGTTCGTAGCGTTTCAACATGTGCTCCTCGCAGAGGGCTCCCCCTTGCTGCCAGGTCGGTGCCGGCAGCACACCCGTCCACCTTTAAAAGATAGCCGCTTTTCAATCTGATACGGCTTTTCTTTTGCAACCTGCTTCTATTGCGGATGCACACACGCTGGCAAAGTGCGGCGCAGACCGGTCCCACTTCTTCTAATGTTTAGCCTACGCCTAGCGTGTTCGATCGATGTCGACTCTCAGGCCGAATTCTTTTAGCGATAAATTGATGGCAATTGGATTCCCGGTAACAACGATCAGGCGCAAGGCCTTCATCGCGCTCTGTTGTGCCTCGCGGCGAGGGTTCGCAGTCGTTCTGGTCTCCTGCGCGGGCACCTCGCTCGCTCTTGCAGATCCGCCCGAAACTGGTTTGAGCCGCAGTCTTTGGTTTGAGCGCAACTCCTGGCAGCAATTGACAGACTGGCTTGCTGGTCCACCGGCACCCCGGATTCGCTTTGGCTCCACCTACGTATCGGTTGCGCAGTTGCCGCCAGTTCCCGCAGCTGTTGCGGGTCCGGTCGCTGGTCCGATGCCTCTACGGACTAATACTTGCGATTCGCCCGACGGCACGCATGCCGAGCTCACCGGCCCAGCTGCCGCGACGGACGGTACGGGGCCGGACATTGTGACATTGCGTAGGGAACTGCCTGGGCAAATCAGCGACCAGGCGGCGGTAGTTCGGGGCGGGTTAATGGCCTCTGACGCGGTGGCCGGCATCGCCTCGCAGGTCGACCGTGCGGAGCAGTCGCCCGAATCACCAACGATGTCCCCCCCGGATTGCTCACTAGGTAAGGATTGCGAAGAGCGAGCGATCTCGCCTTTAGTCGGCACCGACGACACAGCTGTCGCAGTGGGGACTGCGGGGAGCATTGTTACGCAGCGTCCCTCGGTATGGACGATATCGGGTCTGCTGTGGCCGATCTTGGCAGCGGCTTTGGTCATTGTTGTCGGTTGCGCCCTCAAAAGATGGTTTCGCTACGACAAGTCGCTGCTGCGTGCTGCGCGTGCAGGGCTGCGACGCGGTGAGTTCCATGTTGAGTACCAGCCCGTCGTGGGCGTCAGGCGAGCAAGGTGCATCGGCGTCGACGCGTTGTTGCGGTGGGACAATCAGAAGTACGGTGCGCTGGGCCCTGCTCACTACATGAAGTTCATTGAGAACAGTAGTTTGATCGGACCGATGACGCGATTCGCCCTGTCGCGCGCCGCTCAGGATCTGCGGGAAATCGGCGCTCCGAGATCGCTCTATCTGGGCGTTACCGCTCCTGCGTCTTACCTGGTGAGTTCCGCATTCATCGCGGACGTCGGTGACGTCGGCTCCCTCGGTCTTCCTCCGCTCATACTGAAGATCGGAGCCGGCAGCGCGAGAAAGTTCAGAAATCGACTCATCCCGATGATGGCGCAGGCGCGCGATAGAGGAATGCGCTTTGCCCTGTCGGCCGTGCGTCCCGCTGACGTCGGACCTGAACTGCCAGCAGGCATGAGCTTTGAGATGGTGAAGATCGACAGGGACGTGCTGCGAATGGATTCCGATGAGCGCTCCAGGCAGATCAGCGCATTGACGAGATTGGCCCACCAGATGGGCGCCGTGGTCGTTGTCGAAGGCATTGAGATCGCAGCGCACCACAATGTCGCGCGGGCGAGTCGTGCCGAGTTTGGACAAGGATTTTTCTATAGCAGTACACTCGGCGCAAGCCGGCTGAAGGCGTTTCTCGAGGCTGCCAACGCACCGTCCTAAAATGTGACGGGAACCTCGACTGTGCTCGGCGGGCGGGTCAACAACTTCTAAAAGAAGCGTTCCAGCCGGCGGCGGATCATCGGTGATGATGGCGAACGACAGCAGATCCTTTTTGTCGGGCTAGGTCGTGCGCCAGTGTTATCCCACGCAGTCGACGAGCAGCGTCTGCGGCGGGCCAGAGCGGAATTCGAGCGCGACGTTTTGCCGTCTCGATGGGTCACAGTCTCGTAGACGCGTCCACCAGGACAAAGACGTGTGTGTGACCGTACTGGTCAGAAGCCGCGCAGGTTGTCGCGGCAGGCGTTGTAACGGTTTGGCGACGCACATCTTGTGGCTTGGCGAAGGACTTGACCACCATCCGCGTGAAGTCGTCGAGCGACATGAGGATGCCGTCCCGTGCTGCGGTATTGCGCCATCAAGCGCTGCGGGCCCAAATGAAAACGCCGCTTCGGCACGAGGCGCGAAGCGGCGTTGTCACGGCTGGCCCAGCAGGCCGTTACGCCGCTTCCGCCATCATGCCGCCATGGCGCAGCAGTGCGTCGATGCTGGGCGCACGGCCGCGGAACGCCGTGAACGATTCGATGGCCGGGCGGCTGCCACCAACGGCCAGCACCTCTCGGCGATAGCGTGCGCCGGTTTCCGCGTCGAGCACCGAGCCGCCCAGCTTACTGGCCTCTTCAAACGCCGCATAGGCATCGGCGGACAGTACCTCGGCCCACTTGTAGCTGTAGTAGCCCGCCGCATAGCCGCCTGCAAAGATGTGGCTGAACGTGTTCGGCCAGCGCGACAACTCGGCCTGCGGTACCACGTGGAAGCGATTATTGATCTGGCGCGACAGCTCCAGCACCGACATCGCGCCCTTCGGGTCGAAGTCCGTGTGCAGGTGCATGTCGAACGTCGAGAACACGATCTGGCGCAGCGTCGCCATACCGTTCTGGAAGTTCTTCGCGGCCAGCATGCTGTCGTACAGCTTGCGCGGCAGCGGTTCGCCGGAATTCACATGGCGGGTCATGCGCGACAGCACTTCCCATTCCCAGCAGAAGTTCTCCATGAACTGCGACGGCAGCTCCACCGCATCCCATTCAACGCCGTTGATGCCCGATACGCCCAGCTCATCCACCTGCGTGAGCATGTGGTGCAGGCCGTGGCCGAACTCGTGGAAGAGCGTGATGACCTCGTCGTGGGTGAACAGCGCGGGCTTGTTGCCGACCGGGCCGGAGAAGTTGCAGGTGAGGTAAGCCACGGGGGTTTGCACACCCGCATCGCCGAGCAACTTGCGGCCGCGTGCATCGTCCATCCATGCGCCGCCACGCTTCCCTTCGCGCGCATACAGGTCGATGTAGAACTGTGCGAGCAATTCGCCCTGGGCAGATTCGACGCGGAAGAAGCGGACGTCCGGGTGCCATACCTCGGCCGCCTCCGGCAGGATCTTCACCGAGAACAGCGTCTGCACGACGTTGAACAAGCCATCCAGCACGGCAGGTTCCGGGAAGTACTGCTTCACCTCCTGCTCGGAAAACGCGTAGCGCGCTTCGCGCAGCTTTTCCGACGCGTAGGCCATGTCCCACGGTTCGAGTTTGTCGATGCCGAGCGTGGTCTTGGCGAACGCCTGCAACTCTTCCCAGTCCTTCTCGGCGAACGGACGGGCGCGGTCAGCCAGCTCCTCCAGGAAGCGCAGCACGTCTTCGGGCGAGTCGGCCATCTTCGGCACCAGCGACACTTCGCCGAAATTGCGATAGCCCAGCATGTGCGCTTCTTCGGTGCGCAGCGTGAGCTGCTCGGCCATGTTGGCGGTGTTGTCCCACTCGGCCTTGCCGCCGCCGTACTGCGCGCCCAGTTCGGACGCACGCGTGACGTTGGCTTCGTACAGCGTGCGGCGCAGCGCGCGGTCATCCGCGTATTGCAGCACCGGGAAATACGACGGGAAGTGCAGCGAGAACTTCCAGCCCGTCGCATCAGGGTTGTCGCGGCGTGCAGCTTCCTGCGCAGCCTGCTTGGCGTCGTCGGGCAGGCCGGCGAGGCGCGCTTCGTCGTCGATGACGAGTGCGTAGGCGTTGGTCGCATCCAGGACGTGGTCGCTGAAGGCCTTGGTCAGTTGCGCCTGCTGCTCTTGGATGGCGGCAAAGCGCGGCTTCTGGTCTTCGGGCAGTTCTGCACCGCCCAGGCGGAAACCGCGCAGTTCGTTCTCAAGCAGCTTCTTGCGCGCGGGCGACAGCGTGGCGTATTCCGCGCTGTCGGCAATCGCCTTGTACTTTTCGAATAGTTCCAGATCCTGACCGAGGCCCGACCAGAATTCGGTCACGCGGGGCAGATTGGCGGCATGCGCTTCGCGCAGCTCGGGCGTGTCGGCGACGGCGCTCAGGTGGCTGACGATGCCCCAGGCGCGGCCCAGCGGTTCGGTGGCGTCTTCGAGTGCGGTGACGACGGTGTTCCAGCTCACGGGCGTGGCCGGGTCCTTGACCTGCGCCACCGCGGATGCGGCACGCTCGAGCAGCACGTCGACGGCCGGCGTGATGTGTTCCGGGCGGATGTCCGCAAAGCGCGGCAGACCAGAAAAATCGAGCAGCGGATTGTTGGCCGGAGTGGCAACCTTGGGCGAAATGTCGGTCATGGCGGGCTCGGTAGAGAAAATCGGGGGACAAAAAAAGCGTCCGATCCAAGAGGTGGGGACGCTTTTTCCGTTTCCAACTGGATCAAGGTGAAGCTTACGCCGCCAGCGCGGCTCCTTCAGCAGCGCGCTCGGCGGCTTCCAGGGTGTTGATCAGCAGCATGGTGATCGTCATCGGACCGACACCGCCCGGAACAGGCGTGATGTAGCCGGCGACTTCCTTGACGCCGGCAAAGTCGACGTCGCCGCACAGCTTGCCGGCATCGTCGCGGTTCATGCCGACATCGATGACGACGGCGCCCGGCTTGACCATGTCGGCGGTGATGATGTTGCGGCGGCCCACGGCGGCCACGATGATGTCGGCCTCACGCGTGTGCGCGGCCAGATCGCGCGTCTTGCTGTTGCAGATCGTGATGGTGGCGCCGGCTTGCAGCAGCAGCATCGCCATCGGCTTGCCGACGATGTTCGAGGCGCCGACCACCACCGCATTGGCGCCGCGCACCGGGTAGTTGATCGATTCCAGCATCTTCATGCAGCCGTACGGCGTGCACGGGCGGAACAGCGGGGCGCCCGTCATCAGCGCGCCGGCATTGGCCACGTGGAAACCATCCACGTCTTTCTCGGGCGCGATGGCTTCGAGCACCTTGTGGCTGTCGATGTGCTTGGGCAGCGGCAGCTGGACCAGGATGCCGTGGATGCGCGGGTCGCGGTTCAGCGCGTCGATGCGGCCGAGCAGGTCGGCTTCGGACAAGTCAGCCGGGTAGCGGTCGAAGCTGGACAGAAAGCCGTTGTCTTCGCACGCCTTGATCTTGTTGCGCACATACACCTGGCTGGCCGGATCTTCGCCGACGAGGATGACGGCGAGGCCAGGCTGGTGGCCGCGCGCGGTCAGGGCCGCTGCGCGTTGTGCGGCCTCGGCGCGGAGTTGTTTGGCAAGCGCGTTGCCGTCAATGAGTTGGGCGGTCATGGCTGGGCGGAGGAGGGAGAGGGCAAACCGCGATTATAAATCGCCGCCTTCCTTCCAGCCGCACCAATGAGCGCTGGACCGTTCCTGCGGCCGAATCAGGCGTTGCGAGACAGGGCGAGGCGCAACAAGTCTGCCACCGTATTCACGTTGAGCTTTTCCATGATGTTGGCACGGTGTGCTTCCACCGTCTTGATGGAAATGCCCAGATCGTCGGCAATCTGCTTGTTCAGACGCCCGGCGACGATGCGCTCCAGCACCTGCTGCTCGCGTGTGGTCAGGCGGCTGAGCAGGTCCTTGGCGGCCTTTTGCTCGCGGGCGACCGAGTCTTCGCTGCGCGCCTTGCTGAGCATGCGTTCCACCAGCTCGCGCAGTTCGGATTCGTCGAACGGCTTTTCAATGAAGTCGACCGCGCCTTTCTTCATGGTCGACACGGCCAACGGCACGTCGCCGTGGCCCGTGACGAAGACGATCGGCATGCGGTTGTTCTCTGCCAACAGGCGATCTTGCAGCTCGGGGCCGCTCATGCCTTGCATGCGCACGTCGAGGATCAGGCAGCCGACACCTTCGCCGCGCTTGTCGTCGACCAGGAATTCTTCTGCGCTGCGGTAGGTGCGGACGGTGTAGCCGTTGCCTTCGAGCAGCCACGTCAACGAGTCACGCATGGCTTCATCGTCGTCGACGACGAACACGGTTTCGTTGCGCGGCGCAACTGCGGCGGGCGTTGTGCTCATGGAGGAGTCCTCGGTCTACGTTCTATGTTTTAAAAACGATTTACAGCGGATTCAGCGGCAGGATGATTTTAAACGTACAGCCGATGCCATCGGCGTTGTTTTCTACCCAGAGCCTGCCGAGGTGGGATTCTATGATGGAGCGGCAGATGTTCAGCCCCATACCCATGCCGTCGGATTTTGTACTGAAGAACGGCTCGAACAGCCGCTCCTTGGTGCTGTCGTCCACGCCCGGGCCCTGGTCGATCACCTCGATCAGCACGGAATTTTCCGGATCGTTGATCAGGTTGGCGTGCAGCCGCAGGACGCTGGCAGCGCGCAGGCGCGGGTGGGCGGCCATGGCTTCGGCGGCATTCTTGAGCAAGTTGACGAGCACCTGCTCGATCAGCACCGGATCGACATACAAGGGCGGCAGATCGCCCGGCAGGCGCGTGAGGATGGTGATGCCGCGCCGGGTGGCTTCCAGTTCGGCCAGGCCCACCGCGTCCGCCACGATATCGCGCAGGTCTGACTCGCGCCGCTGCGGCTGGCTGCGCTTCACGAAACCGCGGATGCGCTGGATGATGGTGCCGGCACGTACTGCCTGGGCGGAGGTCTTTTCCAGCACAGGGATCAGCTCTTCCGGCGTGCTGCGCCCCGATTTCAGGCGGCCCACCGCACCCATGCAGTAGTTGTTGATGGCCGCCAGCGGTTGGTTCAGCTCGTGGGCCAGCGACGAGGCCATCTCGCCCATCGTCGTCAGGCGGCTGGTGAACTGCAGGCGTTCTTCGTGCTGGCGCGTCATTTCTTCAGCGGCCTTGCGCACCGTGATGTCGGTGGCGATCTGCATCTGCGCAAGGTGTCCGTCCACCCACTGGATGTAGCGGCGGCGCACCTCGAACCATTTCTGCATCGACGGCACGTAGATTTCACGTGCATCTGCGGCGTGCGGCGTCAGTTCGGAGGCCGGCAGGCCGGCGTAGGCATCCACCAGGTCGAGCGCATCGCTGGAAACGTCTTCGGTGTTGACGTCGTTGCCGGAGAGCTGCAGATGGCCGAACGCTTCCCAGCCGAAGAGCTGGCGGTAGTAGCGGTTGGCGAACAGCAGTTCGGCCTTGTCGGTCGAGAGTACCGACACGGCCGCATCCAGGCTCTCCAGCACCGTGGTGAAGCGGTCGTGCGCAGCGGCGAGGTCTTCGCGGGCGCGCTTGGGTTCGGTGATGTCCGTGATGGAACTCATCCAGCCGGTGTGCCGGCCGCGCGCGTCGATCAGCGGCGAAACGTACATCCGCGCATAGAAGCTCGTGCCGTCGCGGCGCATCATGCGCAATTCCATACCGTTGGCGGGCGCCTTGCCGCGCAGGGTCAGCTCGATGTGCTTCTGCATCTCGCCGATCTCGTTGGGCGGCCAATACGGGAACGGCGGCATGCGCCCCACCAGCTCGGCTTCGGTCCAGCCGATCATGCGGCAGAACGCGGGGTTCACGTAGGTGATGCGGCCGTTGAGGTCGAGCGAGCGCATGCCGATCACCATGGAGTTTTCCATAGCGCGGCGAAATGACGTTTCCGCCAGCAGTGCGCGCTGCGCTTCGGAGCGGCGGCTGGTGTGCCGCCACACGCTCCACAGGCTCCAGATCACGAAGCAAGAGAGGCCGGCCACCAGCCACATCAGCATGTTGTTGGGCAGGTTGGACGGCGCCGGATACGCCTCGGCCCGCAACGACAGCGAATGCCCCGGGGGGTCCAGCAGCACTTCGTACGACGCGGCGGCCTTGGGCACCGGCCGCAACGACGTGCTCGCGCGGACCACGTTGTTCTTGTCGACCAGCGAGAAGCGATACCGGTCGGTCAGCTCGCCCGGCAGCAGCTGCGTGAGGATGCCCGTGACCGAATACATGGCGCCCACCGTGCCCAGGAATTCGTTGTCGCGCACGATCGGAACTTCCATGAGCATGAAGCTCTCGCCGCGCTCGTTCTGGATGGGGCGGGAGTAGACGGCGCGCTGCGTCTCGCGGGCAGCGTCGTAGGCGGATTGGATTTCGGGTTCGAGCGGATGGTCGCGCGTCTCGCGCACGCGCGCGGTGAATTCGGAAGTGGACGGGAACGCCCAGCGCGGGCGGCGCGTCGCATCCAGCCAATTGATGAAGACCAGTTCCGGGTTCTCACGCAGAAGCTGGCGGGCAGCATCGCGATACGCGCTCGGGTCAAGCTGCGCAGCACCGATGTCGCGTGCCAGGGCGGCCACCTGATCCTGGTTGCTCTGCAGGGACAGACGAACCTTCTGCTCGGCCCAGGCCGCATCGCGGTAGAGAGCGTCGCGCTGCTGCTGCACCTCCGTGGCGTGCAACTGATACAGGATGAAAATCATCGCGCCAGCAAACAGGACGATTGCCACCAGCGGGATGAACATGAACCAGTTGGTCGTCCACAGCCGGCCCAGGCGGGTCAGCCACAGGCGGCGGGGCATGTTCGGGTGAACGGCCTCGTCCGACGGCTGTTCGGACGCGTTCACGGAAATGGGCGCAGGCGCCGCAGGCGTTGACGGCTCGGACTTGGCGGCCGGGTCCTGCGAAGCGTGGGAGGGGGCAAGCATGATGGGCGGACGAACGCCGGAATTCTGCGGAGGTAAGGGAGTGGACATCTGTGCAACTGCGCAAAACTAAGTGTAACGGCAATCAACCTGCGGGTCGCTTGGGGAAACCGCTTGGTGAGGTGTCTTGTTCGCTCGGAAAATGCTGCGCTGCAATGTCAAAAGTGATTTGTTTTGCGTCGCGGCAATATTCCACATTATAAAAAACCATATCGCAATTTGAAAATTCCGCTTGTGCTGCGTTTGCGGGTGCCCATAGAATCAGCGCAAAAGTCGGGGTGGCCCTTGCGTGCGTGTGAACGCGCGTGCCAGTGGGCGCCTCACAAGAGACGCAACTACCGTTACTGCTACCAAGGAGACCGCCATGTCGGCCGTACCAGAACAAGTCCTGGGTGCCACGAGCGCCAGCGACGTTGATCCCCAGGAAACCAAGGAATGGCTGGAGGCGCTGCAAGGCGTCATCGGCGCGGAAGGCCCGCAGCGCGCGGCATTCCTCCTTGATAAGCAGATCGAGTACGCACGCATCAACGGCGTGACGTCTCCGCTGCACGCAGAAACCCCGTACATCAACACGATCCCGGTCGAGAACCAGGACCGCATTCCTGGCAACCAGGAAATCGAGCACCGCATCCGTTCGTATACGCGCTGGAACGCCATGGCGATGGTGCTGCGCGCGAACAAGGACACCAACGTAGGCGGCCATATCTCGTCGTTCGCTTCGGCGGCCACGCTGTATGACGTCGGCTACAACCACTTCTGGCACGCCCCGTCGGACAAGCACGGCGGCGACATGGTCTTCGTGCAGGGCCACTCGGCGCCGGGCGTGTATTCGCGCGCATTCCTGCTGGGCCGCCTGACCGAGGAGCAACTCGACAACTTCCGTCAGGAAGTGGACGGCAAGGGCATCTCGTCGTACCCGCACCCGTGGCTGATGCCGGATTTCTGGCAGTTCCCGACCGTGTCGATGGGCCTGGGCCCGATCATGGCGATCTACCAGGCGCGCTTCACCAAGTATCTGGCCAGCCGCGGCCTGATCCAGAACTGGGAAAACCGCAAGGTCTGGGCGTTCCTGGGCGACGGCGAAACCGACGAGCCGGAATCGCTGGGCGCGATCGGCATGGCCGGCCGTGAAAAGCTGGATAACCTAGTCTTCGTGATCAACTGCAACCTGCAGCGCCTGGACGGTCCGGTGCGCGGCAACGGCAAGATCATCCAGGAGCTGGAATCGGAATTCCGCGGCGCCGGCTGGAACGTCATCAAGGTCATCTGGGGCAGCCGTTGGGATCAGCTGCTCGCCCGCGATACCAAGGGGCTGCTGATGAGCCGCATGATGGAATGCGTCGACGGCGAGTACCAGACCTTCAAGTCGAAGAGCGGCGCCTATGTGCGCGAGCACTTCTTCAACACCCCGGAACTCAAGGCTATGGTGGCCGATTGGTCCGACGACGACATCTGGGCACTGAACCGCGGCGGCCATGATCCGCACAAGATCTACGCGGCGTTCCAGTCGGCGACCAACCACAAGGGCCAGCCGACCGTCATTCTCGCCAAGACCATCAAGGGCTATGGCATGGGCGAAGCCGGCGAAGCGATGAACATCGCCCACCAGCAGAAGAAGATGCCGGTGGATGCCATCCGCAAGCTGCGTGATCGCTTCAACATTCCGGTTGCCGACGATCAGCTCGAGCATGTTCCGTACGTCAAGTTCGAAGAAGGCTCGAAGGAACTGGAATACATGCGCAAGGCGCGCATGGACCTCGGCGGCTACCTGCCGGCCCGTCGCCAGAAGGCCGACGCGCTGCAAATTCCGGCGCTGTCTGCGTTTGACGCGTTGCTCAAGGCCACCGGTGAAGGCCGCGAAGTGTCCACGACGATGGCCTTCGTGCGCATTCTGAACATCCTGCTGAAAGACAAGAACATCGGTAAGCACGTCGTGCCCATCGTGCCGGATGAGTCGCGCACGTTCGGCATGGAAGGCCTGTTCCGCCAGGTTGGTATCTGGAACCAGGAAGGCCAGAAGTACGTGCCGCAGGATCACGACCAGCTGATGTTCTACAAGGAATCGCAGACGGGTCAGGTGCTGCAGGAAGGCATCAACGAAGCTGGCGCCATGTGCGACTGGATCGCGGCCGCAACGTCGTATTCCACGCATGGCGTGGCGATGATTCCGTTCTACATCTACTACTCGATGTTCGGCATCCAGCGTATCGGCGATCTGTGCTGGGCCGCGGGCGACATGCGCTCGCGCGGCTTCCTGCTGGGCGGCACCGCTGGCCGCACCACGCTGAACGGCGAAGGCCTGCAGCACGAAGACGGCCACTCGCACGTGTACCACGCTGCCATCCCGAACTGCATCTCGTATGACCCGACCTTCCAGTACGAACTGGCGGTGGTGGTGCAAGACGGCCTGCGCCGCATGTATGTCGAGCAGGAAGACGTTTATTACTACCTGACGGTGATGAACGAGAACTACGAGCACCCCGAAATGCCGGCGGGTGTCGAGGCCGACATCATCAAGGGGATGTACCAGTTCAAGAAGGGCGTCGAAAACAGCAATGCACCGCGCGTGCAACTGCTGGGTTCGGGCACGATCTTCCGTGAAGTGATTGCCGCTGCCGATCTGCTGAAGAAGGACTGGGGCGTTGAGTCCGACCTGTGGGGTTGCCCGAGCTTTACCGAGCTGGCCCGCGAAGGCAACGCCATCGCACGCTGGAACCTGCTCAACCCGACCGAGCCGCAACGCGAGTCGCACGTCGAGAAGCTGCTCAAGAACGCACGCGGCCCGGTTATCGCATCGACCGACTACGTCCGCACCTTCGCCGAGCAGATCCGCGCTTTCGTGCCGCGTCGCTACGTGGTGCTGGGCACCGACGGCTTCGGCCGTTCGGATACCCGCGAGAAGCTGCGCCACTTCTTCGAGGTGGATCGCTACTGGGTGACGGTCGCGTCGCTCAAGGCGCTCGCCGACGAAGGCGTGCTGCCGCGCGAAAAGGTGGCCGAGGCACTGAAGAAGTACAACCTCGATCCGAACAAGCCCAACCCGATGACCGTATAACGGAGCCGCCGGGCGCGCGGGTTGCGTCCCGGCCGGGCACCGCCCCGACAGACTTCCCGCAACGTGCAATTGCCAGCACGATGCGGTAGCCTGCGGGGCAACGCGTGTCCGCCGCCGGATGCTCTCGCCGCCAGACCTCTGGAGACAGAAGAATGAGTCAAGTCGTAGAAATCAAGGTGCCGGACATCGGCGACTACAAAGACGTCCCGGTGATCGAAGTGCTGGTCAAGGCGGGCGATAGCGTCAATGCCGAAGATTCCCTGGTTACGCTGGAATCGGACAAGGCGACCATGGACGTGCCCTCGCCCAAGAGCGGCGTCGTCAAGGAAGTGAAGATCAAAGTGGGTGACGCCGTGTCGGAAGGCTCGCTGGTGCTGCTGCTCGAAGAGCAGGGCGCTGCTGCCGCACCGGCCCCGGCACCCCAAGCTGCGCCCGCACCGGTTCCGGCCGCTGCTGCACCGGCACCCGCACCGGCCGCGCAAGCGCCGGCCCCTGCGCCGGCTGCTGCTGGTGGCGGCACGATCGAAGTGAAAGTGCCGGATATCGGCGACTACACCGACGTGCCTGTGATCGAGATCAGCGTGAAGGTGGGCGACAAGGTGGAAGCCGAGCAGTCGCTGATCACGCTGGAGTCGGACAAGGCCACGATGGATGTACCGTCGCCGGCCGCCGGTACCGTCAAGGACATCCGTGTGAAGGTGGGCGATGCCGTGTCGCAAGGCACGCTGATCGTCGTGCTGGAAGGCGCGGGCGCTGCTGCTGCGCCGGCGCCTGCTCAAGCTCCAGCATCGGCACCCACAGCCGCACCGGCTGCGGCTGCTCCGAGCCCGGCCCCGGCGGCTGCGCCCGCAGCTGTTCCGGCCGCAGCGCCCGCTACGTACACCGCCGACACCGTCGGTACAGTGGGCAAGGCTGCCCACGCCAGCCCCTCGGTGCGCAAGTACGCGCGTGAGCTGGGCGTCAACGTGAATCTCGTGGGCGGTACAGGTCCTAAGAACCGTATCACGCAGGAAGACGTGCAGCGCTATGTCAAGGGCGTGATGAGCGGCCAAGCCGCTGCGCCGGGCAAGGCTGCGGCCGGCGCACCGGCTGGCGGTGGCGAACTGAATCTGCTGCCATGGCCGAAGGTCGACTTCACCAAGTTCGGCCCGGTCGATCCGAAGCCGCTGTCGCGCATCAAGAAGATTTCCGGTGCGAACCTGCACCGCAACTGGGTCATGATCCCGCACGTCACCAACAACGACGAAGCGGACATCACCGAGCTGGAAGCCTTCCGCGTGCAGATGAACAAGGACCACGAAAAGGCCGGCGTGAAGTTCACGATGCTGGCGTTTGTGATCAAGGCAGTCGTGGGTGCGCTGAAGAAGTTCCCGACCTTCAACGCGAGCCTGGACGGCGACAACCTTGTCTTCAAGCAGTATTTCCACATTGGCTTTGCGGCCGATACGCCGAATGGGCTGGTGGTGCCGGTGATCCGCGATGCGGACAAGAAGGGCCTGATCGACATCGCGAAGGAAATGGCCGATCTGTCGAAGGCAGCCCGCGAAGGCAAACTCAAGCCGGACCAGATGCAGGGCGGCTGCTTCTCGATCTCGTCGCTGGGCGGCATTGGCGGTACGCATTTCACGCCGATCATCAACGCACCGGAAGTGGCCATCCTCGGCCTGTCGCGCGGTTATCAGAAGCCGGTGTGGGACGGCAAGCAGTTCGTGCCGCGCCTGACGCTGCCGCTGTCGCTGTCGTACGATCACCGCGTGATCGACGGCGCCGAGGCTGCGCGCTTCAACGCGTATCTGGCCAGCGTGCTGGCGGACTTCCGCCGCGTCAGCCTGTAAGCCCACGCGGGCGCGGCACGCATTTGGCTTCGGGCCTGTGCGTGCCGGCCCGGTTGGGTTTGCAGCGGTCGGCGGACTGGTCAGTGGACTGATGGCGAGGACGACATGACGACGTGCGTGGTGGTCAAGAAAGACGGCGAAGTGGCGATTGCGGCCGATTCGCTGGTGACGTTCGGCGATACGCGCCTGGCGCGCGGTTACGAGCAGAACCAGAAGATCTTCCAGGTGGGCGATTCGCTGATCGCGCTGGCGGGCACGACGGCCCACTTTCCGGTCATGCGCAGCCTGCTGACGGGGCTGGCCGATGAATGCCGCCTCGGCACGCGCGACGACGTCTTCCGGACCTTTCTGAAAGTGCACGAAAAGCTCAAGGACGAGTATTTCGTCAACACCAAGGAAGACGACGATGACCCTTACGAGTCGTCGCAGATCACCTGCCTGATCGCCAACGCCACCGGCATCTACGGCGTCTATTCGTACCGCGAGGTGTTTTCGTTCGATCGCTTCTGGGGCATCGGCTCCGGGCGTAATTTCGCGCTGGGGGCCATGTCGGCGGTGTTCGACATGCCGGGCAAGTCGGCGGCGGACGTTGCACAGGTGGGCGTATCGGCAGGCGTGGAGTTCGACAAGAGTTCGGGCGGCCCGATCGAAGTGCACACAGTCCGTCTGCAGGATTGAAAAGCGTCAGCGGGCCCGGGCGATGCCGGGTGCCGACGACAAGAACAAGGAGTCAGGAATGAGCGTGGTGGAAATCAAGGTGCCGGACATCGGCGACTACAAGGATGTGGACGTCATTGAAGTGATGGTGAAGGCGGGCGATGCTGTCACCGTCGATCAGGCGCTGATCACGCTGGAAACCGACAAGGCCACCATGGACGTGCCGTCGGATGTGGCTGGCAAGATCGTCGAAGTCAAGATCAAGGTGGGCGATAAGGTCAGCCAAGGCACGGTGATCGCCACGGCGGAAGCGGGCGCGGCGGCGGCTCCGGCGCCTGCGCAAGCACCGGCTCCGGCCGCAACGCCCGCTGCTGCGCCGGCCGCATCGGCCCCCGCACCGCAAGCGAGCAAGCATGCCGGCGGCGCTGATATCGAATGCGAGATGCTCGTCCTTGGCTCGGGCCCCGGCGGTTATTCGGCCGCCTTCCGCAGCGCGGATCTCGGCATGAGCACTGTGCTGGTGGAGCGCTTCTCCACGCTGGGCGGCGTTTGCCTGAACGTGGGCTGTATCCCGTCGAAGGCGCTGCTGCACACCGCGGCTGTCATGGAGGAAGTCAAGGCCATGGCCGCACACGGCATTGTCTACAGCGAACCCACGGTTGATATCAACCAGCTGCGCAAGCACAAGGAGTCCGTGATCGGCAAGCTGACCGGCGGGCTGGCCGGCATGGCCAAGGCGCGCAAGGTGCAGGTCGTGCGAGGCGTCGGCGCGTTCCTTGACCCGAACCACCTCGAAGTGCAGTTGACGGACGGCGACGGCAAGGCAGCGACGGGCGAGAAGAAAGTCATCCGTTTTGCCAAGGCGATCATCGCTGCAGGCAGCGAGGCCGTGAAGCTGCCCTTCATCCCGGAAGATCCGCGCATCGTCGATTCGACCGGCGCGCTGGAGTTGCGCGAAGTGCCGGCCAAGATGCTGGTCATCGGCGGCGGCATCATCGGCCTGGAAATGGCCACGGTGTATAGCACGCTCGGCGCCCGCATCGACGTGGTGGAAATGCTCGACGGCCTGATGCAGGGCGCTGACCGCGACCTCGTCAAGGTGTGGGACAAGATGAACAAGGGCCGCTTCGACAAGGTCATGCTCAAGACCAAGACGGTCGGGGTGGAAGCCAAGCCGGACGGCATCTATGTCAAGTTCGAGGGCGAAGCCGCACCGGCCGAGCCGCAACGCTATGACATGGTACTGGTGGCAGTGGGCCGCGCGCCGAATGGCAAGCGCATCGGCGCAGAAAAGGCCGGCGTGGCCGTGACGGACCGTGGCTTCATCGACGTCGACAAGCAGCAGCGCACGAATGTGCCGCACATCTTCGCGATCGGCGACATCGTCGGGCAGCCGATGCTGGCACACAAGGCCGTGCACGAAGGCCACGTGGCAGCGGAAGCCGCACACGGCGAGAAGGCGTATTTCGATGCCAAGCAGATTCCGTCGGTGGCCTATACCGATCCGGAAGTGGCTTGGGCAGGGCTGACCGAAGAGCAGTGCAAGGCGCAGGGCATCAAGTATGGCAAGGGCGTGTTCCCTTGGGCGGCTTCGGGCCGGGCCATTGCCAACGGCCGCGACGAGGGTTTCACCAAGCTGATCTTCGACGAGGAAACCCACCGCATCATCGGTGGCGGCATCGTTGGCACGCACGCCGGCGACTTGATCGGCGAAATCTGCCTGGCCATCGAGATGGGCGCAGACGCCGTGGATATCGGCAAGACCATCCATCCGCATCCGACGCTGGGTGAGTCGGTGGGCATGGCTGCGGAAATCTACGAGGGTGTGTGCACGGACGTGCCGCCGGCTCGTAAGCGTTGAGTTGCAATTAACCGCCAAGTTTTGGAGTTAACTCCGGATCCGGCTGGCAAGCAAAAGGGCCGCTCGAATGGGCGGCCCTTTTGTTTGGGATGATCGGCGGCAGGTCAGTGCCGAGGCTCGGCTGGGCGCCGATGCCGGCGTAGCAGGCGCACCGCCGCGATCAGGCGGCGCCACACCTGCTGCATCGTCCCATGTCGACGGGCGCGCCAGACAGCAATTCGTACCTGCAAGGCTTGCCAGGTCGGTGTTGCCTGCAGGGCGGCCAACATGCGCTGCTTCCACGCCAGGAACGCGGATTCCCAGCGGGTATACCAGGCGATCGTGTGCAACTGTGGGCGCACGGCGGAATAGATGCGCACGCCCAGCCCCGTGCTGACGATTTTGGCTGCGACCAGAACCAACGTGCCTGCAAAGAGATGGCCCCGCGCCAGCACGTAGACGGCAGCCAGCTTGAACGGCAGCAACGCCAGCATCGGTAGGGCAAAGGCGCAGAGGGCCTCGATGGGCTCCAGTTCGGCCAACTTCCGCTCTGCCGCCTGGACCCAGGGATGCGTCGCCAAACGGGCGGTCGCCCGCTGCATGGCCTTCCAGATCCACTCTTCTAGCAGCAGGAAAAGCGCCGCCACGACGATCAGACTGCGCTTGGCCAGAGATTCGCGAGACATTGGGACGGAGAAAAAAACGGTGGGCCGCAATACAGAATGGAGCGCCGGCCGCCTGCAAAGTTCGCAATTTGAAGGGACGACACGTTTCAGGCACACACAAAAAACCCGGCCGAAGCCGGGCTAAAGGTACCCACTGATCACCACTGAGGACAGGTTTCGGTAGCGGGACCGAGGAGACAATCCAACGAACACGGTGGAATGGACCAGCGGCCGCGCGTTTGGGTTCCGCGCAAATGCACGCAAACGTTGAGTTTGGAGGATGGCTCGACGGCCAAAACAAAACGGGCCTCCCGAAGGAGGCCCGCTTCAACAGCCGGAGGACTAAAGACAGTAGCTTAGCGCTTACGCAGCGGTCGTTGCCGACTTCTTGCCGGTGGCAGCGCGCGCTTGAGCCGATGCTTGAGCGGTTGCCTTGCTGGCAGCGTTGGCAGCAGCGTGGAAGTTGCTTTCAGCCAGTTCCACAGCTTGCTTGGTGGCCTTCTGCACCGAGTCGTAAGCGTTGTTGGCGGCCGACAGAGCCGACTTCACCAGGGCAACTGCCGATTCCGAACCGGCCGGAGCGTTCTTCGACACGTTGTCGACCAGCGCTTGCAGCTTGCGGCTGTTTTCAGCGATTTGCGCTTCAGCAGCCTTGCTGAATTCAGTTTGCGTGTCCGAAGCGATTTCGTACAGGTGGCGGCTGTAAGCCAGAACCTTTTCAGCCAGCGGCTGCACTGCGGCGGTTTGCACCGACAGCAACTCTTGGGCGTCCTTGGCGGTCAGTGCCTTCTTGGCGTGTTCGACGTTCTCGGCCAGGGTAGCCTTGACGACCTGCAGGTTCAGTTCGACCAGCTTTTCGACGCCTTCAAAAGCCTTGTTGGTCAGACCGAAGAACGTTTCCAGGTTGGCCTTGTGCGCCGCAGCGATCTGTTCCTGAGTCAGCATGTTGTCTCTCCAAATACAAAGGTGGGTGGGGAATCAAAATGAAAATTTAGATCGCCCAGATGTACAAAGCATGACGGTCTGCGTCGGGCCTTCCAGGCGACATCGCGATGAATTCGGAATGGTGCATCGCAACAATTTCATTGTTGTTGAATGGCAAATCAGTGTCAAGCGTTCTTTGTGCATCGCACAAAAATCAGAATTCCCTGATTTTTCGTGCACAGGAATTGCGTGACCAACCGTTTGGCGTAATTTTTTGTGGCAGGAAAATGCGCGCTCTTGGTGCACGTGGGGTGCCGTCGACCCCTTTCGGCCGTAATTCCGTCTCAAAAAACACACGAGTGCAGCCTAGGTTAGGATGCGCCCGGGTGCTATTTTTGTTGCGTTGCGATTTGTTATTCACATGCGGGCGTTCTACACCGACCACTTTGTATTGCCGTTGCCGCCGGGCCATCGGTTTCCAATGCGCAAGTACAGCGACCTGCGCGCACGGGTTCTGGCCGACGTGCCAGGGCTATCCATGCAGGAGGCGCCGCGGGCGGATGACGATGCGTTGCTGCTGGCGCACACGTTTGAATATGTTGAGGCGGTAAGCGCCGGTCGGCTTGACCCCGCGCGCCAGCGGGAGATCGGGTTTCCCTGGTCGCCGGAAATGGTCGAGCGCAGCCGTCGTTCGGCCGGCGCCACGATGGCCGCATGTGACGCAGCGCTGGCCGATGGCATTGCCGTCAACCTCGCGGGTGGCACGCACCATGCCTATGCGGACAAGGGCGGCGGTTTCTGTGTATTCAACGACGCAGCCATCGCTTCCCGCTGGATCCAGCGCCAATCCGGCAGGACGCCGGGGGATTTTCCGGTCGCAATCGTCGATCTAGACGTACATCAGGGCAATGGCACGGCATCCATCCTGCGCGATGACGCCACGGTTTTCACCTTGTCGCTGCACGGCGAAAAAAACTATCCGTTCCGCAAGGAGGCGTCAGACCTGGATGTCGGTCTGCACGATGGCTGCGGCGACGAAGACTATTTGCAAGCGCTGACCGGCGCACTCGACATCCTGGCCGGGCGCTTCAAGCCGCAGTTGATCATCTATCTGGCCGGCGCAGATCCGCACGAGGGCGATCGGCTCGGCCGGCTCAAACTGACGCTGCAGGGCTTGGCCCGGCGCGATCAGGAAGTCTTCGATTTCGCGTATCAACGGCGCATACCGGTTGCCGTTACCATGGCGGGCGGCTACGGCAACAATATCGACGATACCGTGGCCGTCCACGCGCAGACCATCGCCCTGGCTGCCCGCCACGCACAGCGCTGGGCAGCACGCGACGAGGGCGCTGGCGCATCGACCTCTCTTCCGCTTTCCGCATGACGCAAGTGTCTTCCGTCGCGTCCGGCTCCGCGCGCGACTCCCTGTTTGTCGTCGCCATGCCGTGGCTGTTCGTGCTGATCTGGAGCACGGGCTTTATCGTGGCCAAGTACGGGATGCCGTACGCGGAGCCGATCACGTTCCTGTTTTTGCGCTTCGTGGGCGTGTTGGTGTGCCTGCTGCCCCTGGTCTGGCTTGCGCGCGTACCGGTGCCGCGTCGCGCCGGCACGGGCGACACCGACTGGGCGGCCGTCGGCCACATCGCGGTGGCCGGTTTGTTGATGCAATGGGGCTATCTGGCGGGCGTCTGGGCCGCGGTCAAGCTCGGCATGCCGGCTGGGATGACCGCGTTGATCGTCGGCATGCAGCCGATTCTGACTGCGCTGTATGTATCAATGCGCGGCGAGCGTGTGTCGAATCGCCAATGGCTGGGGTTGCTTTGCGGCATCGCCGGCGTGGGGCTGGTGGTGGCGAACAAGCTGCACCTGGCAGGCGTCGGCGTGACGACGCTTGCGCTGTGCGTGGGTGCGTTGCTGTCGATCACCATTGGCACGCTGTATCAAAAGCGCCATTGCCCGGTGTTCGACCTGCGGATGGGTGCGTGTATCCAGTTCGGGGCGTCGGCGCTGCTGTGTCTCCCGTTCATGTTCCTGTTTGAAACGCGCGAGGTGCATTGGACGCTGCCGATGATCGGCTCGCTGGTGTGGTCCGTGCTGGCACTGTCGATCGGCGCGATCTCGCTGCTGTTTGTGCTGATCCGCAAGGGCGCGGCCACCAAGGTGACGTCGCTTCTGTATCTCACGCCGCCCACGACCGCCGTGATGGCGTGGGCGCTGTTCGGCGAGCGTTTTCCGCCGCTCGCGGCGCTGGGCATGGTCATCGCCGCGTGCGGTGTGGCGCTCGTCATCCGCAAGTGACCGGGTTGGAGCGGCTGGCGTATCCTGATCGCTTTCCACTGCCACCTGCCTGCCGCCCATGAGCACGCCCCGTCAGACGCGCGACGACTACCGCCACTTCCATACCATCACCACGCGCTGGATGGACAACGACGTCTACGGTCACGTCAACAACGTCGTCTATTACAGCTACTTCGACACCGTGGTGAACGCCTATTTGATCGAGCAGGGCGTGCTGAACCCCGAGCACAGCAACACCATCGGCCTCGTCATCGAGACGCAATGCAACTATTTCGCGCCGCTGTCGTTTCCGGACCCCGTGGTGGCAGGACTGCGTGTTGCGCGCCTGGGCAACACAAGCGTGCGTTATGAGGTGGGTCTGTTCCGCGGCGACACGCAAGAAGCGGCCGCGCAGGGCCATTTCGTGCACGTCTACGTCGACCGCGAAACGCGTCGGCCGGTAGCGCTGCCCGATGCGCTGCGTGCCGTGCTCGAGCCGCTGGCGTCCAACATCACCGCCTGAATTTTGCGCATCGCCATGACCGACCGACGCCCCACCTCTGCCGAAGTCGAGCTCGTCGATCAAGCAATCACTTCGCGCCGTTCCGTACGCGCGTTCCTGCCGACGCCAGTCGCTCGTGAAGACATCGAAGCGATTCTGGATGTCGCACGCCGTGCGCCGTCAGGCAGCAACACACAGCCGTGGAAAGTCTATGTGCTGACGGGTGAATCGAAAGCGCGCTTGTCCGAATCGGTGTTGGCGGCGTACGCCCACCCGGAGGCGGACACGGTGCATCGCGAGGAGTATCCGTACTACCCACGCACATGGATCGATCCGTACCAGAGCCGACGCCGCAAGGTCGGCTGGGATCTTTACAGCCTGCTCGGCATCGGGCGCGCCGACAAGGAGCGCATGCACGCGCAGCACGCGCGCAACTTCCGGTTCTTCGATGCGCCGGTCGGCATCATCTTTACAATCGACCGCGTGATGGAGCAGGGCAGCTGGCTTGATTACGGCATGTTTCTGGAAGCCGTGATGGTGGCCGCGCGTGCTCGGGGCATCGATACATGCCCACAGGCCGCGTTCACGCAGTTCCATCGGATCATCGCAGAGCAGCTCGGGCTGACGGATGACGAGATGGTCGTCTGCGGCATGTCGATGGGTTATGCGAATCGCGCTGCCATCGAAAATACGCTCGTCACCGAGCGCGCACCTGTCTCCGAGTTCACTCGCTTCCTGGATTGATGTCGTCATCACGCCGGAGCCCGAACGCTACGGCGCACATATTCGGACAAAGCGAGAATTGACGGTGGAAAGTCATCGAATTATGTCAACAGATACAGCCCATCCGTCGTTAGACTTCCATCTGTGACTCGGATTATGACGCCCGCGTGTTGTTAGGGACCGTTGGGGCCGGTTGTCAACCGTGTTTGTCGCCAAGCGCGACGGAACTCACGGGGGACTTCCAGAATCCGTTGGTGATTCCTCGCTGAGCGTTATGTGCGCCTTGCGCAACTTTTTTCGCGATTGCAGTCCTGCATGAGCAGACAATTGCGTCGAAATGATGACCGAATGATAAGGCTCCACAGGTCAAACTTTAAGGCCGTGAGCTAAGTCCTTCATCTTGCTAAGAATTTTGTTTTTGCCTACACTTGCGCCATCTCACGCGCGGGTGATCGAACCATGTCACGGTCTGTTTCCTCATTTTTTCGACGTCTCGGCTTTGTTTCGCTGATGACCGTCGCGCTCGCTGCCGTCTCTGTCACTACCGTGGCCAACGCTGCCACGACCGACAAAAAACCCGCCGCCAGCAAGAAAGCCAAATCCAAAGGCAAGACCGTCGCTAATCGCAAGGCCAGCGCCAATGTCGCGGCTGCGAGCAGCGATGAAGTCGCCTCCAGCAAAGTCCGCAAGGTCGTCACCGTCAAGGGCAAGCGCCGCGTGATCATGGTTGAGCGTGGTGCTCGTCCGGTGCGCGCCGCGTTTGTGCCGGCATCGCCGACGCTAGGTGAAGCGATGGGCCTGCGTGCGACGCCCGATGCGTTGGCGCTGCGCTCCTCCGTCGCGCTGGTGATGGACCAGAACAACGGCGAAGTGCTGTTCCAGAAGAATTCGTCGGCCGTGCTGCCGATCGCCTCGATCACCAAGCTGATGACCGCACTGGTCGTGACCGATGCACATCAGCCGATGGACGAGCTGCTGGAAATTACCGATGAAGATCGCGACTACGAGCGCAACACGGGCTCGCGCCTGCGCTTCGGCACGATGCTCACGCGCGAAGACCTGCTGCTGCTGGCGCTGATGTCGTCGGAAAACCGTGCGGCCTCTGCACTTGGCCGCAACTATCCGGGCGGTCGTCCGGCATTCGTTGCCGCCATGAACCGCAAGGCACGCGAGCTGGGCATGAACGACACGCACTATGTCGATTCGAACGGCCTGTCGAGCAGCAATGTATCGAGCGCGCAGGATCTTGCCAAGATCGTGATGGCGGCCTATAAGGTACCGCTCATTCGGCAGTTCACGACCACGCCTGAACATACGGTCAGCGCCAACGGGCGCACGCTCCACTACGTCAACACCAACCGTCTGGTGCGCGGCGGAGAGTGGGATATCGGTCTTCAGAAGACCGGCTTCATCAACGAGGCAGGCCGCTGCCTGGTTATGCAGGCCAACGTGCATGGCCGCAACGTCGTGATGGTGTTCCTGGATTCGGCCGGCAACCTCACGCGTTTTGCAGACGCCACGCGCGTGCGCAATTGGCTGGAGCGCAATCCGCACATCGAGCCGGCCACGCAGGCGGCAGCGCCGTTGCGGAATGTGCCGGTGTCCACGCAGCCGGCAACCGTGCTGGCTTCGGACCAGCACGGCGCTTGAGCCGCGGCATCGCCCAACAAAAAAGCGCGTCATCGAGCGCGCTTTTTTGTTGGTCAACGCCAGCGGCTTACTCTGCGCGCACCGTATCGTCCTCGTGCGTGTAGCCCATCCCTTTTGAGATTTGCAGTGCAGTGTCTTTGAGGTTGTCGAGCCAGCTGTCCTGCAACCGGTCTGCCGGTGCCGATAGCGACAAGCCCGCGACCAGACGCCGCGAATCATCATAGATGCCGGCAGCGATACAGCGCACGCCGAGTTCCAGTTCTTCGTTGTCACGCGCGTAGCCGTTGGTGCGCACCCAGTTGAGTTCGCGTTCAAGCTTGGGCAAATCCGTGATGGAGGTGCGGGTGTGGCCAGACAAGCCCGTGCGAGTCGCATAGGCGCGCACACGGCCCAGTTCGTCAGCAGCCAGGAACAGCTTGCCAACCGAAGTCAGATGCAGCGGCGCGCGGCCGCCAATGGCGCGCACGACTTGCATGCCAGAGCGCTCGGAATAGGCGCGCTCGATGTAGACGATCTCATCGCCCTGACGCACCGAGAGGTTGACGGTCTGGCCGGTCAGTCGGTGCAGGGCGCGCATCGGCGCGAGCGCCGCTTCTCGCACCGACAGGCGCGCCTTGACCAGGTTGCCAAGTTCCAGCAAACGCATGCCGAGACGGTAGCTGCCCGGGTCGGAGCGATCGACGAAGCGGCAAGCCACCATGTCGTTCAGGATGCGATGCGCGGTGGACGGATGCAGGCCGGTGCTGGCCGACAGCGCCTTCAGGCTGACCGGATCGGCGTGATCGGCAAGCGCGTCGAGCAGCATCATCATGCGTTCGATGACCTGGATAGACGTCTTGCCGGGGTCCTTGTCTGCTTCTGCCATGGGTGCAGTGGGTTGCGGATGCGATGCAAAATTCTATCCCACGATGTGAAAATGCGCACCATCCCGACGCATGATTCCGTGTATTTTCGAAGGCTTTCTCGGTCGGCCAGCAACTGTGCTTGGCGCCACCTCGTGAAGCGCACTCACCATCGACATGAAGAAGTTCTGTGCCCGCGGACCCGCGCCAGGCGAGGCAGCAGGCGCATAATGGCGGCTTCCAGCAGAACACACGAGACTCCCATGCGCGTAGGTTTGTTCGTCACTTGCCTGATTGATCTGATGCGGCCCGAGATCGGGTTTTCAGTGCTCAAGCTGCTGGAAAAGGCCGGTTACGACGTGGTGGTGCCGCCCGCGCAGACCTGCTGCGGGCAGCCCGCCTACAACTCCGGCGATCGCCCTTTGGCCCGTGACCTGGCCGAGAAAACGCTCAAGGAATTGGAGCAGTTCGACTACGTCGTCGTCCCGTCCGGTTCTTGTGGCGGCATGATCCGCAAGGGCTACGCCGATCTCTTTCGCGACGATCCGGAACTCGCGGGCCGCTATGAGCGCCTTGCGCCGCGTGTGTACGAGCTGACCGATTTTCTCGTCAACGTGGCACGCATCGAAGCGCTCGACTCGGAGTTTCACGGCCACGTGACGTACCACGATTCGTGCTCCGGTCTGCGCGAGCTTGGCGTGAAAGCGCAGCCGCGCGAGTTGCTCCGCAAACTTCCGGGCGTGCAACTGACCGAGATGCCTGCATGCGAGGCTTGCTGCGGTTTCGGCGGCACGTTCTCGATCAAGTACGGCGATATCTCCACCGCGATTGCGGATGAGAAATGCGCCAACATCAAGGCCAGCGGCGCCGATGCGGTGGTGCTCGGCGACGTGGGCTGCATGCTCAACATCGAAGGCCGGCTGCGCCGTACGGGCGACACGCACACGCGCGTGCTGCACATTGCGCAAGTCCTCGCCGGCGACGCGTAAATCGCAACGCCACGAACACGACGGAGACGCAATCACATGCAAGTCCGCAGCATGGAATTCAAAGCACGCGCCGAGCAGAAGCTCGCCGACAAGCGCCTGCAGCAGAACCTTACCAAGCTCTCGACCAAATTCGTCACCGCACGCGCGGCGGCCATCCAGGACATTGATTTTCCGGCCATGCGTGAAGCGCTGAAGGAGCGCCGCAACCGTGCGCTGGAAAACCTCGACGTCTGGCTCGCCACGTTCGAGGCGGAAGCGACGCGCCGTGGCGCCAGGGTGCTGTTTGCCGAAACCACGGCCGATGCCGCTCGCCTGGTCGCAGAGATCGCCCGCCAGCACGACGTCAAGAAGGTCATCAAGAGCAAGTCGATGGTGACCGAAGAGATGCGCCTGAACCAGGTGCTCGGCGAGATGGGCGTGCAGAGCATCGAGACCGATCTGGGTGAGTACATCCTGCAGATCAACGATAGCGAGCCGCCGTCGCACATTATTGCGCCGGTAGTGCACAAGGATAAAGAGGAGATTGCTGATCTCTTCGCCAAGACGCACAAGAAGCCGCGTCTGACCGACATTCCCGAGATGACGCGTGAGGCGCGCGAAGTGCTGCGGCCCGAGTTTCTGTCCGCTGACATGGGCGTGACGGGCGGCAACTTCATCATTGCCGAGACGGGTTCCGTGGCGATCGTCACCAATGAGGGCAACGAAGGCATGTGCACGATCATGCCGCGCGTGCACGTTGCCGTGACGGGCATCGAGAAGGTGCTGCCGACGCTCGAAGACTTGGCCACCGTCATGCGCTTGCTGCCACGCTCGGCCACTGGGCAGGCGATCTCGAACTATTTCTCGCTGCTCACGGGCCCGCGCGCGCCCGGCGAGAAAGATGGCCCCGACCATATGTACTTCGTCATCGTCGACGGCGGCCGCAGCGGCCTGATCGGCGGCGAATTCCAGGAGATGCTTCGCTGCATTCGATGCGGCGCCTGCATGAACCATTGCCCGGTCTATCAGAAGATTGGTGGCCATGCGTACGGCTGGGTGTATCCGGGCCCGATGGGCAGCGTACTGACGCCGAGCTACGTTGGGCTGTCAAATGCGCTGGATCTGCCGCAAGCGGCCACGCTGTGCGGTGAATGCAATCGCGTGTGTCCTGCGTCGATCCCGCTGTCGGATCTGCTGCGCACGCTGCGCGAAAAACAAATGGAGCGCGAACTTCGCCCGCAAGCGGAACGCCTTGGCTTGCGCGTGTGGGGCTTCATGGCAAAGCGACCGGCGTTTTACTCCGCCGGCACCTGGGTGGCAGCGCGCATGCTGCGCTGGATGGGCGGTGACAAGAAGCTGATCCACTCGCTGCCGGTCGGCAAGGGATGGACCGACACACGCGACATGCCGGCCCCCGCAGGCAAAACATTCCGTGAGCTGTACCGTGAAAAGAAGGCCCGAGCATGACCTCCGCTGAATCTCTCCAAACGCTGCGCGACGCGCTCGATCGACACGCAAAGTCGGCCGATTTGCCACACTTGCTCACGCAGTGGCGCCACGATGCCGTGCTCGCACCGTTGGCGATCTTGCCGCCGGCGTACGATCAGGTGCGACGCTCTTTGCTGCAGCGGCTGGATATGGCGGTGTCGTTTGGCGAGGAAAGCTGCTCTTTCTCGCCGTCGTCGTTGCTGGCCGAAATGCGCTTGTGGACGGACAAGGCCGAGGCCAAGCTCGCCAGCATGTAATTGGGAGGCGACATGGAACGCGGGATGCGTGCTAGTGTCTGACCGCTTATTCCCGTGTCAGCCAATGCCATGAACCAGACCGCCCGCGAAATCATGCTGTACGACGCCCAGAAGAAAAGTTCGGGCGTGGCTTACCTGTGGTGGTTTTTGCTGGGCTTCCTGGGGGCGCATCGCTTCTACCTGAAGCGTCCGGGCAGCGGTATCGCGCAGGCCATCGCCAACATCGGCGGCACATGGCTCGCATTTCGTGACATGGGTAACACTGCAGGCTGGGTGCTAGCGGTTATCGGCGGGCTGTGGGTGCTGGTGGACGTGTTCCTGATTCCCGGAATGGTCCGGGCCAACAACACGGCGCTTGCCGAGCAGCTTTCGACCACGCCCTGAAAGGAATCGACCTCATGAACAAAACCACTTGGTGGAAACGCACTGCACTCTGGGCGGCTGGGTTGGCTTGCGCAGCTGGCGCGTTGGCAGGGTGCACGACTTCGCGCGATCAATACAGCCAGAGCTCCAATATCAGCGCATACGGTGTGGTCGACGTCGGGATCGACCGCACGTCGCGCTGATCATTCCGCGGCCTGCGGCGCCACGTCTTCAAACCGCCGCCACTCGCCGTTGACGAGCAGTTCCAGCGGCTGAAAGTGCGCCTTATAGGCCATCTTTCGGCTCTGTTCGATCCAGTAGCCGAGATAGACGTAGGGAAGATCCAGCCCCTGCGCCTGGGCGATCTGCCACAGAACGTTGTACGTCCCGTAACTCGCCTTTTGCTCGATCGGGTCGTAGAACGTGTAGACCGACGACAGCCCGTCTTCGAGCACGTCGATCATGCTCACCATGCGCAGCTTGCCCGCCGATGGCGATTCGGGCGGCTCGCGAAACTCCACCAAACGCGAATTTACGCGGCTCTGCAGCAGGAACTGCTCGTATTGATCGCGGCTGTCGTGATCCATGCCGCCGCCCGCATGGCGGACCGACTGATACAGCAGGTAGAGCTGGTAGTGTTCTTCGACATAAGTGAGTGGCGCAACCAACGCCTCCAGCGCTTGATGCCGCTCGGCGGCACGGCGCTGGGCCCGGGAAGGCGAATACTGGTCAACGACGACGCGGCATGGCGTGCATGCATGGCAGTCGTCGCAATGAGGGCGGTAGGTGAAGATGCCGCTGCGCCGGAAGCCGGCGCGCACAAGCTTCGAATAGACGTCGGCATTGATCAGATGTGCCGGCGTAGCGACCTGGGAGCGCGCCAAGCGCCCATCCAGATAGCTGCACGCGTAGGGCGCGGTTGCATAGAACTGCAATGCTGAGAGGGGAAGTTCCTTAAGCTTGCTCATTGCGCACGGTCCACCGGCGGAGCACCGATTTGTCGAAGTGCCAAGGCACGATGGCCGGCGCATTGGCCGCTTCCCGCACATGTGCAAGAAACGCCGCGCGCGGCACTGGGGCGCCGCCCAGCGACGCAAGATGCTCGGTCTCCTGCTGGCAGTCTATCATCGCGACGCCCTGACCGCCGAGGAAGGCGCAGAGCGCCGCCAGCGCGATTTTGGAAGCATCGGTGCGATGCGCAAACATCGACTCGCCATAGAACATGCGGCCGAGCGCCACGCCGTACAAGCCGCCCACGCGTTCCCCCGCGTACCAGGCCTCAACGCTGTGTGCATAGCCGCGGCGGTGCAGGGATGTGTACGCCTGAATAACGTCTTCGGTGATCCACGTGCCGTGCTGGCCGGGGCGGGCTGTGGTGGCACACGCCACCATCGTTTCTCGGAATCCGTGGTCGATGCGGATTTCCCAGGCGGGGTCGTCAAGCACGCGGCGCAGCGTTTTGCGGAACGTCGTCGATACGCGAAAGTCTTCGGGGCGAAGCACCATGCGAGGGTCGGTGCTCCACCACAGCACCGGCTGGCCCTGGGCGTACCACGGGAAAATACCTTGCCGATACGCAATCAGCAGCCGTTGCGGCGATAGCTCGGCGCTTGCGGCCAGCAGACCAGGCGCTTCTGACTCCGGCCCCAGCGCACGATCGACCGGCGGGAAGGGATCATGCGGATCCAGCCAGGCGATCATGATGCAGACAACGTGAGGTGGGCGTTACGGCGTCGTGGCCGGCGTGTCTATCGCGGCGGAGCGCATCGGCTTGTAGATGTCGAGCGTATGGAGTCGGAAGCTGCCGTCGGCAAGCTTGCCAGCCGCGCGGTCTGCGAAGAAACAGCGCAGCGTGTGGATGACAGTCGGGAAGGCGAGATCATCCCAAGGGATGTCGGCCTCATTGAAGAGTGCGACTTCCAGGCTTTCTTCGCCCGGCGCGAAATCCAGATCGTTCAACTTGGCCAGATAGAACAGATGCACCTGATGCACGTGCGGTACGTTGAGCACCGAATACAGTTCGCCGATTTCAACATTGGCGCCGGCTTCTTCCACGGTTTCCCGGTTGGCGGCCTGGGCGGTCGTCTCCCCGATTTCCATGAAGCCGGCGGGCAGGGTCCAGAAGCCGTAGCGCGGCTCAATCGCGCGCTTGCAGAGGAGGACCTGGTCGTTCCAAACGGGCACGGTGCCGACCACGTTGCGCGGATTCACATAGTGAATCGTATTGCAGTGGTCGCAAACGTCGCGCAGTCGGTTGTCGCCGGCAGGAATGCGCGAGACGACTGACTGGCCGCAGTTGGAACAGAATTTCATGGGGAATCGTCGCGGGTGGAATGTCTCAGTGTATCACCGCGGCGATACGGTCCCGCGTGGCTCGGGCGGGGCACACGTATCGACTGAGTTGCACGCAAAACGACGGGTGGAAACGTAGAAAAGCAAAAAGCCCGCTGTGTGCGGGCTTCATGATTTGGCTCAGGTCTTGGAGCGAGCCGTTCTACTTTGGCTGGTTGCGGGGGCAGGATTTGAACCTGCGACCTTCGGGTTATGAGCCCGACGAGCTGCCAGACTGCTCCACCCCGCGTCCGTCGAATAAAACAGTATAGGGAAACCTATGCGGCAACGCAACACTTATTTCGCGCGACGTGCATATTGATGGTGCATGCTGCCCCTGCAGAGGGTCCGCGACGCCACGCGCCGTTAGATTCTTAGACACATCGTGCGCAGTCATGTTCGAAAGCGGCGCGCACGATGCATTGCGGCGTGCCGGCCGTTTACAATGCCGCCTTTCGCGTTCTTCTCTTGATTCCGACCGTGCTCAACGCCCTGTACCCGCTTGCCCGCCCGCTGCTGTTTTCGATGGACCCAGAAGACGCGCATCACTCCACGCTGAATCAGCTCAAGCGGGCCCACGCGATGGGGCTTTCGGGCTGTATCGGTGGGCGGGTAGCCGCGCAACCGCGCACGGTGATGGGCGTGATGTTTCCCAATCCGGTTGGGCTGGCTGCCGGCCTGGACAAGGACGGTGCGTATATCGATGCGCTCGGCGCCCTCGGCTTCGGCTTCATTGAGGTTGGCACGGTCACACCGCGTGCGCAGCCGGGCAATCCGCGCCCGCGCATGTTCCGCTTGCCGGAGGCCAATGCGCTGATCAACCGCATGGGTTTCAACAACGGCGGTGTCGATGCGTTCATCAACAACGTGAAGGCATCGAAGTGGAGGGAGGGCGGCGGCGTGCTGGGTCTGAACATCGGCAAGAACGCCGATACGCCCATCGAGCGTGCTGTCGACGATTACCTGCATTGCCTGGAGCGCGTGTATCCGCATGCAAGCTATGTTACGGTCAACATTTCGTCGCCGAACACGAAGAACCTGCGTCAACTGCAGGGCGCGAGCGAACTGGACAGTCTGCTCGGGACGCTACGCGGAGCACAGCAGCGCCTGGCAGATCAGCACAAGCGCTACGTACCGGTGGCACTGAAGATCGCGCCAGACCTGGACGATGACCAGATTGCCAACGTTGCCGATGCGCTCCTGCGCCATAAGATGGACGGCGTGATTGCGACCAACACGACGATCAGCCGTGAGGCGGTCGTCGGTCTGGCGCATGCGGAAGAGGCGGGTGGCTTGTCGGGCCAGCCGGTGCGCGAGGGCTCGACGCGGGTGATTCGCGCCTTGCATGGTTTGCTGGGCGATGCGGTGCCCATCATTGGCGTGGGCGGCATCCTCGCGGGCGAGCACGCGCGCGAGAAGATCGACGCGGGCGCGCAACTGGTACAGCTTTATACGGGATTGATCTATCGCGGCCCGGCCCTGATTGCCGAATGCGCGCGCGCGTTGGCGCGTTAGAACAAGTGCGGCAGGTGCGCGGCGCCTAGCGGCGGAGCAGGAAGATGACGAACGCGCTGGCGGCCACCACTGCGGCTGCCAGGTCATATGGGCCCGCGTAATCGGCCCAAACCGCCGGGTCGAGGTTTTGCAGGAAGGCCGATTGCGCCCACGGCAGGATCATGCGCGGGATCGCAAACAACAGGGCGGCCACGACCAGCAACACGATCAGTGCGGTCAGCGAGGGCTTGGAGCGGCCCAAGATGCGGAGGGATGAATGGGGCAAAGCTGTCCCCGGTGGGAAGCGTCGAGCAGCTAGGTACCAGTCGCTCAACAAAGTTTGCAATCAAGGTTTGTCCGGCATTTTCCTACAAAGTTCTGTCGGCCGCTGTTCTACTTTCGGCTATGTGCAGCAGAGTAAGCATTGCCTGAGGCATGTGCGCCGACTGAGGCGATCGGTAGCCGAAAATATGGCTTCTGCGCCGCTTTTATGCCTTGGCTAGGTTTTTTCGGCCCCGCAAAACAGTTTGGCGGAGTGGCAGCGCACCGTGATGCACTGCGGCAACGAATGGCCGTTCGAGGGGTTGGCGTGACGAAGCCGGGGAGTACAATCCGCCCTCATTGTGCAATGCACGATTTTTTGAGCGGCCACCCCTCTGGCCGATTTCCAAGTTCATGAGTCAAGCTCTAACAGCAACCGGGTCGCCCCAGACCAACGTGAACCTGCGCGCCATGGTGATCGGCGCCGTGGGTGTAGTGTTCGGAGACATCGGCACCAGCCCGCTGTATTCGCTCAAGGAATGCTTCAGCCCCGATCACGGCATTCCGTTCTCCAGTGCCGCGGTGCTCGGCATCATCTCCATGCTGTTCTGGGCGATGGTGATCGTGGTGTCGCTCAAGTATGTGCTGTTCGTCATGCGCGCCGACAACAACGGCGAGGGCGGCATTCTCGCGCTGATGGCGCTGTCGCTGCGTACGGCCAATACCGATTCCCGGCGCATGTCGCTGCTGATGATGCTGGGCGTCTTCGGCGCGTGCATGTTCTACGGCGACGCCGTGATCACGCCGGCCATCTCCGTCCTGTCGGCCATGGAGGGCCTGGAGATCGCCGCGCCCGCGCTGTCGCCCTTTGTGCTGCCGATCACGATCGTGATCCTGGCGGCGCTGTTCCTGATTCAGCGCAGCGGCACGTCGGTCGTCGGCAAGCTGTTCGGTCCGGTGATGCTGCTGTGGTTTGCCGCGCTAGCCGCGCTGGGCATGATGAATCTGGTGAAGGCGCCGCAGATTCTGGTGGCCGTCAACCCGATGTATGCGATTTCGTTCCTGCACGACCATGCGCTGCAGGCGTTCATCGTGCTGGGTTCGGTGTTTCTGGTGCTGACCGGCGCTGAAGCGCTGTACGCCGACATGGGCCACTTCGGCGCCCGACCCATCCGCTGGGCGTGGTTCTTCATCGTAGCGCCGAGCTTGTTGGTGAACTACTTCGGCCAAGGCGCCATGCTGCTGACCGACCCAAGCACCATCGAAAACCCGTTTTACCGTTCCGTGCCGGAAGCGCTGCAACTCCCGATGGTGGTGCTTGCGGCGGCGGCTACCGTCATTGCCTCGCAGGCCGTGATTTCGGGAGCGTTCTCGCTGACGAGTCAGGCGATTCAGCTTGGCTTTGTGCCGCGCATGCGCATTCGCTACACGTCGGAAGCCGAGATCGGCCAGATCTACGTGCCGATGGTCAACTGGATGCTGCTGATCCTGGTGGTGGGCGTGGTGCTGGCGTTCAAGAAGTCCGACAACCTGGCTGCCGCCTACGGGATCGCCGTGACGACCACGATGGTCATTACCACGGTGCTGGCCGCGGTGGTGATGCGCTCCGTCTGGCGTTGGCATCCGGCGCTGGTGACGCTCGTGAGCGTCTGTTTCCTGGTGGTGGACTTGGCGTTCTTCGCCGCCAACCTCTTGAAGATCCGCGATGGCGGTTGGTTCCCGTTGACGCTGGGCGCCGGTGTGTTCTTCCTCCTGATGACCTGGTACAAGGGCAAGAAGCTTCTGCGTGCGCGCAGCCTCGAGGATGGCATCCCACTCGAGCCGTTCCTGGCTGGGTTGCTGGCCCATCCGCCGCATCGGGTCGAGGGCACGGCCGTTTTCCTCACAGGCAATACCGAATTCGTGCCGGTGTCGTTGCTGCATAACCTCAAGCACAACCGCGTGCTCCACGAGCGCGTGATCTTCATCAGCTTCGTCACACGCGATATTCCCTACGTGGACGACAAGCACCGCGTGTCCGTGCGCGATCTGGGCAGCGGCATCTACATCGTCAAGGCGGATTACGGCTTCAAGGAAACGCCGGACGTATACCGCGTGCTCGAACTGGGGCAGCCGCAGATCGGCACGCGCTGTGAATTGATGGATACATCGTTCTTCATCGCGCGTGAGTCGGTGGTGCCGTCCAAGCTGCCGGGTATGTCGATGTGGCGCGAGCGCCTGTTTGCGTGGATGCATCAGAACGGCGCCAAGCCGTCGGACTTCTTCCACATCCCGGCCAACCGCGTAGTGGAACTGGGTACCAAGGTCGAGATCTGATCAACCTACCGCTGCATAGCAAAACGGCCCGTGCGAGAGAGACGCACGGGCCGCTTTGTTTGTTGGGGCGGCGCTGCAATTACATCTTCGCAGCGGCGTGATTGCGCTCGCGGACTTCGTCGTTGCGGGCGTGGACGTCGTGGTTGCGGTCCTTGACGTCGTGTCGCAGGTCTTTGCGGTCGTGGTGCAGGTCGCGGCGTTCCGCGTTGACTTCATGCTGCTCTTCGGCGCGCTTCTTGTTCCAGTATTCGGCGCCCGCGACGTTGCCCTTGGCCAGGTCGCGGTCTTCGCGGCGTTGATCGGCGTTGCGGGCGGCGCGATCGGCGTTCAATGCGGCCTTGTCGGCGCCGATGTCCGCGCGATCACGGCGGACATCGCGGTTGTCGTGGCGGATGTCACGGTTGTCCTGGCGAATCTGCTGATTGTCTTGCTGAACTTGCTGGACGGGCGTGGTCTGCGCGAAAGCGGCGGTACCGGCAACAGCAAGCAGGGCGGCAATCAGGGTGTGGCTCGTCTTCATGGCGTTTCTCCTCGTGGGTCCCAGGCGGTGCGCCTGTGTCACCTTAACGGGCCGAAAAGACGGGCCGACGACGCATGAGTGTTAGCAAAGATCCATGCGCGTAAGGACTTGTAACGGCCCGCACGCGGCCATGAAAAAACCCGCCGAGTCGGAAAACTGGGCGGGTTCCGCTCAACAGAATGCGCACTAGCGCTTGAGCTTGGCGAACGCTTCTGCCATGGCGCCGGACGGTTCCGGCGCACGACGTTGCTGACCGCCGTGGCGACTGCCGCCGCTGCTCGGGCGGTCGCCGTTGCCGGTGCGCGCGGCCGCCTGACCGGGCTCATCCGACAGGCGCATCGTCAGGCCGATGCGGTTGCGCTTCACGTCCACCTCCATCACCTTGACCTTGACGATCTGGCCCGGCTTGACCACCTCATGCGGGTCACGCACGAACTTCGTCGACAGCGCCGACACGTGTACCAGGCCGTCCTGATGCACGCCGATGTCGATAAAGGCGCCAAACGCCGCCACGTTCGTCACCACGCCTTCGAGCACCATGCGGGGCTGCAGGTCCTTGATGTCTTCCACGCCGTCCTGGAACGTCGCCGTCTTGAACTCGGGGCGCGGGTCGCGGCCGGGCTTTTCCAGTTCGGAGAGGATGTCGACCACGGTCGGCAGGCCGAACTTCTCGTCGGTGAAGTCACGGGCGGTCAGGCCACGCAGTGCCTCGCGGTTGCCGAGCACGTCGCCGATGCCCTTCTTGATGCTGTCCAGAATGCGCTTGACTACCGGATACGCTTCCGGGTGCACCGAGGAACGATCCAGCGGATTGTCGCCGTCGTTGATGCGCAGGAAGCCTGCGGCCTGCTCGAACGTCTTGTCGCCCAGGCGCGGGACTTTCTTGAGCGCGTCGCGGTTGGCGAACGCGCCGTTGGCATCGCGATACTCGACGATGTTCTTGGCGAGGATGGAGTTCAGGCCCGATACGCGCGCCAGCAGTGGGGCAGAGGCTGTGTTCACATCCACGCCGACCGCGTTCACGCAATCCTCGACGATGGCGTCCAGCGCGCGTGCCAGCTCGCGCTGGTTCACGTCGTGCTGATACTGGCCGACGCCGATCGACTTCGGGTCGATCTTCACGAGTTCCGCCAGCGGGTCCTGCAGGCGTCGTGCGATCGACACCGCCCCTCGCAGCGACACGTCCAGTTCCGGGAATTCCTTGGCGGCCAATTCCGATGCCGAATACACCGACGCGCCAGCTTCGCTCACCACGATCTTGGTCAGCTTCAGCTCCGGGGCGTTGCGCATCAGGTCTTGCACCAATTTGTCGGTCTCACGGCTTGCCGTGCCGTTGCCGATCGAGACCAATGCCACCCCATGCTGTTTCGCCAGCCGCGCGAGCGTGGCCAGCGAGCCGTTCCAGTCGCGACGCGGCTCGTGCGGATAAATGGTGGCCGTCTCCAGCAGCTTGCCGGTGTGGTCGACCACGGCCACCTTGCAACCGGTGCGGATGCCGGGGTCGATGCCCATTACGGCCTTCGGCCCAGCCGGTGCCGCCAGCAGCAGATCGTGCAGATTGCGGCCAAAGATTTTGATGGCCTCGGCCTCGGCAGACTCACGCAGTTGCGTGAGCAGTTCGGTTTCGATATGCGGTTGCACCTTGACGCGCCAGCACCAGCGGCACACGTCTGACAGCCACTTGTCAGCCGCGCGACCCTTGTTTTCGATGCCGACATGGCGGGCAATCATGATCTCGCACGGGTGCGGGGTCAGGGCATCCTGTTCTTCGCCCAATCCGAGTTTGACAAACAGCACGCCGGCGTTGCGGCCCCTGAACAGGGCCAGCGCGCGGTGCGAGGGCACGTTGCGGATCGGCTCGCTGTACGCGTAGTAATCGCGGAATTTTTCTTCTTCGGCAGTTTCCTTGCCTTCCACCACGGTCGACGACACCTGGCCTTGGTTCCAGAGGTGGTCGCGCACCTTGCCAAGCAGCTCCGCCGTCTCGCCAAACTGCTCGGAGAGGATGTCGCGCGCGCCGTCCAGCGCTGCCTTCACGTCCGGCACACCGCCATCGGCGGTCGGGTTGCCGTTCACGAACTTGGCGGCTTCGGTTTGCGGATCAAGCGTGGGGTCGGCCAGCAGCGCCTGGGCCAGCGGCTCCAGGCCGCATTCGCGGGCGATTTGGGCGCGCGTGCGGCGCTTGGGCTTGTAGGGCAGGTAGAGATCTTCCAGCACCTGCTTGGTCTCGGCCGCCTCGATGGCGGTGCGCAGGGCATCGGTCAGCTTACCTTGCTCTTCAATGGAAGCCAGGATGGCCGCGCGGCGGTCTTCCAGTTCGCGCAGGTACAGCAGGCGCTCTTCCAGGTTGCGCAGTTGCGTGTCGTCCAGGTTGTCCGTCACTTCCTTGCGGTACCGCGCGATGAAAGGCACGGTGGCGCCTTCGTCCAGCAGTTGCACGGCGGCGGCAACCTGCTGCGGCCGGACCGCCAGTTCAGTGGCGATGCGGGAGACGATCTTCTGCAACACGGAATCAGTCATTGCTTCCAGAGAGTGCGATGGAAAGCCGCGCATTTTGCCACAACGCGAACCCTGTTCCTGAGCGTAAATCCGTGGCCGCGCGGCGTTTGCCGCACAGGCGCGGTGATAAAATGCGCGCTATGCCTACGCTTCCGTCTTCTGCCCGTCGCCGCGCTGCCGCGCGCATCGCTTCCCGTCTGGTTCTGCCGGTGTCCGTGCTCAGCGTCGCGCTGTTTGGCGCGCCCGCATGGAGTCAGTCGCAGCTGGCCTCTGCGCCCGCCGCTGCAGCGCCCGCCACGTCCCCCGATTTCGGCGCTGAGCACGATCGCATCAACAGCGCCAAATCCTGGGCCGAGTATCGGTACGCCGAGGCAGAGCGCGCTTGCTACGGCAAGTTCCTCGTTACGCGCTGCATCGACAAGGCCAAGGATGTGCGCCGCACAGAGCTGCACTCCATCCGCGAGCGCGAGCTTGCGCTGGATGAGGCCGAACGTGCCGACCGCGCTGCCCGTCGCGATCAGGAGCGCGCCATCCGCGAAGCCCAATACAATGCCGAGCGCCCGCAGCGCGAAGCCGCCGAGCAGAAGAATCGCTCCGAGTTTGAGAACAAGCAGGAGCAGCAGCGCCTGAATGAGGCGCAGCGCCAGGCGCAAGCGCCGCAGCGTGCGGCCAACGCGCAGGCCGCAACCAAGAAGCAGGCAGATTACGACGCCAAGCTGAAAGCCGCACAGGAGCAGGGCGCAGCCAATGCCGCCAAGCGTGCGGAAAGCGCCAAGCAATTCCAGGAAAAGCAGCAAGACGCGGCCAAGCGCCAGAAGGAACTGGAGGAACGCCGCGAACAAACCAAGCGCCGCAACCAGCAAAACCAGAACAACACCAGTCCGCTGGGGTTCTAAACTTCAGCCAAGGCCGGGTTTCCGGGAGGAAAGCGATGGACAGCGATCTGAATACGATCTCGCGTCGCATCATTGAATTGCAGATCGAGCACCGCGATCTGGATTTCCTGATCGACCGGCTGGCGACGACTGCCAATCACGACGAGTTGCAGCTGCGCCGCCTCAAGAAACGCCGCCTGAAACTCAAGGACACCATCACCCTGCTACAGTTGCAGCTTGAGCCGGACGTGCCGGCCTAGCGCCCGCCCGAACTTGGTTCGATTTTCATCCCGAGAGGCCGCAATCACGTGCGGCCTCCGTCATTTGACCCCACGGATTCCGCGTTGACTTCGCTTTCCCCGCTGGCCGAGCCGTCGGCTGACTCCGACGCCGCTGCCGGCGACGTTTCGGCTCCCGCCGCTTCTCTACCTGCCGATGCGCATCATGCGGAGCTGTCGACGCTGTTCGCCGACGACGGCACGCTCGCCAAGGGTATCGAGGGGTACCGGCCCCGCAGTGCGCAGCTGACGATGGCGCAGGCCGTGGCCAACGCCATCGAAGCCGCCGATTCGATCATCGTCGAGGCCGGGACCGGCACGGGCAAAACGTACGCCTACCTTGTTCCCGCGATGCTTTGGGGCGGCAAGGTGATCGTCTCCACCGGGACGAAGAACCTGCAGGATCAGCTTTTCCTGCGTGACATCCCGACGGTGCGCAAGGCGCTCAATGCACCGGTGTCGGTGGCGTTGCTCAAGGGGCGCGCCAACTACGTCTGCCATTACCACGTCGAGCGCACGTCGCAGAACGGGCGTCTCTCTTCTCGCCAGGATGCCGCATGGCTGCGGCAGATCAATCTGTTCCTGAAGACAACGAAAACGGGAGACAAGGCCGAACTTGCCAGCGTGCCCGAAAACGCGCCGGTGTGGAACCTCGTCACGTCCACGCGCGACAACTGCCTGGGTTCGGACTGCGCATACTACAAAGACTGCTTCGTCATGCGCGCCCGCAAGGAGGCGCAGCAGGCCGACGTGGTGGTGGTGAACCATCACCTGTTCTTTGCAGACGTGATGTTGAAGGACACCGGCATGGCGGAGTTGCTGCCCGCCGCCAACACGATCATCTTCGACGAAGCGCACCAGCTGCCAGAAACCGCCACGTTGTTCTTTGGCGAGACCATCTCCACGAACCAGATTCTCGAACTCGCACGCGACAGCGTGGCCGAAGGCCTTTCGCATGCCCGCGATGCGGTGGATTGGGTCGCGATTGCCGCGCCGCTGGAGCGTGCCGCGCGTGATCTACGCCTGGTCTTCCGCCAGGATGGCTCACGCTTGTCGATCAAGCAGATCGACAACGACGCGGCGATCGCCAAGCCGTTCTACGAGGTGCTGCCGAAGCTAGAGCAGGCGCTTTCCGACTTTACCGGCGCTCTGGAGGCCCAGGCGGAACGCGCGGAGACCATCGAGCAATGCCATCGCCGCGCCGTGGCGCTGTGCGAGAAGCTTGAGGCGTGGGTCGATCCCAAGCCGCCAAAGGCGCCAAAGAAGGAAGGTGACGACGAGGGCAAGGAGGGCGAAAGCGCGGCGCCTGTCGACGAACGTGTGCGCTGGGTCGAGGTATTCGCCAACTCCGTGCAATTGCATCTGACGCCATTGTCGATCGCGCCGATTTTTTCGCGCCAGCGTGCCGGCCAGCCGCGCGCGTGGGTCTTCACCTCGGCTACGCTGTCGGTGCGCGGGAACTTCACGCACTATGCCGCGCAGTTGGGCCTGGATCGTGACCGATCGATGACGCTCGACAGCCCGTTCGACTATGCATCGCAAGGCTTGCTCTATGTGCCGCGCGATCTGCCGCAGCCGAGCGATCCGCGCTTTACCGATGCGGTGCTCGACGCAACCTTGCCGCTGATCGAAGCGGCGGGCGGCAAGACTTTCCTTCTATGCACGACGCTGCGCGCCGTGAACCGCGCCGCCGAACGATTGACGGACGAATTCGCGCAACGGGGCTGGGATTACCCACTGCTCGTGCAGGGGCAGGCCAGCCGGACGGAACTGCTGGACCGCTTCCGCGCGCTCGGCAACGCGGTGCTGATCGGTAGCCAGAGTTTCTGGGAAGGGGTGGACGTACGCGGCGATGCGCTCTCGCTGGTCGTCATCGACAAGTTGCCGTTTGCCCCGCCCGATGACCCAGTGCTCAGTGCCCGCATGGAGGCGTTGGAGAAAAAGGGGCTGAGCCCGTTTGCCGTCCACCAGTTGCCGCACGCAGTCATCACGCTCAAGCAGGGCGCAGGGCGGTTGATTCGGTCCGAGACCGATCGCGGTGTGCTGATGATCTGCGACCCGCGGCTGGTCGAGAAAAACTACGGTCGCCAGATCTGGCAGAGCCTGCCGCCGTTCAAGCGTACGCGCGAAGCCGAGACGGCGGCCGAATTCCTGCGCTCCCTGCGGCCGGATGCGGATGTTCCGCAGCCGACCGAAACGGATGACTGATCTGCACGAACAAACAAAAAGCCCGGCCAATCGACCGGGCTTTTTTCTGTGCTGACCCGTCCTGAATAAGGTTGACACTTTTTCCCCGACAGGGAGTGAGCGTCAAGATGGAAGGGCAGAAGAAGCGAACGCAGAGGGACTACACGCTGGCTTTTAAGTTGGCAGTGGTTGAGCAGGTGGAAAAAGGCGAGCTGACCTACAAAGAGGCACAGCGACGCTATGGCATTCAGGGTCGCTCGACGGTGCTGGTATGGTTGCGCAAGCACGGACGACAGGACTGGAGCGCCTCAGCGGAGGCCAAAACCACGATGGAAAATCAAAGCAGCCAGCGCAAGTCGCTCACGCCAGAGCAGCGCATCAAGGAATTGGAAGTGCAGTTGCGGGAGGCCCAAGAGAAGGCACGCCTGTTCGAGGCGGTGATCGACGTGATCCAGAAAGAGCATGGGGCGCGCGTCGTAAAAAAGCCTTCGGGCAGGTCCTCACGCAAAAGCTCGTCCAAGGGCTGAGTGTGGGCAGGGCCTGCCGCTACATTGGCATCAGCCGCCAGGCGTACTACAAACGCCAGCAAAGCGAGACACGGCAAAGCGCGCGTGAGGCCAAGGTCTGTGCGTTGGTCAACCACTTACGGCTGCGCCAGCCGCGCTTGGGTACGCGCAAGCTCCAGCACGTGCTGCGCACGCCCCTGGCCGAGGCAGGCATCCAGGTTGGCCGGGATCGCCTGTTCGATATCCTGCGTGCAGCCCGGCTGCTGGTCGTGCCGCAGCGGGCGTATCACAAGACCACACACAGTCATCATCGCTTCCGGCGCCATCCCAATCTGCTCAAGGACGGCCCGAACCAGGTCATCCCCACCGGGCCGGAGCAGGTCTGGGTGGCCGACATTACCTATCTGCCGACCGCCCAGCGCTGTGCGTACCTGAGTCTGGTGACTGACGCCTACTCGCGCAAGATCGTGGGCTACCGCGTGCATGACAGCCTGCATGCCGAGTCGGTCGCCCAGGCGTTGAAGATGGCGCTGAAGACGCGCCATACGCGACAGCCTCTGGTTCATCACTCGGATCGGGGCATCCAATACTGTTCAGCCGAGTACCAGCGCATCCATCAGCGGCACGGCATCACGTGCTCCATGACCGACGGCTACGACTGCTACCAGAATGCCCTGGCCGAACGGGTCAACGGCATCCTCAAAGGGGAGTTGCTGCTCAAGCGCCCCGCCGACCTAGAGCAGGCCGCACGCATGGTGGCGCAGGCCGTGCATATCTACAACCACGAACGGCCTCATCTGGCCTTGAAATACAAAACGCCCGATGCGGTGCATCGGGCGCTCGCTGACTGAGCACTGTGTCAACCTATGGCAGGACTTGACACTGCTCAAGCGCTGCTTACCACCATTGGTACCAGGGCTTGTCTTTCTTGCGCTGGCCGTAGGCGAGGAAATCGCTCTTCGGGTAATTCTGCTTGATGATGCGTTCGGTGTCGTCCCGCATGTCTTTCATGCCCAGCGCTTCGTACGACTTCATCATGATGTACAGCGCTTCTTCCACTGCCGGGGCGCGGTCGTAATCCTTGATGGCGTCCTGCGCGCGGTTGACGGCAGCCAGGTAGGCGCCGCGGCGGTAGTAGTAGCGTGCGGCGCCCACTTCATGCTCGGCCATCGCGTTCACGATGTACTGCATGCGCTGGGTGGCGTCCGGCGTGTACTTGCTGTTCGGGAAACGCGTGAACAGCGTCTTGAACGCATCGTACGCGGCGCGTGCGGCCTTCGGGTCGCGCTCGCTCAAGTCCTGGTTCGAGAAGCGACCGAGCCAGCCCAGGTTGTCGTTGAAGTTGATCAGGCCGTTGAGGTAATAGGCGTAATCGACGCTGGGGTGATTGGGGTGCAACTGGATGAAGCGGTCCACGGCGGCCAGTGCGGCAGCCGTCTCGCCATCCTTGTAGTTGGCGTAGGCGGTCTCGATCTGGGCCTGTTGGGCATATTGGCCGAACGGATAGCGGCTTTCGAGCTTTTCGTAGTACTTGACCGCCTTGGCGTAGTCGCCGCCGTCGAGCGAGTCCTTCGCTTCGGAATATAATTTGTTGGCTGACCAGCCAGCCGTTTCGTCTTGCTGTTCCGGCAGGATGCCGCAGGCCGAGATAGCTAGGCATGCAACGCCTGCCATCAACACTGCTCCGATTTGCGCGCGGATTCGATTGCCAATTCGACTAACAATACGCGCCTGCTTTACGCTCGTGACCGACATGGGCACCTTTTCTGAATGAAAAATCGCATCAAGCATTATAGCCCAAGCCCTGTGTCAGACGACGCACTGGCTGACGTTTCCCTCACTGCGCCGGAGACGGAAGACGCCCTCGATGATGAGGCGCTCGATTTGCCTGCCGCCGGTGCGGGCCAGGCAGCCGAGCCGATCATCATAGAGATTCCGGAAACCATGCACGGCGAACGCCTGGATAAGGCGCTTGCCAAGCTGCTGCCCGACTATTCGCGCAGCCGCCTCCAGCAATGGATTGATGCCGGCGCGGTGCGCCTGCGTGGTGAGGTGGTGCGCCCGCGTGCGGCGATCTCCGGCGGTGACCGCATCGAAGTCGTCCCGCAACGCGCGGCCGACGAAAACGCCTTCGTCGCCGAGCCCATCGACCTGGATGTGGTGTACGAAGACGACACGCTGCTCGTCATCAACAAGCCTGCCGGGCTGGTGGTGCATCCCGCCGCGGGCAACTGGAGCGGCACCGTACTCAACGGCCTGCTGCACCGCTATCCCGACGCCGTAGAGTTGCCGCGTGCCGGCATCGTTCACCGCCTCGATAAAGACACTTCCGGCCTGATGGTGGTCGCCCGTACGCTGCCTGCGCAGACCGACCTCGTGCGCCAATTGCAGGCACGTACCGTCAAGCGGACTTATCTCGCGCTGGTGTGGGGCGAAACGCCGGAAGAAGCCACGATCGATGCTCCGATCGGCCGGGACCCGCGCGACCGCACGCGCATGGCCATCATCGAGACGGCCAGCGGCAAGCCGGCGCGGACGCATTTCAAGACGCTGGACGTGGTCGACCTCGGGCGCGCCCAGGTGTCGCTGGTGCGTTGCCAGCTTGAGACCGGCCGTACACACCAGATTCGTGTGCACTTTGAATCGGAGGGGCATCCGTTGCTTGGCGATCCGGTCTACACGCGCAACTTCCGACGTGGCCAGCCGCAGACGATCAAGGCGCAGTTGCCGGTGCCTTTTACGCGGCAGGCGCTGCATGCAGTGCGCCTGGGGCTCGTGCACCCAGCATCGGGCAAATCGGTGCACTGGGAAGCCGGCGTGCCCGACGATTTTGCCGATCTGCTGGAAGCTCTCGACCTGGACCCCGATGCCGATGTCAACTGACTGGATCGTCCCCGACTGGCCTGCGCATCCTCGCGTCAAGGCGCTGGCCACGACGCGCCTGGGTGGCGTCAGTACAGGACCTTACGGTTTGGCCGGCGGTTTGCCGGGTGGCCTGAACCTCGGCCAGCACGTCGGTGACGCGCCCGAAGCCGTTGATCAGAATCGCCGCATCTTGCGTGCAGCGCTACCCGCCGATCCAACATGGATGGAACAGGTGCACGGCACCGATGTGGCTGATCTTGATCAACTCGTTGGTACGTCAGCGCCTGTGGTCGCCGATGCGGCGGTGGCGTCCTGGCGGGATCGCGTCTGCGTAGTCATGACGGCCGATTGCCTGCCTGTCTTGCTGAGCGACGCCCGCGGCGTCACTGTGGGCGCCGCGCATGCGGGCTGGCGTGGTCTCTGTGGCGGCGTGATCGAGCGCACGCTCGACGCCATGATGCAGCGGCTGCGTGCCAGCGGCCAGGAGGCCGATCCCACGTGGCTGGCATGGCTGGGGCCCGCCATCGGACCATCATGCTTTGAAGTGGGTGAGGAAGTGCGTCAAGCCTTTATCGACGCCGTCAGGCCCGGCGAACTGCCTGCCACGGAAGCGGCGTTCCGGGAGGGCGTATCGGCTGGCAAGTTCTTTGCCGACCTGTATGCGCTGGCCCGGCTGCGGCTGGCGCGGGTTGGTTGTACCGACGTGTACGGCGGCGGCCTGTGCACGATGATGGACGCCGAGCGCTTCTATTCATACCGACGGGAGCGCATCACAGGCCGTATGGCCACGCTTATCTGGCGCGCCGAGTAAGCGTTCAGGCGGCGCCGTCGCCTGTGTCGCTGCTCAATGTGGCGGTGGTGTCCGCCTTGTCCTGCGCAGCTTCCTGGGCTTTCCGGCGCCGCCTGCGCGCCGGCGTGCTGACAATCCACAGGAAGAGCGATAGCGGCGCCACGCCGTAGAAGACAAATGTGCCGATGCCGGCAACCCAAGATTGCTCAGTCAAGGACATCATCAGCACGACATAGAGCCACGCGATGGCGACGATATACATGGGAAGAAGCGGTGCCCGGCGTTGGCGTAATGGGGCAGTCTCGCACGAAACTGCGCAAATTGGACCATAGCCCTGGCGCCGCGCTTAGCCATTTGGTGGCCGCCGTTTTCGTTGAATGCCGCAAGACCCGCGCTGGGCCGGCGTTTCTGTTCGATCGTCAGGTAACTACGATTGACAGCCTTGAAACGGCAAGGCAACAATGCCTCGCAATACTACGAGTTGCGCCGCCGTTCCAACCGGAGCGGCGCATATCGTCGGATCGAGGGCACTATGGCATCGCGTCAATCGACATCATCCAAAGCATCTAGCGCCCACACTCAAGCTCCCTGGCAGGGCTTGTCGGACCCTACGCAGTGGGCTGAGCAATTCAAGCAATGGCAAGCCTTTGCGGGCGGCTTCGCGCAACCCGGCGCCGCGGCGCCTGGTCTTGGCCAGTTCAACGGCGCAGCGATGGGCGAGGGCGCGGCTCCGTTCGCACTGATTCCGCACGAGCGGCTGGCCGAAATCCAGCAGAAGTATCTTGAAGAGTGGCTCCAGATCTGGCGTCACATGAGCACCGGCGAAAGCGCCGAGGCCGTGGCGCCGTCGGATCGCCGTTTCTCGAACGATGCGTGGCGCAAGAGCCCGCTCTACGGCTACGCGGCTGCGTTCTACGTGCTCAACGCCCGCACGTTGATGGAAATGGCTGACGCCGTGCAGGCAGATGCCAAGACCCGCGAGCGCGTGCGTTTTGCCGTGTCGCAATGGACGGCCGCCATGTCGCCGTCCAACTTCCTGGCGACCAACCCTGAAGCACAGAAGCAGTTGATTGAGTCGCGTGGCGAATCCCTGCGCACCGGTATCCTGAACATGCTGCAGGACATGGAGCGCGGAAAGATCTCGCAGACCGACGAGACCGCGTTCGAGATCGGCCGCAACGTCGCCAACAGCGAAGGCGCGGTCGTTTTCGAGAACGACTACTTCCAGCTCATCCAGTACAAGCCGCTGACAGCCAAGGTGCATGCGCGCCCGCTGCTGCTGGTGCCGCCTTGCATCAACAAGTACTACATCCTCGATCTGCAGCCGGCCAATTCGCTCGTGCGCTATGCGGTGGAGCAAGGCAATACCGTGTTCCTGGTGTCGTGGCGCAATCCAGACGCGAGCATGGCGTCCCGCACGTGGGACGACTACATCGAAGGCGGCGCGATCGAGGCCATTCGTGTCGCGCGCGAGATCTCAGCGCAGGACCAGATCAATGTGCTGGGCTTTTGCGTGGGCGGAACGATCCTGTCGACTGCGCTGGCGGTGCTGGCTGAACGCGGCGAGCATCCTGCGGCAAGCCTGACCCTGCTGACGACGCTGCTGGACTTTACTGACACCGGCATTCTCGACGTGTTTGTCGACCAGGCCCAGGTGGAAATGCGTGAAAAGACCATCGGCAGCAATGCGCCGACCGGCCCGGGCCTGCTGCGTGGCGTGGAGCTGGCAAACACGTTCTCGTTCCTGCGGCCGAACGATCTGGTCTGGAACTACGTTGTCGAGAACTATCTGAAGGGCAAGACGCCGGCGCCGTTCGATCTGCTGTACTGGAACGGCGACTCCACCAACCTGCCGGGCCCGTGGTACTGCTGGTATCTGCGCCATACGTATCTGCAGAACGACCTCAAGACGCCGGGCAAGCTGAAGGTGAATGGCACGCCGGTGGACCTCGGCAAGATTGATGCGCCGGTCTACATCTACGGCTCGCGTGAAGACCACATCGTGCCGTGGAAGTCGGCCTATGGCTCGGTGCCGCTGCTCAAGGGCAAGCGGCGTTTCGTCCTGGGCGCTTCGGGACATATCGCAGGCGTCATCAACCCGCCTGCGGCCAACAAGCGTTCGCACTGGATCAATGCCAAGCTGCCCGAGTCCGCCGATGCGTGGTTCGAGGGTGCGAAGGAGCATCCGGGCAGCTGGTGGCCGGATTGGTCAACTTGGCTGGCGTCACACGCCGGTGCGCAGAAAGCTGCACCCAAGGGTTACGGCAATGCGGACTACCCAGCCATCGAGCCGGCGCCTGGCCGCTACGTCAAACAGAAAGCGTAAGATCGCGCGCATGAACCCCCGTTGCCGTCGCGGCTTCGGCCGCTGACGGTGTCCAACGACCCCTCTTTCGACAGTGGAAGGTAAGCAAATGACCGATGTTGTGATCGTATCGGCGGTACGCACCGCCGTGGGCAAGTTTGGTGGCTCGCTGGCGAAGATTGCTGCGCCTGAGCTTGGCGCGGCCGTTATCCGCGAAGCGCTGGCACGCGCCAAGGTTGCGCCGGACCAGGTGAGCGAAGTCATCATGGGCCAGGTGCTGACGGCAGGTTCGGGGCAGAACCCGGCGCGCCAGGCCGTCATCAAGGCTGGGCTGCCGAACATGGTGCCGGGCCTGACCATCAACAAGGTGTGCGGCTCCGGCCTGAAGGCCGTGATGCTGGCCGCCAACGCCATCATCGCGGGCGATGCCGAGATCGTCGTGGCTGGCGGCCAGGAAAACATGTCCGCCGCGCCGCACGTCCTGCCGGGCTCGCGCGACGGTTTCCGCATGGGCGATGCCAAGCTGATCGACTCGATGATTGTGGATGGGCTATGGGACGTCTACAACCAGTACCACATGGGCATCACGGCCGAGAACGTTGCCAAGGAATACGGCATCACGCGTGAAGCGCAGGACGAGTTTGCCGTGGCGTCGCAGAACAAAGCGGAAGCCGCGCAGAAGTCGGGCCGGTTCAATGACGAGATCGTTCCGATCCTGATCCCGCAGCGCAAGGGCGATCCGATTGCCTTTGCGCAGGATGAATTCGTTCGCCATGGCGCCACGCTCGAGTCGATGGCTGGCCTGAAACCCGCCTTTGACAAGGCCGGCACAGTGACGGCGGCCAACGCCTCTGGTCTGAACGATGGCGCCGCCGCTGTCGTGGTGATGTCGGCCGCCAAGGCCAAGGAGCTGGGCTTGACACCGCTGGCAACGATCCGTGCATATGCGAGCGCAGGCCTGGACCCGAAGGTCATGGGCATGGGGCCGGTGCCGGCATCGAAGCGCTGCCTGTCGCGCGCCGGTTGGTCGGTGGGCGATCTGGACCTGATGGAGATCAACGAGGCGTTCGCCGCTCAGGCGCTGGCCGTGCATCAACAGATGGGCTGGGATACGTCCAAGATCAACGTCAATGGTGGTGCGATTGCGATCGGTCACCCGATCGGCGCCTCGGGCTGCCGCATCCTGGTCACGCTGCTGCACGAAATGCAGAAGCGCGATGCGAAGAAGGGCCTGGCCTCGCTGTGTATCGGCGGCGGCATGGGCGTGGCGCTGGCAGTTGAGCGTCCGTAATTTTTTGCAGTGAGGTTGGCGTGACGCGGAACGAATGCCGCACACGCCAATCGGAGACACCTGAGCATCTGCCGCCCGGCAAAGACGCAGGGCGGTTCTAACAACAAGGACTAGGAGTGGACATGACCAAACGCATCGCATACGTCACCGGTGGCATGGGCGGTATCGGAACGGCGATTTGCCAGCGCTTGGCGCGCGACGGCTTCACTGTTGTCGCAGGCTGCGGCCCGAACTCGCCGCGCAAGGCGAAATGGCTGGAACAACAGAAGGCGCTTGGTTTCGATTTCGTGCCGTCCGAAGGCAACGTCGGTGACTGGGAGTCGACCAAGGCTGCGTTCGACAAGGTGAAGGCCGAAGTCGGCGAGGTGGACGTCCTGATCAACAACGCCGGCATCACGCGCGACGTGGTCTTCCGCAAGATGACCCGCGCCGACTGGGATGCGGTGATCGACACCAACCTGACGTCGCTGTTCAACGTGACGAAGCAGGTCATCGACGGCATGGCGGATCGCGGCTGGGGCCGAATCATCAACATCTCGTCGGTGAATGGCCAGAAGGGCCAGTTTGGCCAGACCAACTACTCCACCGCCAAGGCCGGCCTGCACGGCTTCACGATGGCGCTGGCGCAGGAAGTCGCGACCAAGGGCGTGACGGTCAACACGGTGTCGCCGGGCTATATTGCGACCGATATGGTGAAGGCCATTCGTCAGGATGTGCTCGACAAGATCGTCAGCACGATTCCCGTCAAGCGCTTGGGCGAACCGACCGAGATTGCCTCGATCTGCGCATGGCTGGCATCTGAAGAATCCGGCTTCTCCACCGGCGCGGACTTCTCCCTCAACGGCGGCCTGCACATGGGCTGACGCCCCACGCCCATGCTGCGGCAATGCTGCAGCATGGGCGCAGCATTTTTTCCCCTGAATTGCGTGCATGCTGCGATGCTCGATTGCATTGCAGCAGGCATCTTGCATCTGCCCCGGACGGCGGTTCGAGTGCGTGAGCCGCATCAAAATGCTGCGGGTTTTTACCGGGGAAGGTCGCCTTTTCTTTGCAGGGCGATCCGCATAGAATCCAACCACGGAGGCGCTCCGCAGGGAGACACGGGGCGTCCGATCATAACCGGATGCATCTGCGCTGCTGTTGAATGCAGCATTCACGCGCAGATCGGAACAGCCGGGCAACCGCGTATTTTGCTGCATCGCTTGGTGCGGTCATTTCGCACTGCATCGGCTGCACCGCAGCAGCATCGCCAACACGGAAAGGCACGATGGCCACCAGCAAGAAGGGCACCGAACGGCTGATCAAGAAATATCCCAACCGCCGGCTCTACGATACCCAGACCAGCACGTACATCACGCTGGCAGACGTCAAGCAGCTCGTGATGGAAACCGAAGAGTTTCGCGTCGTCGATGCGAAATCCGGTGAAGACCTGACCCGCAGCATCCTGCTGCAGATCATTCTGGAAGAGGAAACCGGCGGCGTGCCGATGTTCTCGGGCGCGATGCTCGCCCAGATCATCCGTTTCTACGGCAACGCCATGCAGGGCATGATGGGCACGTACCTGGAAAAGAACATCCAGGCGTTTGTCGACATCCAGAGCAAGCTGGCCGAGAACTCGAAGGACCTGTACAGTGGCAACACGTTCAACCCCGACATGTGGTCGCAGTTCATGAACATGCAGGGGCCGATGATGCAAGGCATGATGAGCAACTACATCGAGCAGAGCAAAAACCTGTTCGTGCAGATGCAGGAGCAGATGCAGAGCCAGGCCAAGAACATGTTCGGGACGTTCCCGTTCAACCAGCCGCCCGAGAAGAAGTAAGTTCGGCGGGCTGGCAAAACAAGGCGAATCGCGGGGCGGTTCGCCTTTTTTGTTGGGCGCACGCCAGAGAGGGCGGCAAGGTAAAATACCGGTCCTTCAGGTGAGGTGTACGCCTCTCCGACGATCACGATCCCGCCCCGGTTTCCCCATGTTTGATGTCCGTCCCTGGCCTGCGTGCCGGCTGCCTTCCGTTTTGCCATGAGTCGGCTTTTGCTCGCCCCGATGGAGGGCGTTGCCGATTACGTCATGCGCGACGTGCTGACGCGAGCTGGCGGCTACGACGGATGCGTATCGGAGTTCGTCCGCGTGACGGGCTCGTTGCTTCCCGCGCGAACCTACGAACGTGAGACGCCCGAGATTCGCAACGGCGGCTATACGGCCAGCGGCACGCCGATGACCATCCAACTCCTCGGCAGCGATCCGGAATGGCTGGCCCGCAATGCGGCATACGCGGCAACCCTCACGCCGCATGGCATCGACCTCAACTTCGGCTGCCCCGCCAAGGTCGTGAACCGCCACGGCGGCGGTGCCATGCTGCTCGCCACGCCCGAAGTGCTGTACGACATCGTGCATGCCGTGCGGGCCGCAGTGCCGGCCAATATTTCGGTGACGGCCAAGATGCGGCTCGGTGTTTCCGATACGTCCCGCGCGATTGACTGTGCGACGGCGCTGGCGGAAGGCGGCGCCGAATCGCTCGTCGTGCATGCCCGCACGCGCGATCACGGCTACCGTCCGCCGGCCCACTGGGACTGGATCGCACGCATCGCCGACGCTGTGAGCATTCCCGTCACCGCCAACGGCGAAGTCTGGACCGTGGCCGACTGGGAGCGCTGCCGCGCCGTCAGCGGCTGTAGTGACGTGATGATCGGCCGTGGCGCCGTGTCCGACCCGTTCCTGGCCCAGCGCATCCGCGGCCAGATGGACGAGGCGCCGTCCGCGGCGGAGTGGCCGATCGTGCTCGGCTATCTCGCCGATTACCTGAAGAAGCTGCATGCGCGCATCTCAGCCAAGCACGAGCATGGCCGCGTCAAACTGTGGCTGAGCTATCTGAAGCGGACGTGGCCGCAGGCCGCAGAGCTGCATGATGCCATTCGCAGGCTGCAGGACGCGCTGGAAATCGAGCGCGTGATTGAACAGATGCAGCTTCGGCTTGGCCGCCCAGGCGCGGCGAACGGTTAAAATATGCAACCGCGCGGCACACCCCACGTGCGCAGCGCAAATCCTCTCCCACATCAGGTTGTTCCCATGTCCGACGTCAGTACCCAGAGCCCCAAGGTGGGGTTCGTCAGTCTCGGTTGTCCCAAGGCCTTGGTCGATTCCGAGCAGATCATCACCCAACTGCGCGCGGAGGGGTATGAGATTTCCGGCACGTACGGCGGAGCGGACCTGGTGGTCGTCAACACCTGCGGCTTCATCGACGAGGCCGTGCAGGAAAGCCTGGATGCGATTGGCGAGGCGCTGGCCGAGAACGGCAAGGTGATCGTGACCGGCTGCCTGGGTGCCAAAAAGGACGCTGCCGGCCAGGACATCATCACCAGCGTGCACCCGAAGGTGCTGGCTGTGACCGGGCCGCATGCGCTGGGCGAGGTGATGGAGGCAGTGCACACGCACCTGCCCAAGCCGCACGACCCGTTCATTGACCTTGTGCCGCCACAGGGCATCAAGCTCACGCCGAAGCACTACGCGTATCTGAAGATTTCCGAGGGCTGCAACCACCGGTGCAGCTTCTGCATCATCCCGTCGATGCGCGGCGATCTCGTTTCGCGCCCGGTGGCCGAAGTGATGCTGGAGGCGGAAAACCTGCTGAAGGCCGGCGTGAAGGAACTGCTCGTCATCTCGCAGGACACCAGCGCTTATGGCGTCGATGTCAAATTCCGCATGGGCTTCTGGAACGGCCGCCCGCTGAAGACGCGCATGACCGAGCTGGTGGGCGCGCTCGGCGAATTGGCGTCGCAGTACGGCGCCTGGGTGCGCCTGCACTACGTCTACCCCTATCCGAGCGTGGATGAGGTGATGCCCCTGATGGCTGAGGGCAAGGTCCTTCCCTATCTGGACGTGCCGCTGCAGCACGCCCACCCGGACGTGCTCAAGCGCATGAAGCGCCCCGCCAACGCCGAGAAGACGCTGGACCGCATCCGCGCCTGGCGCGAGGTGTGCCCGGAGCTGACCATCCGCAGCACGTTCATCGCGGGTTTCCCGGGTGAAACGGAGGAAGAGTTCCAAACGCTGCTCGACTTCATTGCCGAGGCCGAACTGGACCGCGTGGGCTGCTTCGCGTATTCGCCGGTCGAGGGCGCCACCGCCAACGACCTGCCGGGCGCGTTGCCCGACGAGGTGCGCGAGGAGCGCCGTGCGCGTTTCATGGAAGTCGCCGAGCGCGTGTCTGCGCGCCGTCTGCAGCGCAAGGTTGGCAAGTCGCTGCGCGTGCTTGTGGACGAAGTGAATCAGGACGGCGGCATCGGCCGTTCATCGGCGGATGCCCCGGAGATTGACGGCCTCGTCTATATCGCGCCGCCGTCGAAGCCGTACAAGCGCTACAAGGCGGGCGATTTCGTGTCGGTCAAGATTACCGGCGCAGATGGCCACGACCTGTGGGGCGAAGTCTGACCCACTTAGGTAGTCGTACCTAAATTTTGCGAACGGTCGTGCGTTTATACTGGCCGCCATCCAATTTCGATGGCTCAGGAGACAGCAATGGCACGTGAAGTGGTGGTGGTCAGCGGCGTTCGTACCGCAATCGGGACGTTTGGCGGCAGCTTGAAGGATGTGGCGCCGTGCGAACTGGGCGCGCTCGTCGTGCGCGAGGCGCTGGCCCGCGCCGGCGTGAAGGGCGAGGACGTCGGCCACGTGGTGTTTGGCCACGTGATCAACACCGAGCCGCGCGACATGTATCTCTCGCGTGTGGCCGCAGTCAACGGCGGGGTGTCGGCCGAAACGCCCGCATTCAACGTCAACCGCCTGTGCGGCTCTGGCCTCCAGGCCGTGGTGAGCGCAGCGCAAACCGTGCTGCTGGGCGATGCCGATATCGCCATTGCCGGCGGCGCGGAAAGCATGAGCCGCGCGCCGTACCTGGCGCCTGCCGCCCGTTGGGGTTCGCGCATGGGCGACGCCAAGATGGTCGACATGATGCTCGGCGCGCTGCACGACCCGTTCCACACGATCCACATGGGTGTGACGGCGGAAAACGTCGCCCGCGAATTCGGCATCAGCCGCGAGCAGCAAGATCAGACCGCGCTGGAGTCCCACCAGCGTGCATCGCGTGCCATGCAGGCCGGCTACTTCAAGGACCAGATCGTTCCGGTGACGATCAAGTCGCGCAAGGGCGATATCCAGTTCGATACCGATGAGCACGTCCGCCACGACGCGACCATCGACGACATGACCAAGCTCAAGCCGGTCTTCACGAAAGAAAACGGTACGGTGACGGCGGGCAACGCTTCGGGCCTCAACGATGCAGGCGCGGCGCTGGTGCTGATGGAGCGTTCGGTGGCCGAAAAGCGCGGCCTCAAGCCGCTGGCGCGGCTGGTGTCGTACGGCCACGCTGGCGTCGATCCGAAGATCATGGGCATCGGTCCGGTGCCGGCCACGCGCAAGGCGCTGGAGCGGGCAGGCCTGTCGGTCAAGGATCTGGATGTGATCGAAGCCAACGAGGCATTTGCCGCCCAGGCTTGCGCGGTGACGAAGGAACTCGGCCTGGACCCGGCCAAGGTCAACCCGAACGGTTCGGGCATTTCGCTCGGCCACCCGATCGGCGCAACGGGTGCCCTGATCACGGTCAAGGCGTTGCACGAGCTGCAGCGCATCGGCGGTCGCTACGCGCTGGTGACCATGTGTATCGGTGGAGGACAGGGCATTGCGGCGGTGTTCGAGCGCATCTGAACGCATTTTCTCGATTGAACGCCTGATTCGGCCAACCGGCGCGTTGCTTGCGCTGGTGCTGGCCGCAGGCGTGGCGCCGGTGTCTGCCCAGACGCCGGCCGCCAACAACGGCTACGACGTGTCGACCGGCAGCACCAACGTGCAGCCAGGCGACCTGGGCCTGAACCGCGCCGTTGCCGATGGCGACAAGCGCCGCGCTCAGGCCAGGAAGGGCGACAACGCGTTCTCGGCTCAGACGTCGCCGTTGCACGTGCTGCAACCGCAGCCCGACTACGCAAAATATCCCGTCTATGCCGGCGTGATCGGCGACATGCCGATCCGCATGCGTCTTGGTCGCAAGGCCGGTGAAATTGACAGCGTCCACGGCGAATACGTCCCGGGCAATGCGGCGGGCGTGCGCCTGGTGACCGGCGAATATGAAAACGGCGGCTTTCTCATGGAGGAGTCCGATGACGGCACGCACGTCACCGGCACCTGGGAAGGCGCCATCGACGGCCACGGCATTGTGCGCGGTACGTGGACGGACGTCGCCCACGACGGCCATACGCTGCCGTTCGTGCTGCGGCCTGTCGCGGTGGTCGTGATTCCGCCGTACGATGCGGCAGCCAACAGCAATGCGGCGACGCCAGCCACGCCAATGACGCCGCTGGTTCCGGCCGGGCCGGGCCAGATCGCACCGCCAGCCGGCAAACCAACACGATCCAGCGCGCACTGGTAAGCCACCCGAAATCGCTCATACGCCATCAAACAGGAAACTACGTGAACGACGACACCAAGCTCCCGCCCATGTTTCCCGCGACCCAGGCGGTACACCCGGAATTGCAGATCCCGCCGGGCTTTGCAGCGTTCTCGCATGCCACGCATCGTGCGTCGACCGTGGTGTTCAAGAATCTTGCCGATATGCGCGCCTTCGGCAGCGGCAGCGTGGTGCACTGGCGCTATGGCCTGCATGCCACGCCAACTTCCGACACGCTGTGCCAGGCCCTTGCGCAGATCGAGGGCGGTTCGCACACGCTGCTGCTGCCTTCCGGGCTGGCGGCGATTTCGCTGGTGTACTTCACGCTTATCAAATCCGGCGACGACGTGCTGATTCCGGACAACGCCTATGGCCCGAACCGCGACCACGGCGAATGGATGGCGCGCCAGTTCGGCATTACCGTGCGCTATTACGATCCGATGATCGGCGCCGGCATTGCCGACCTGATCCGTCACAACACCAAACTCGTGTGGCTCGAAGCGCCGGGTTCGGTGACCATGGAGGTGCCCGATTGCACGGCCATCGCCGAGGTGGCGCGCAAGGCCGGCGCCATTACGGCAATCGACAACACGTGGAGTGGAGGCGTGTATTACCAGCCTTTCGAGCACGGTATCGACATCTCCGTGCAAGCGCTGACCAAGTACCAATCGGGCGGCAGCGACGTGCTCATGGGTGCCGCCATCACGAGTGACGAAGCGCTGCACCACAAGCTGCTGGCCACGCGGATGCGCATGGGCTGGGGCGTTTCGGCGGACGATTGCTATTTCGTGCTACGTGGCCTGCCGAGCCTGCCCACGCGCTTGGCGGCGCACGACGCGCATGCCCGCGAAGTGGCCGAATGGCTGGCGGATCGGCCGGAAGTCGTGCGCGTGCTGCACCCGGCGCTGCCGGATTGTCCGGGCCATGAAAACTGGAAACGCGACTTTACCGGCGCGAGCGGGTTGTTCTCGATCGTGCTGCACGAGCGCTACTCGCAGGCGCAGATCGACGCCTTCATTGAAGGCCTGCGCTACTTTGCGATCGGTTTTTCGTGGGGCGGGGCCCACAGCCTGGCGTTGCCGTACAACATTCCGTCGATGCGCACGGCGACCGCTTGGCCGCCGGCCGACTGGGAGAATGTGGGCGGTTTCGTGCGGCTGTATATCGGGCTGGAAGATCCGCGTGATTTGATTGCGGATTTGAAGCAGGCGATGGAAACGCACCTGGGGGCTTGACCGTTCGGGCTTCAGAAGGCGGTGATGACGGGGCGTGCGAGTTGATCGTGACGCCCCGTTTTCAATGGTCGTGGCTACAGCGTTTCAAGCAGGCGCGCAATGGCTTCAGGCGATGGCAATTGACCTTGGAGCTCCTTCGGCAAGCTCTTGGTGATGGCGTAGGTCGCCACACCAATCGGTTTCCTTGCGTCGCGCAGCGCGTATTCGACGATGGTGCGCTTCTTTTCCTTGCACAGAATGATGCCGATGGATGGATTTTCGTCGTCCTGGCGGACCTGTTCGTCGAGAGCCGCCAGGTAGAACTGCATCTTGCCGACGAACTCGGGCTCGAATTTGCCGATTTTCAGTTCGATGGCGACTAGGGAGCGCAAACGGCGGTGGAATAGAAGCAGGTCGATGAAATACTCGTCGCCGTCGACTTCAAGCCGGTACTGGCTCCCCAGGAAGGCGAACATGCCGCCCATTGCGCGCAGGAAGTCTTCGATGCGGGTGATGAGTGCACGCTCCAGCTCCCGCTCACTGTGCCGGTCGCCGAGTTCGAGAAAATCGAAGGCGTATTCATCTCTGACCGCCAACTTGGCTTGCGCGCGGAGGGCCGGCGTCAGCGCCTGGTCGAAATTGGTCTGGCCCAGGAGCGATTTTTCGTAGCTCTGGTTATCGATCTGATGTGCCAGAACGTTCTTCGACCAGCCGAATTTGCGGGTCATGCGCAAGTAGAACTCGCGTTCTTGAGCGTCTTTGCAGCGCTCAAGAATGAGCAGGTTATGGCTCCAGCCAATTTCTCGCACCAGTGGTGCGAGTTTTGCCGCGTCGCAGTACGTCTCGAAGAAGCCCTTCATCCGCCACAGGTTGGATGCTGAAAAGCCGCCCGTGCCGGGGAAGCTCGCCTGCAGGTCTGTGGCGAGCTGCTGCACGACCGCTTTGCCCCAACCCTCGGTTTGCTGCCGCGCCACGATCAGTTGGCCGATGTCCCAATACAGGCCCACCAGTTCTTTGTTGACCGCCCGTAGGGCAGCATATTGCGCAGCCTGGATGCGCGCCCTGATCTCGGTGAGCAGGGCTGCGTAATCCTGCGCATCTACCGTTTCTCGCACCACCGGTGCGAGTTTTCTGCGGGCAGGCGGGCGGGTCGCCATCGCGGCTTATTGCTGCGGAAACAGATTCAACAACCCATCCAGGCCGACAACGTTGAACGCCACGTCGGCCTGTGCCTGCACGATGGGCTTGGCGCGGAACGCGACCGACAGGCCCGCCACGCCCATCATCTTCAGATCGTTCGAGCCGTCGCCCATGGCGATGGCGTTATGCGGCGACACGCCCAGTTCCTGGCAGAAGCCCTTGAGCGTCTGCGCCTTCACATCCGCATTGACGATCTCGCCGAGCACGCGGCCGGTCAGTTTGCCGTCGACAATCTCCAGCGTGTTGGCGCGCGTGCGGTCCAGGCCCAGACGCTCCTGCAGGCGCGACGTGAAGAATTCGAACCCGCCCGACACCAGCAGCGTGCGAATGCCCAGTGCCTGCACGGCCTTGAGCATCTTTTCCGCGCCAAGGGAGAGCTGCAGGCGCTCCGCGTAGACCCGCTCCAGCACGCTCGCATCCAGGCCCTTGAGCAGTTCGACGCGACGGGTCAGGCTCTCGTTGAAATCCTTGATCTCGCCCCGCATCGACGCTTCGGTGATGGCCGCCACTTGCGGCTTCAGCCCGCAGAAGTCTGCGATTTCGTCGATGCACTCGATCGTGATCAGCGTGGAATCCATGTCCATCGCCAGCACGCGGAAATCGCCGAACGTCCATTCGTCGGGAATCCATGCGTAGTCCATCTTCAGGTGGGCGCAGATGGCATCAAGCTGGACGCGTAATTCGCTGGGCAGTTCGTGCACCCATTCGATGGCCGCGACGTTGGGGGCACGCATCTCGTAGGTGGCGCTGCCGAACAGGCTGCGGACGGATTCAATGTCGCCGGTGGACAGCGGCGACGGGCTTTGCAGAATGACGGGCATGGAGTGATGGGAGCGGGGGAGCGAGCAGTTCGGCGCCGGGGAAGCCCAACATTGTAGCGAACGCCCCGGAGAGAATGCGCCCCACCAAAAGGTGAGGCGTTGCTGTGTAGGCGTTAGGCGGACGCGGTTTCGACCATCAGGCTGCGCGCCACCTTGGCGAGGAAACGGTCGCAGGCGTCGAGCTGGGCGAGTTCGACGTACTCGTTGGCCTTGTGCGCTTGTTCGATGTTGCCCGGGCCGCACAGTACGGCCGGAATGCCGGCGCGCTGGAAGAGGCCGGCTTCCGTGCCGTAGGCGACCTTACGCTTGTCGTTATCTTCGGTCAGCACACGCACCAGCTGTGTGATGGCGGCTTGCTCCGATGCGTCCAGCGAAGGCGCAGCGGCAATCTCGTCGAGTTCGATGTGGGCGTCAGGATGCTCCCGCTGCATGGCGGGCTCGATGGTTTCGCGCACGTAGCGCTCGACGCGCGCGCGGATGGCCGGCGCATCCACGCCTGGCAGGTTGCGGAATTCAAACACCAGCTCGCACAGCGCGGGGATCGTATTCAGCGCAATGCCGCCGTTGATGAGGCCCGTCGATGCCGTGGTGAACGGCACGTCAAACGCCTCATCGAACGGGCCCTTGGCGCGAAATTCATCGGCCAAGTCACGCACGAAACAGATGATGCGCGCGGCGTATTCGATGGCATTGACGCCCTGCGGCGTGAGCGACGAATGCGCGGCGCGGCCATGCACCCGGCAGCGGTAGGCGTTGATGCCCTTGTGCGCGACGATCGGGCGCATGGAGGTGGGCTCGCCCACGATGCACCCGGCGGGCTTGATGCCGCGGGCGATCAGATCTTCGATCATGCGCGGCGCGCCTACGCAGCCGACTTCCTCGTCGTATGACAGCGCAAGGTGCACAGGCTCGCGCAGCCTGGCCTGCAGCAGGGACGGCACCAGCGCCAGCGACGCGGCAATGAACCCTTTCATATCGCACGTGCCGCGTCCGTAGAGCTTGCCGTCGCGCACTTCCGGCGCAAACGGGTTGCTGTCCCATTTCTGGCCATCCACCGGCACCACATCGGTATGGCCCGACAGCACGATGCCGCCTTGCACGCTGCCGTCCGCTGCCGGAATCGTGGCGAACAGGTTGGCCTTGTTGCCATCGTCGTTATGCGACAGATGCGATTCGAGACCGACGCCGCGCAGGTAGTCGCGCACAGTCTCGATCAGGGCCAGGTTGGAGCCGCGGCTGGTGGTGTCGAAACTGACGAGCTTGGTTGTCCAGTCGAGGGTGGAGAACGGGGTGACGGCGGTGCTCATGATGGTGTCCTTGTTCTGATCGGCGGATGCTACCGGATCACGCCAATTGCCGCATGGCATGACGGATGGTCTGCGTCAGCGCGGCGAATTCGGCCGGAATGTTTTCGATGCGCAGGCGATCCTGCCCCGCCAGCTTGATCTGCCGGTTCTTCTGCACGAGATCGATGATCTTGATGGCGTCGACAGGCGGGTTCGGTATGAACTGCAGCGTGACCGCGTTTGCGCCGGTGTCGATCTTGCGGATACCCAGCGGCGCGGCGGCAATGCGCAGCCGGTGCGTTTCGATGAGCGATTGTGCCTGCGGCGGCAGCTTGCCGAAACGGTCGATCAGCTCCTCCTGGATATTGTCGATCGTCTCGCTGCTTTCGCAATTGGCCAGACGCTTGTACAGCGACAGGCGTTCCTGCACGTCGCCGCAATAGTCTTGCGGCAGCAGGGCCGGCGTGCCGAGGTTGATCTCGGTCGTGGCCGCGAGCGGCGCCATCAGGTCGGGTTCCTTGCCGGCCTTGAGCGACTTCACCGCCTGGTTGAGCATGTCGGTGTAGAGCTGGAAGCCGATCTCCGAAATCTCGCCCGATTGCTTGTCGCCCAGCACCTCCCCGGCGCCGCGTATTTCCAGATCGTGCATCGCCAGGTAGAAGCCCGCACCGAGTTCTTCCATCTGCTGAATGGCTTCAAGGCGGCGCTGTGCCTGCTTGGTAAGGCCGTCGACGTCGTGCACCAGCAGGTACGCATACGCCTGGTGGTGCGAGCGCCCGACGCGACCGCGCAACTGGTGCAACTGCGCCAGGCCGAATTTGTCGGCGCGGTGGATCAGGATCGTGTTGGCGGTCGGCACGTCGATACCGGTCTCGATGATCGTCGTGCACAGCAGGATGTTGGCGCGCTGCGCCACGAAATCGCGCATCACGCGCTCCAGCTCGCGCTCGTGCATCTGGCCGTGGGCGACCACCACGCGCGCTTCCGGGATCAGCTCCTCGAGCTTGGCGCGCTTGTTCTCGATGGTCTCGACCTCGTTGTGCAGGAAGTAGACCTGCCCGCCGCGTTTCAACTCACGCAGGATGGCCTCGCGCAGCACGCCGTCTTCCTCGCGGCGCAGGAACGTCTTGATGGCCAGCCGCTTTTGCGGCGCGGTGGCGATCACCGAGAAATCGCGCAGGCCTTCCAGCGCCATGCCAAGCGTGCGTGGGATCGGCGTGGCGGTGAGCGTAAGAACGTCCACCTCGGCGCGCAGCGTCTTGAGCGCTTCTTTCTGGCGCACCCCAAAGCGGTGTTCCTCGTCGATGATGACGAGCCCCAGGCGGTCGAACTTCACGTCCGGCGAGAGCAGCTTATGCGTGCCGATCACGATGTCGATCGTGCCGGCATTGATGGCTTCGATCGCGGCGTCGATTTCTTTTTTGTTCTTGAAACGCGAGATCTCGGCAATGCGCACCGGCCAGTCGGCAAAGCGGTCGACCAGCGTCTGGTAATGCTGTTCGGCCAGCAGCGTGGTCGGCGCCAGGATGGCCACCTGCTTGCCGCCCATGACCGCCACAAACGCGGCACGCAGCGCGACTTCCGTCTTGCCGAAGCCGACGTCGCCGCAGACGAGCCGGTCCATCGGCTTGCCCGACGTCATGTCGGCGATCACCGCCGCGATGGCGGCGGCCTGATCGGGAGTTTCCTCAAAGCCGAAGCTCTCGGCAAACGTGGCGTAGTCCTCGGGCGTGAGCGGGAACGCGAAGCCCTGGCGCAATGCGCGCCGCGCGTACAGGTTCAGAAGCTCGGCGGCCGTATCGCGAATCTGCTGCGCCGCCTTGCGCTTGGCCTTTTCCCATTGGCCGGAGCCGAGCGAATGCAGCGGCGCGGTTTCCGGATCGGAGCCTGAGTAGCGCGAGATCACGTGCAACTGATGCACCGGCACGTAGAGCTTGCTGCCCTTGTCGTAGTCGAGGTGCAGGAACTCTTCTTCGCCATTGCCCATGTCGATGGACACCAGGCCCTGGTAGCGGCCGATGCCGTGTTCGCTGTGCACCACCGGGTCGCCGATCTTCAACTCGGCCAGATCGCGCACCATCGAATCGACGGCGGTGGCCTGTTCCTGCTTGCGGCGACCTGCGCGACGCACGGTTTGCGCGTACAGCTCAGTCTCGGTGATGAGCGCGACGCGTTCGTCGCCGAGGATGAAACCCTGGTAAAGCGGAGCCACGCCGAGCACGAACTTGGCATCGCCGCTCATCAGGTCGGCGAAGTCCGCGACGCCTTCGGGGTGGAGGCCGCTGGCGGCCAGCATTTGCGCAAGCGTTTCGCGGCGGCCTGCGGATTCGGCGCAGATCATCACGCGGCAATTGCTGCGCATCAGGAACGATTCGAGATTGACCAGCGGGTCTTCCGCGCGGCGGTTGACGGCCACGTTCGGCAACGGCAGCGAAAGCGGTGCATCGCCGGGCTCCGCGCGCAACACCAGACGTGCGTGCGGCTTGGCGGCAACGAAGAACGCCTCTTCATCCAGATACAGCGCCGACGGCTGCAGCAACGGCCGCTCGCGGTCGTGGCGCATGAAGTTGTAGCGCTGCGTGGTGTCGGCCCAGAAGCGTCGCACCGCGCCTTCGATGTCGCCGACGAAGGCGAGGTGTGTGGCGCCCGGCAGGTAGTCGAACAGCGTCGCGGTCTCTTCAAAGAACAGCGGCAGGTAATACTCGATGCCGGCGCTCGGCACGCCGTTGCCGATGTCCTTGTAGATGGGCGAGCGCGTCGGGTCACCTTCGAACACCTCGCGCCAGCGCCCGCGGAAGGCGGTGCGCGACGCCTCGTCCATCGGAAACTCGCGGCCCGGCAGCAGACGGACTTCGTTGACGGGGTAGAGGCTGCGCTGCGTGTCCGGGTCGAACGAACGGATGGTCTCGATCTCGTCGCCGAACAGGTCAAGCCGATACGGCAGCGGCGAGCCCATCGGGAACAGGTCGATCAGGCCGCCGCGCACGGAGTATTCGCCCGGGCGCATCACGGCGCTGACGTGCTCGTAGCCGGCCAGGGTGAATTGCGCTTTCAGCGCAGCCTCGTCCAGCTTTTCGCCCTTCTTGAAGAAGAACGTGTAGGCAGCCAGGAACGATGGCGGCGCCACGCGTTGCAGCGCCGTGGAAGCCGGTACGAGCAGGATGTCGCACGCACCGTTCTGCAGGTCATGCAGCGTCGCCAGCCGTTCGGAGATCAGATCCTGGTGCGGCGAGAAATTGTCATAGGGCAGCGTTTCCCAGTCCGGCAGCAGCTTCACACGCGCCTGCGGTGCAAACCAGCGCAACTCTTCCGCCAGGCGCTGGGCATCGACGGCATTGGCGCAGACCACCGCCAGCATCGGCACGGCGGCGCGATGCTGCTCCAGGTAGCGCGCCAGCAGCAGGGCATCTGCCGCACCCTGCAGGCCGCTGAAGACGAAGCGCGAGCCCGGTTTGACGGCGGGCAGGGCGGAGAGCGAAAAATCGGACATGAGGCGAGAGGTTGTGTAGGGCACGACTGCAAGACAAAACACGACACCCCGCCGGCATATGCAGGCGGGGTGTCGTGATGCAGACCGCTATTATAAAATCCGCGCCAGCCGCGCGCTTGGGCGAGCCAAAACCCACGCAAATGCTGCGCCCACGTTCACTTTCCCGCCTGTCATGTCGATTTCCCACCCTGGCCGACGCCGTTTTGCGCTGATTCCCTCGGCCGGCACCGGCTCGCGCGCCGGCGGCGATCTGCCCAAGCAATATCAGGTGATTGCCGGGCGGCCGATGCTCTGGCATACCGCGCAGGCGTTCCTGGCCAGCCCCGAAATCGATACCGTGCTGGTGGTGACGACGCCCGGCGCACAGCCGCTCGTACAGCGCTTTCCCGACGGCGGTTTCGACGCGCCCAAGCTGGTGGAGGTCGATTGCGGTGGCGACTCGCGCCACGCATCCGTCACGCACGGGTTGGCGGCGTTGCGTGGCCTGGGGGCGCACGACGACGATTGGGTGCTCGTGCATGACGCAGCGCGCCCGGGCCTGACGCCTGCCCTGATCGCTCGTTTGGTCGCGGCGGTAGAGGCAGATGGCACGCAAGCTGCGGGGGGCATCCTTGCGCTGCCCGTGGCCGACACGCTCAAACGTGCCGATGCGGCTCAGCACATCAACGCCACCGTGCCGCGCGATGGCCTTTGGCAAGCGCAGACGCCGCAGATGTTCCCGCTCGGGCTGCTGGAGCGCGCCTTGCGGGAAGCGCTCTTGCAACATCGCATCGTCACCGATGAAGCCAGCGCCATTGAAGCCGCCGGCCACCCGCCGCTGCTTGTTCCGGGGGCGCTGCGCAACTTCAAGGTGACGTATCCCGACGATTTCGCGCTCGCCGAGGCCATCCTCGCGCAGCGCGCACAACCCAACGAGGCATCGCAAGCATGAACTGGATGGACATTCGCATTGGCCAGGGCTATGACGTGCATGCATTGGTAGAGGGGCGCAAGCTGATCCTGGGTGGCGTGGAGATTCCGCACACACGCGGGCTGCTCGGCCACTCCGACGCCGATGCGCTGCTGCATGCAATTACCGATGCGCTGTTCGGCGCCGCCGGGCTGGGCGACATCGGCCGGCATTTTCCCGACACCGATCCGGCCTTTGCCGGCGCCGACAGCCGCATGCTGCTGCGCGAAGCCGTGCGCCGCGTGCACAAGGCCGGTTATGCGATCGGCAATGTCGACGCCACCGTCATCGCGCAGAAGCCGAAGCTCGCGCCACACGTGCCGGGCATGGTGGCAAATCTTGCGGAAGACCTCGGCATCGCGCCCGAACGGTGCAACGTCAAGGCCAAGACCAACGAGAAGCTCGGCTTCGAAGGCAAGGAGGAGGGCATCGTCGCGCAGGCGGTGGTGCTGATCTATCGTGCGGAAGGGGCCGATCAGGACTGACTTGGCATCGTTATCGTGCCAAGGCAAGCGGCAGCACCGGAGCGATGCGGGCTGCCGTTTTCGTTTGCTGAACTGGTGCGGCTATTCGGCCGCGATGACTTGCGCTGCCGCGTTGATGACAGCCGCAATGCGGCCGACATCGCGCAATTGCTGCGCGCTCATGCCCTGGTGATTCTTCAGCAAGTCGTAGTGCGATTTAATGCAGAAATGGCATTTGCCGATGATGGACGCGGCCAGGGCGTACATCTCGAACCTGCGCTTGTCGACGCCGCCGTTGTTGGCGTAGGCGTTCATGCGCAATTCCGCCTTCTGCTGGGCGAGGTCGGAATCGTCGGCCATCTCGATGTACGGATACCAGACGTTATTCATGCCCATGAGGGCGGCGGCGGTCAGCGCGCCGTTCACCTCCTCGGGCGATAGGACCCCGGCATTGCGGATGGCGTCGGTCAGCACCTTGCTCTTCGCGGCAAATGCGGCCGCCAGCGCGACGCCCACGGCATCATTGCCCTCCAGCGAGGAGCGCGAGATCGTGCCATCCAGGTTCAGGCGGATGTCCTTGGCGTAGTCGGGAATCCGACCCTTGATCGTCTGCAGAAATTCCATCGATGTCTCCTGTCAGCGGCGGCTGAAAAAGAAAGCCCGCGCAGGGCGGGCTTCGGCTTCGGAGGGCGCCGCGTGGCCGTTACAGCGTCGCACCGCCGACTGCGCGGTTACACGGGCACAACTCGTCCGTCTGCAGGCCGTCGAGAATGCGCAGCACTTCGTCCGGATTGCGACCCACGTTCAGGTTGTTGACCGACACGTGCTGGATGACGTTGTCCGGATCGACGATGAACGTGGCGCGCAACGCAACACCGGCCTCGTGCTCGCGCACGCCAAGCTGGTCGACCAAGGCACCCGTGGAATCTGCAAACGACCACTGGTTGAGCTTGTTCAGGTCTTTGTGCTCGCGGCGCCATGCGAGCTTGACGAATTCATTGTCGGTCGAGCCACCCAGCACGATCGTGTCTCGATCGGCAAAGTCGTCGTTCAGTTTGGCGAAGGCAACGATTTCGGTCGGACAGACAAAGGTGAAGTCCTTCGGATAGAAGAAGATGACTTTCCATTTGCCCGGGAACGAGGTCTCGGTGATGTCTTCGAACGCCGACTCGCCGTTCTCTTCGTGATTGTTGAACCCGGGCTTGACGCCGACGACCTTGAACGGTTCGAGCTTGTCACCAATGGTCTTCATGAGCTTCTCCTGGAGTTGTGTGGCAGTGGGTACGAAACCCAAACGGGGACTTGCAGACACACGCTCACCGGCCGTCCGGTTCGACTGGAGGATGTTCGGACGGAGACGAAGAACGCGCAGGCGCACAGCCTAGCGGCTGGAGTATTGGCGATGAATTCAAAACCGGCCAATTGATATTCTCAACGCCAGCCATAGCGCTGCCTGCCGCCGCACCTTATCGGCGACGCATGACAGTCGTGGGAAGCAGGGGATATGCCCGGGAGAGGCGGCGCAGTGTGCCGGATCAGGCGCGCGCGTAGCAGGCGCTGACGAGCAGTCCCGTTTCGGGCGGTGTGCGGTTCTCAAGCACGAGGCGGCCGCCGCTGCGCTGCAGGATGCGATTGACGATCGACATGCCAAGCCCGGCGCCCTTGGCTTCGCTGCGTGCCGATTCGAGGCGGTAGAACGGCCGCGTGAGCAACGCAAGCTGATCCGTCGGCACACCCGCACCGCGATCGGCCACGCACAACACAACCTCGTTGCCTTGCAGGAACGTGCTGACGGTGATCTCTGCGCGGTTCGTGCCGGGGGTCTTGCCGTAGCGGCGTGCGTTTTCGATCAGGTTGTCGAGAATGCGCTGCGTTTCCATGCGGTTGCAGCGGGCGATGGCCTCGGGCGCGAGCTTGAGCGTGAGGTCGATATCGTCATGCGCAGAGTAAACGGGCGCCATATCGCGCACGAGTTCGGTCAGGTCCACGTCTTCGAGCATCTCGCCGTTGGGGCGCGCGTAGTCGAGGAACTGGCCGATGATCGCGTCCATCTGTTCGATGTCGGCCACCATCAATTCGCGTGTTTGCTCGTCGACGGGGCTCATCTCGGTTTCCAGACGCAGGCGCGTGAGGGGCGTGCGCAGGTCGTGCGAGATGCCGGCCAGCATGACGGCGCGATCGGCCTCGAGCTGCTTGAGGTCGCGCACCATCTGATTGAAACTGTGGTTCGCCTGCGCCACTTCCGTGCCGCCGCCTTCGGGCAGCGCCTTCGGGTCCTCTCCGGCGCTGATGGCGCGCGCCGTGTCGGCCAACCGCTTGAGCGGCTGGTTCACGCGTGACGTAATGAACGCCGCGCCCAGCACCGACAACACCAGCGCCGCCATCGACCACCACAGCCATTGCAAGCCAGGCACGTGCTCGAAACGGTCCGGGCTGATGGCGACCCAGTAGTCGTCGCCCTCGATCTGGAAGCTGACCCACACGCCCGGGATGTCATTGACGGCCGTGGCGATCACCGCGTCGGCACCGAGCCGGTTGCGAATTTCCTTTTGGACAAGCTGCGTCAGGTACGGGTTGGTGTGCGGCTCGCGATATTCGTCTTCCTTCTCGCGCGGGTAGACCTTGATGCCTTCGTTCTGCACGAGATCGAGCAGCAGGAAGCGGCGTCGTGACGGATCGGAATACAGCAGCGCCGCGCGCGTGAGCTTGACCACGCTGACGACCTGCATGGCGATCTGCTGGGCGCGCGGCTCGCGTTCGAAAATACGGAAGCTCTGGAACCATACGCCCAGTGAGATCGCGATCAGCAATGCGATCAGCATGAAGGTTCGCCAGAACAGCGAGCCAAACACACTGATCAGCAGACGCCGTAACGCGGCCGGACGCGGGATGCGCAAGTCGGATGCGGAAGAGAAAGGTTGCTCGGGCGCTTACTTGGCGCCGTCGGGAATGAACACGTAGCCCAGGCCCCACACGGTCTGGATGAAGCGCGGGTTGCTGGCGTCCGGTTCGATCAGCTTGCGCAGGCGCGAAATCTGCACATCAAGGCTGCGGTCGAACACTTCGTATTCGCGGCCGCGCGCCATTTCCATCAGCTTCTCGCGCGATAGGGGTTGGCGCGGATGGCGTGCAAACACCTTGAGCACGGAGAATTCACCCGTCGTGAGGGTGATCTCTTCGTCGTTTTTCTTGAGCGTGCGCGTGGCCAGGTTGAGCACGAAATCGCCAAAGGCGAACGTTTCCGGCGTCTCGGACGGCGCACCCGGGATTTCGGCGGGGCCGCGGCGGCGCAGCACGGCGTGGATGCGCGCGATCAGTTCGCGGGGGTTGAAAGGCTTGGGAAGATAATCGTCCGCGCCCATTTCAAGGCCGACAATGCGGTCGACGTCTTCGCCCTTGGCGGTAAGCATGATGATGGGCGTTTGATCATTTGCGCCGCGCAGGCGACGGCAGATCGACAAGCCGTCTTCACCCGGCATCATCAGGTCAAGCACGAGCAGGTCGAAGCGCTCGCGCAGCCAGAGTTTGTTCATGGCCGTGGCGTTTTCCGCCACCAGCACGGTGAAGCCCTGTTCCCCCAGGTAACGGCGCAGCAGGTCGCGCAGGCGGGGGTCGTCGTCGACGACGAGAATCTTTTGACCGGAATTTTCCATGGCGCTAATGGTAACGACAAAAACATGGGCCCAATGGACAGCAGAAGGCAGTAAAAGCCCAATTGAAACAGACGGTTACATTATTTACCGAGTCACGCGAACAGTCTGTAGGACGCGCAGCTACACTGCCCTGGCAGTTCCTCGCAACGGTTTGGGGTCTGTCGACCCCCGCGGAGGGGACTGGCGTGCAATGCGGTTGCCTGTTATCGATTGTCGCGCAATGATGCATGGCGCATCGGTTTCCAGCAACAAAGACGTGGCTTCTCAACTTCCTTTTTCGAATCGCTCGGTGATGTTTCGGCGGCGCGCGGCGCTGTTGACCTGTGTTCTTGCCCTCTGTGCGGCCGGTTCGCAGGCGCACGCGCGCAGTGAACGCGGTGGCTTTGGCGGACTCGGCGGTTTTTTCGGCGGCGGACACGCAATGCAGGCCGGCGCGCAGGAGAAAAGGGGTGGGCAGGGTCCGGCGCACGGCCGTGGTGGCGAAGAACGCAGCCGCCGCGCCGCCGCGATGGAGAACCGCCGTGGAGAGAATGCCGATCGAGGGTCTGCGCAACGCAAGCTGTCTCCCGAGGAACGCAAGCAATTGCGTCAGAACATCTATGACGTCACGCGGGATATCTACCATCGTGGCGGCTAGGTAGGGGCCGAGGAACGGCGCAGGAGTCGCTGCCCCGGCAAAGCAGTAGGGTCGTTTCGGGGGACCGACATGCGAATCCATAGCACCACGATCTTCTTGGCGCTGGCAGCCGTCTGCGCACTTTCACTGCAGACCACGCACGCGGCAACGCACAATAAGCCGCATCGCCACACTGCGCAAGCCAAGGCGCCGGCCGCCGACGAGCAACGCCTCGACCGCGACGATGCGCGCTATTTCCTCACCCGCGTCGGCTTTGCGCCTTCCGAGAGCGAACTCGACGCCTACGCCGAACTCACGCACCGCGAAGCCGTCGACCGGGTGCTCGCGCAGACGGGCACCATTGCCACGCAAACGCCCCCGGCGTGGGTGAACGAACCGATCATCCCCTACAACAAGCTGCCCGACGAAGATGCCCGCAAGGCGGCGCGCCAGAAGAATGCTGCGCACGAGCTGGAATTGCGGGCCTGGTGGATGGGCGAGATGATCAGGACGCCGTCGCCGCTGACAGAACGCATGACGCTGTTCTGGCACAACCATTTCGTTTCCAGTTCGCAGAAGGTGCCGTTCGCGCAATTGATGTATCGGCAAAACGTGCTGCTCCGGCTGAACGCGGTGGGCAACTTCGGCACCATGCTGCACGCCATCGGCAAAGACCCGGCGATGCTGATTTATCTGGACGGCGCCGAGAGCCGCAAGGGCAAGCCGAACGAGAACTTCGCGCGCGAGGTGATGGAGCTTTTCACGCTGGGTGAAGGCCATTACACCGAACAGGACATCAAGGAAGCCGCGCGCACCTACACGGGCTGGAGCATCGATCGCGAGCACGATTTCGCCTACATCTGGCGCCCGCAGATTCACGACACGGGCGTGAAGACGGTGTTCGGCCAGAGCGGCGATTACGACGGCGACCAGATGCTCGACATCCTGCTGTCTCGCCCCGAGACGGCCAACTTCATCGTTACCAAGCTTTGGCGCGAGTTCATTTCGCCTGACGTAGATGCGGCACAAGCGCAGCACGTGGCCGATGCGTTCCGGGCAAGCGGCTACGACATCAAGGTGGCGTTGCGCGAGCTGTTCCTCACCCAGGCGTTCTGGGCGCCGCAATCGCGCGCAACGCTCGTGAAGTCCCCGGTGGAAATGATCGTCGGCACGCTCAAGCAGTTCAATGTGCAGTACACCGACCCGACGCCGTTTGCCATCAAGTCGGCGCAGCTAGGGCAGAACCTGCTGGCCCCGCCCAACGTGAAGGGCTGGCCGGGCGGCGATGCGTGGATCAACGCGACGACGTTGCTGGGGCGCAAGCAGTTCCTCGACCAACTCTTCCGCTCCACGGAAATGAAGGCGCCGGCAGCCCAGCAGCAGGCCCAGCAACAGAGCCAACAACAGAAGCCCGGCATGATGATGGCCGCCATGCGCGAAGACCTGAAGCAGGGCGGCGCCGTGCAGGGTCTGGGGCAGGCGCTCAAGGGCATGGGCCAGGAGGGCCGCTTCAAGCTGGCGCAGTCGCAGACGATGGTGTCGTTCAACTCAGCCAAATGGCTGGCGCAGTTTGGCGCGGATGGAGATGACCCTCCGCAACTGGCCCCACGCATTTCGATCCAGCGCGCCGTGTTGCCCATCGAGCCGACCGCGCCGATTCCCGTCAAGCTGGCCGGTACGGCGTACCTGCGCACGCTGATGATGGACCCGGCTTACCAGTTGAAGTAACGCCACCGCTGCAGGAGCACACATCATGGAACGTCGCGATTTTCTGAAGGCAGGCGCCATGCTCGGCATGGGTGGCGCGGTCCCGGGGATTGTCTTTGCGCAAGGGCAAGACAAGCGCAAGGGCTATGGCAATCTGCTCATCCTCATCGAACTCAAGGGCGGCAATGACGGGCTGAACACCGTGGTGCCCTACACGAGCGCACAGTACTACGCGCTGCGCCCGCGCATCGCCATCAAGCGGGAGCAGGTGCTGCAACTGGACGACCGCTACGGCCTGCATCCGTCTTTGCAGGCGATGATGCCGCTGTGGCAGGCGGGAGAATTGTCGGTGGTGCAGGGCCTGTCGTATCCGCAGCCGAATCTCTCGCACTTTCGCTCGATCGAGATCTGGGACACGGCCTCGCGCTCCGACCAGTACCTGCGCGAGGGCTGGTTGACGCGTGCGTTTGCCGCGCGGCCCGTGCCGCCATCGTTCGGCGCCGATGGCGTGATCATCGGCACTGCTGATCTTGGCCCGCTCGACGGCGGCGCACGGGCCGTGGCGCTGGCCAATCCCGATGCGTTTCTCAACGAAGCCAAGCTGGCGATGCCTTCGCATGCCATGGGCAACGCCACGCTGGCGCACGTGCTGAAGGTGGAGGCTGATATCGTCAAGGCGGCCGACGGACTGCGCCCGAAATCCGGCAAGTTCGCGTTCCAGACGCGCTTTCCTGACGGCGGGTTCGGCAACTCGATCAAGGCGGCGATGCAGGTGGTGGCAGCACCAGGCCGAGGCGGTGCGGACGTTGCCGTGGTGTGCCTGTCGCTGGGTAGCTTTGATACCCATACCAATCAGCAAGGCACGCAGGCGAACCTGCTGCGGCAGTTGGGCGAGGGCATCGCTTCGCTCAAGAGCGCGTTGACGGAGTTGGGCCGCTGGAACGACACGCTGATCGTCACGTATTCGGAGTTTGGCCGCCGCCCCCGCGAAAACCTGAACAACGGCACGGATCATGGTACGGCTGCCGCCCATTTTGTGGCCGGTGGCCGCGTCAAGGGTGGGCTGGCCGGGCAGGGCCCGGTGCTGGAACGGCTGGACGGCGGCGGCAATCTCGACCCGTCGGTCGATTTCCGCTCGCTTTACGCCACGGTGCTGGAGCGCTGGTGGGGGATGGATTCGCAGCCCGTGCTGGCTGGGCGGTTTGCGCCACTGGACCTCATCAAGGCCTGATCAAGCGCGGATCTGCGTCTTCCAGGCCAGCCAGAGCTTGCGCAGCGGCGTCAGGTCCGTGCGCTGCGTGAGCACCTGGAAGCCGTCGGCTTCCACCTCGTCGAGCAGGCGCATGGCGAGCACGCCGCGAATCAGCGCCGAGCGCTGCGCGCGGCGGTCTTCTGCCGGCAGCGCGGCAAGTGCTTCCTTGTAGGTCGCGCGGGCACGCTCGGCCTGAAAGGTCATCAACGGCTTGAAGCCTTCTGCATATCGGCGGTTGAACAGATCGGCGGCGGGTACGTTGAACCGCTGCAGCTCGTCCACGGGGATGTAGACGCGGTTATGGCGCACGTCTTCGCCCAGGTTCCTGACGAAATGAACGAGCTGCTCGGCGAGTGCCATCAGCCGCGCGAATTCCAGCGTGCGCGCATGCGTCTGTCCGGCAATGCGAGCCGTCAGCCGGCCTGCCACGCCCGCCACCTGATCGCCGTGGCGGCGCAGGTTGGGCCAATCCAGATAGCGGTTTTGCATGGCGTCAGCCTCGACGCCGGCCAATAATTCGCCCAGATGCACGGCGCCGATATCGTAGCGGGCCAGATGCGGCTGCAATGCCTTCGCCGCGGGGTGCTCAGGGCGGCCCTCGAACAGCCGCGCAAGCTCCTGCCGCCACCACTGCAGCTTCGATTGAACGACCGCCGGATCGCTCGCGTCGCGTACGGCGTCTTCCAGCTCGCGGCGTACGGCTTCCAGCGCGATGGTCGCGCGGCGGCGTTCGGGCGCCAGAAACAATACGCTGTAGTACACGTCGCTGCCGGGCGGTGCCGCTTTGTCGGCGCAGTAATCGTCGGGGGTCACGGGAAGGCCGTTCTGGTGAGGTTTGAAGCAGGGCGGCCATTCTACAGCGCGTTGCGGTGCAGCATGCCGTAAAGCCTTGCCTGGGCACCTGCCAAGAAAAGTCAATCAGACGCGGCCGTGTCGTTGACCCTGCGCATTGCCGTGGGTATATTACTGACCGGTCAGTTATTTACTGAGAGCGTGTCATGCCAGCGTTGCGTTTGCCGTACCCGCATTCCGACTTCACCGGTTTCTCCGACACGCGGTCTCGGCCGCGCTGGCGTTCATTGGCGACAGCGGCATCGGCGGCTTTGCTGACCGGCGCGGCGCTACTGGCCGGCTGCAGCAAGGAGGCACCCAAGGCGCCCGAGGTGCGCCCGGTGCGGACCATGACAGTGACCAGCGAGCAGGGCGCCGGCACCGCGGAATTCTCCGGCGACGTACGCCCGCGCATCGAATCGCGCCTGGGCTTCCGCGTACCGGGCAAGATCGTCGCCCGGCTCGTGGACGTTGGCGCCACCGTCAAGAAAGGCCAGGTGCTTGCGCGGCTGGACCCGACAGATCTGGCTCTTGCCCAGCAATCGGCCCAGGCGCAGTTGTCGGCGGCCAAGACCGATCGCGATCTGGCCGCGGCTGATCTCAAGCGCTACTCCGAACTGTTCGCCAAGGGCTTTATCAGCGCGGCGGAGCAGCAACGCCATCAAGCCAACTATGACGCCGCGCAAGCCCGCTACGAGCAGGCCGGGGCCGGCTATCGCAACCAGGTGAATCAAGCCGGTTATGCCACGCTTGAAGCCGACGCCGATGGCGTAGTGACCGGGGTCGACGCCGAAGTCGGACAGGTGGTGTCCGCAGGCCAACCGGTGGTGCGCGTGGCGCAAACGGCAGAGAAGGAAGTCGTGGTCGGCATTCCCGAGGATCAGGTGGATACGCTGCGCAAATCGCCCGAGGTGAGCGTGAAGCTGTGGGCCGATCAGTCGCGCAGCATTCCTGCCAAGGTGCGCGAGATTGCGCCGGCAGCCGACCCGGTCACACGCACGTACACCGTCAAGATTTCGGTACCGAATCCACCGCCGGAACTCAAACTTGGCATGACCGCAGCGGCCACCTTTGTGCGGCCCGGCGGCGGTGGCGATAGCGGCGGCATGGGCGTGCGGGTGCCGATGAGCGCGCTGCTCCAGGATCAAGGCAAAAATGTGGTCTGGCTGTACGACGCCGCATCGCAAACGGTGAAGCCCGTGCCGGTGACGGTGGGCGCGCCACGCGACAACGTGCTGCTGGTGAAGAGCGGGCTGCAACCCGGCCAGACCATCGTGACCGCCGGCGTGCACCTGCTCAAGGCCGGCCAGAAGGTGATGCCGATGGCGCCGGCCGATCAGCCGTCGGCGCAGTCCGCCATCACGCCGCGCCGGTAAGCCGCATCCGGCTCCCGCCCCAACACGCCAACCTTCGCGCGTATGGAACATTCCCGTTTCAACCTGTCACGCTGGGCGCTTGAACATCAACCGCTCACGCGCTTCTTGCTGGTGGCGCTGTTGCTCGGCGGCATCTTTGCGTATTCCAAGCTGGGGCAGGATGAAGATCCGCCTTTCACCTTCCGCGCGATGGTCGTGCAGGCCTTCTGGCCCGGCGCCACGGCCGAGCAGATGTCGCGCCAGGTCACCGACAAGATCGAGAAGGCGCTGCAGGAAGTGCCGTACGCCTGGAAGATCCGCAGCTACTCCAAGCCCGGCGAAACGCTCGTCACCTTCCAACTGGCCGACACGTCGCCCGCCAAGGAAACGCAGCAGCTTTGGTACACCGTGCGCAAGAAAGTGGGCGATATCGCGCCTACGTTGCCGCAAGGCGTGCGCGGGCCGTACTTCAATGATGATTTCGGCGACGTGTATGGCTCGATCTATGCGCTATCCGCCGATGGCTTCACTTATCGCCAGCTCAACGACTACGCCGATGCGATCCGCCAGCAGCTGCTGCGCGTGCCCAACGTCGCCAAGGTCGAACTGCTGGGCGATCAGGACGAAAAGATCTACATCGAGTTCCAGCAGGCCAAGCTGTCGCAGATGGGTCTGGACATCAACAGCATCGCCACGCAGATCAGCCAGCAGAACAACATCGGCCCCAGCGGCGTGCTGGTCACGCCGACCGACAACGTGCAGATTCGCCTGTCGGGCCAGTTTTCGGACATCCGCGATCTGGAGAACCTGACGCTGCGCGGCCCCGGCGGCACGACCAATATCCGCCTCGGAGACATCGCCACGGTCAAGCACGGCTACGTGGACCCGCCGCACGCCAAGATGCGCTTCAACGGCAAGGAGGTGATCGGCCTGGGCATCTCGATGACCAAGGGCGGCGACATCATCCAGCTCGGCAAGGACTTGCGTGCCACGGTTGACAAGATCCGCGCCAAGCTGCCGATGGGCATCGAGATGCAGCAGGTGCAGAACCAGCCGAAATCGGTGCAGAGTTCGGTGGGCGAGTTTGTGCACGTGCTGATCGAGGCGGTGGTGATCGTGCTGGGCGTGAGTTTCCTCTCGCTCGGCTTGCACACCAAGCCGAAGCTGCGCATCGACGTGTGGCCGGGCCTAGTGGTGGGCCTGACGATCCCGCTGGTGCTGGCGGTGACGTTCCTGTTCATGAACATCTTCGACATCGGGCTGCACAAGATTTCGCTTGGTGCGCTGATCATCGCGCTGGGCCTGCTGGTGGACGACGCGATCATCGCGGTCGAAATGATGGTGCGCAAGCTGGAAGAGGGCTTCTCCAAGATGGAGGCCGCCACTTTCGCGTACACGTCGACCGCCATGCCGATGCTGACCGGCACGCTCATCACTGCCACGGGGTTCCTGCCCGTGGGGCTGGCGCGTTCGACGGTGGGCGAATACACGTTCGGCATCTTTGCGGTGACCGCGCTGGCGCTGGTGCTGTCGTGGTTTGCGGCGGTGGTGTTTGTCCCGTATCTCGGTTTCCTGCTGCTGCGGACGAAATCGCATGTGGAGGGCGGCGGGCACCACGAGCTGTTCGACACCCCGTTCTACAACCGCTTCCGCGGCTGGGTGAACTGGTGCGTGGAATACCGCAAGACGGTGATCGTCATCACGCTGGTGGCCTTTGGGCTGGGCGTGTTCGGCTTCAAGTATGTCGAGAAGCAGTTCTTCCCCGATTCGAGCCGCCCGGAACTGATGGTCGAGCTGTGGCTGCCGGAAGGCTCCAGCTTCAACCAGACCGAAGCTGAAGCCAAACGCTTCGAGGCGCTGATGCGCAAGGAGCAGAACGTCGACAGCGTGACGCTGTTCATCGGCTCGGGTGCGCCGCGCTTCTACCTGCCGCTGGACCAGATTCTTCCGCAGACAAACGTGGCGCAGGCCATCGTGATGCCCACTTCGCTGGAGGCGCGCGAGGGTGTGCGGCAACACGTCATCGGGCTGCTGAAGTCGCAATTCCCGCATCTGCGCGGCCGTGTGAAACTGCTGCCGAACGGACCGCCGGTGCCGTATCCGGTGCAGTTCCGCGTGATGGGCCCGGACATTGGCGGGGTGCGCAAGATTGCCGATCAGGTCAAGGCCATCATGAGCGCCAATCCGAACACCGTCGGCGTGAACGACAACTGGAACGAGAACGTCAAGGTGCTGCGCCTGGACATCGACCAGGACAAGGCGCGCGCGCTGGGTGTGTCGACCGGTTCCATCTCGCAGGTCACGCAGACGGTGATGTCCGGCGCGCCCATCGCCCAATACCGCGACGGCGACAAGCTGCTCGACATCGTGATGCGTCCGCAGGAGGACGAGCGCAACACGCTCGACGCACTGCAGCGCGTGCAAGTCCCGACCAGCAGTGGCCGCACGGTGCCGCTGACGCAGGTGGCGCGAGTTGGTTTTGCGTGGGAACCCGGCGTGATCTGGCGTGAGAACCGCGACTACGGCATCACCGTGCAATCCGACGTGGTGGACGGCGTGCAGGGCCCGACCGTGACCGCGCAGATCAACCCGCTGCTCGACAAGATTCGCGCGGACTTGCCGCCGGATTATCAGATCAAGATTGCCGGCGCAGAAGAGGAAAGTGCCAACGCGGGTGCGTCCATCGCTGCACAGATGCCGCTGTGCATTTTCATCATTTTCACGCTGCTGATGCTCCAGCTGCACAGCTTCTCGCGCTCAGTGATGGTGTTCCTGACCGGGCCGCTGGGGCTGATTGGCGCGGCAGCCACGTTGCTGCTGCTGCGCGCGCCGATGGGCTTTGTTGCGCAACTCGGTATTACGGCGCTGATCGGGATGATCATCCGTAATTCGGTCATTCTGGTGGACCAGATCGAGCAGGATGTGGCGGCCGGCGTGCCGACGTGGAATGCCATCGTCGAAGCGGCCGTGCGTCGTTTCCGGCCGATCATCCTGACTGCGGCGGCGGCGGTGCTGGCAATGATTCCGCTGTCGCGCAGCGTGTTCTGGGGCCCGATGGCCGCCGCCATCATGGGTGGCCTGATCATCGCCACGGTCTTGACGCTGCTGTTCTTGCCGGCGTTGTATGCGGCGTGGTTCCGCGTCAAGCGGCCCGATGCGCAAGCGGCCGCCCCGGCGGTCTGACGTTTGCGCCCCGGCAGCCGGTGCGAGGGAGGGGGAGTCGAACCCCTGCACTACGTCAAATCGGGTAGGGGATGGAAACCCCCGAACGACTGCGATATAATCGCGGGCTTCCTTTCCGGCGCCTCTGCTCAGGGGCGCCGCAATCCATCCGGCGAGGGTGGCGAAATTGGTAGACGCACCAGGTTTAGGTCCTGACGCCAGCAATGGTGTAGGGGTTCGAGTCCCCTCCCTCGCACCAAAAATCCCTTTGAAATCAATGTTTTAGATTTTCAGGTTGGCGAAAATCCAACCGCTTTTTGCCAGTTTCACGTCCGCTTTGCCAGCAAATTTGCCAGCATTTCCGGCGAACTTTTCCACCGCCCTGGAACCGGCCTCGGCATCCGCTGATGGCATCCACCGGCCGTAGACGCGCGCAATCATCGTCCAGTCCGCGTGGCCCATCTGCTTTGCGACCCACATGGGGTGTTCGCCGGCAGAGAGCATCGTCAACGCATAGGTGTGCCTGCCTGACAGTGGCAAGGCCAAAGCCGGGCAGAGCAAAGCCAAGAAGGCGGCCAAGGCGACCCACCTGGTCATTCCGGCGCAGCCCAAGTAACGAGACCCCGCGCGTTCGCAATTACGGCCGCATCCAAACAGCCCGCCACCCGGCGGGCTTTTTCATTTCCACGCCATGAACCAACAATCCTTGAGCAAGGCTGCAGCCTCGCCGCCTGCGCTCGCCTGTCCATGGAGGGCGCAGAGCCACCCCACGCGCTGGGCAGTGGGCGCATGAATGGCAGAGCAAACGGGTTGGGGCGCGCGGCTGCGCGTGGTTGCAGCAGGCGGCCCAACGCTGGATGGGAGGCCGCAAAGAATGACGATCAGCCAAAACGACGTGCTCACCGCCATTGACATCGTGGCGCTTGTGGCCAGCGGGATGCGGAGAAACTGAGGTATCTGCGGGGAGGGAGGGGCGCTTGCTGCAGCCGGAGTTTGCGCTCCACAGGTGCCAGTGAGGCCCAAATTGTGGGTGCAAGGCGGGCGGCGCCCACGAAACGAACGTGCTGGGCCGCGCTCGGGCGACCTCTCGAAAAAATGCAGGTGATTTCCTTTGGACATTCGCATAGAATGCGAACGCGAATTGTTCCTATTAGGGGTAGTCGTACTTTTCGTGCAAAATCTGGCGGTTTCCCCACAAAGCCTTTATCCATAAGGCACCGCGGTCTTTGCTGACAATTGTCTGCTGCCCCCGAGTGACTTCAGGAGTACGATGTTCGCCCGCGATTTCGGATCGCGCCACCTTGACGGGGGCTGAAGATGCCGGGCTTGGAATTTCGCTATGTGGGGAAGGACTCCTTGCCCACGCGGTTGTCAGAGTTCGACGTCGACCGCTACTTCGCGCTGACCGAGAGCGATGTCGTCGCGATCAACCAGAAATTCCGGCGTGACGGCCGCGCCGGGGCCGCCATCCAACTGGTCTTTCTTCGCGCCAGCGGTCATACCCTCGACCAACTCAACACCCTTCCCCGGCAGTTGCTGCGCTATATCGGCGCCAGGCTGGGGGTGTCGACGCCAACCATTGCTTCGCTGCGCACCATTTATCAGCGATACAAGACCCTTTACGAACATCAGGTTTGGGCATGCGACTACCTTGGCCTGACGCGGCTTGATGGCGACCAGTGGGCTGGGCTGGAAGCCTGGATGCGGCAGGATGCCGCCGAATCGCTGACGATCGATGAGTTGCTCCAGCACGCTCACTTCTGGCTGTATGAGCGACGGATTCTGATCCCTTCCACGCGCGCACTGCTGGATATTGCCCGTTCCATTTGGGCCGGCATCGAGCGCGAATTGCTGGCCATGATTGAGGCAGTTGTTCCGCTGACGCAGATCGCACAGGCCGAAGCGGCTGTGTTCGCTCAGCATGCAACATCGGGTACGACCATACTCGAATGGCTCAAGACCCCACCAGCCCGGCACAGCCCGTCAACCATGACCGAGACGCTGGACAAGATCCGCTTCCTGAAGGATCTCGGCGCACATACCTGGGCATTCGATGCTGCCCCCATCGAAAAACAGCGCGCCTACGGCCAGCGCATCCAGGCTCGCCGCCCCGCCAAAGTCCGCGAACTGAAAACCTCGACGCGCACGATCGAACTGGTGTTCTTCCTGCGCGTGACCCTGCTGGAGCTGACGGATGCGATGGCCTACCAATCCGGGCGGCGCGTTTCCGACCTGGTCCGCCGGGCTTACAACAAGACCACGGCCAAGCAAGTGCGCTCGGCTGTTGAATACCGGCAGCAGTTGGTCGACATCAAAGCGCTGGTTGACGATACCCGTCGTTCAGCGGAAGACCGGCTGGCCGACATCGGCAAGTTGCTGGAGGGCTTCTCGGCCAAACCACCCGCGAGCCACGCGGCCAGTGTGCGCGAAACGCTCACCGAAGACCAACACCGTATCCGCAATCTCCTGACTGCTCTGCGCGGATTGGAGTTTGCCAGCAACGGCGCCGATCCTGCTGTGCAGCAGCTAGAGTTCGTCGGCAGCTTGCATGATCGAGGGGCGACGGAGTTGCCGCCCGACTGCCAGGTGCCGGTCAGTGCCAGTTGGCGCGACTTGGTCAACAGCGAAGACCGTCAGCGCGCGATGCGCGCCATGGAAGCCAGCGCGATGCTGGGCTTGCGCAGAGGGCTGCGCCGCGGCACGGTGTGGATCAACCACAGCCTGTCGTTCCGTGAGCGCGATCAGTTGCTGATCCCACCGTCGCAGTGGGGGGGCGAACGTGACCGGTATCTGTCCTCGCTCGGCTTGCCGAGCCAAGCGGACACCTATCTCAACCGGCTGACGGACCACCTGAAAGCGAGTCTCGCCGCACTGAACGAGGCCCGCGAAGCCGGCCACTTCACCATTGATGCAAATGGCGTGCTCCATCAGTCGCCGCTCGAAGCGGCGGACACAGACGGCATACCCACGCGCACCCGTGATCTGCTGTTCAAGGACATCGGCAACGCGCAGTTTGCCGACATGATCCTGGAGATGGATGCGCGTACCAATTTCAGTGAAGTGCTGCTGGCCCGCAAGGCCAGAGACTCGCATGAACTGATCGCGCTCTACGCAGGGCTCATTGCCCACGGCACTGAACTGGATGCCAAGGGAGTGGCGGCCATGATCCCGCAACTGGACCCCGCGCATGTCTCAACCGCGATGCGCGCCCTGGAGATGCCTGGGCGGCTGCGCCGTGCGAACGAGCGGGTGGTGGAATTCCAGCGCACGCACCCGATCACCGAGCTGTGGGGAACGGGGCAACTGGCGTCGAGCGATTCGATGAGCCTGGATACCTCACCCCACCTGTTCTACGCTCGCGCCGACCCACGCCGCCGCACCCATGCTGTCGGGATCTATACGCACGTGCTGGACCAGCACGGGATCGTCTACAACCAGCCCATGGTGCTCAACGAGCGCCAGACTGGCGTTGCGATCGAAGGCGTGATGCGCCACAACGAGACCCGCGCCGACGGCGGGTTGCTCCGTCTTGCCGTGGATACCCATGGATACACGAACGTGGGGATGGCGGTAGCCAAGTTGCTCGGCTTCGATCTGTGTCCCTGGCTGCGCAATCTGTCGGAGCGCAAGCTGTACCTGCCGCGCGGCCTGCAGGTGCCAGACGGTTTGGAGGGTGCCGTCTCGCTCGACATCTCGCCCAAGGCGATCCGTGAAGGCTGGGATGGTTTGCTGCGCCTGGTGGCCTCCATTCACTCTGGGCGCGTGAGCGCCATCGTGGCGCTGCAGCGATTTGGCAGCGCTGCCCAGGGCGACCCGATCCACCGGGCAGCCGATCAACTGGGCAAGCTGTTGCGCACGCTATTCCTGTGCGATTTCTTCAGCAACAGCGAGTTTCGGCGGGAGCTGCGCACGCTGCTCAACCGTGGCGAATCGGTACACCAGCTCCAGCGGGCCATCTACTCCAGCAAAGTCCAGCACGATCGTGGGCGGCGTCAGGACGAGATGATGGCGATTTCCGGATCGCTCACGCTGCTGACGAATCTGGTGATTGGCTGGAACATGCAACGGATGCAAGTCACAGTCGACGCATGGCGCGGTAAGAGGCAACGCGTCGACGATGACTGGCTCCGACGCATGGGGCCGGCACACTTCGCGCATGTGAATTTCCGGGGCATTCTGAGCTTCCCGATCCACCAATACCAGGACGCATTGTTGGAGGCGGCACCTCGGCGACGCGCAAGCCAAGCGTGAAGGACAACTTGGTGCGGGTGCGGCGTCACGTCTCATGCGCCCTAGTCAACCCCAATCGTGCCCGTTAGCGGATCATGCAAGGTCGCTTCGCCAAAGCAATTGAAGAGGTCCGCTTGATCGAACCTGTCAGCCTGCAATGCCCGGCGGGGGTGCGACCGACAGCGCTGTTTCGATTCGATGCTGCGCGAATGGGTCGGCCGCGTCGATATAGCGCATGGCCGAGCGTACGTCCTTCCAGCCGACGTATTCCATCAGCATCTTGAGATCCCACTGGTTCGAGTTCGCCCAGGTTGCAAAGCCGCGTCGCAGCGAGTGACTGCTGTAGCGGTCCGATTGCGGCAGTCCCGCGCGATGGAGCAGCGCGCGCAACAAAGGCACGATGCTGCTGGCCTGCAGTCCATCGGTGGCGATTCGGCTCCAGCGGTCAATCCTGCGGAACACCGGGCCCTCAGTCAGGCCGGACGCCGCCAGCCAGGCCTCGTAGGCGGCGACTGGGCACAAGCGCGACAACGTGGGCGCCTTGTGGGTCGTGCCGACATGGTTGCGGTCCGTCTTGGTGCGCGGCAGGAAAATCGTCATGCCCCGGCCGGGCTCCACCGTGATGTGCTCGATCTGCAGCCGACTCAGTTCGTCCGACCGGAAGCCCCGCCAGAAGCCGATCAGCACCAGCGCCTTGTTGCGGGTATGCACCTGGAGTTGATGGGCGTTGCCCTCAGACGAGGCGGTCGCGATCTGCGCATCCAGCGAGGCAACCAGTTGCTCCAACTGGGCGAGCTGCAATGGCTTGGCGCGCCGCTCTTGCGCGGGGTGCAGTGCCTGGATGCCCTTGAGCACCTTGCGGACATGTGGTGCTCGCGTGGGGTCAGGAAAGCCCTGCGCAACATGCCATTGCGCGATCGCAGCCAACCGTTGTCGCAGTGTATTGATGGAGAGCACCTGCGCGTGCTCGGCCAGATAGCGTGCAATGCTGTCGGCGCTGGCTGGCAGGAAGCCACCCCATTCCTGCTCGAAATGACGGATAGCAGACTGATAGCTGCGCCGCGTGTGATCGCGGGTCGCAGCCTGCAGGTACCTGTCGATATCCGCCATTGAACTCTCAAATCAAGGTGGCAGCGACTACGCTTTGCTCGATGCCTTCTGCGATCGTAGGTTATACGCGATGCTGAGCGCAATGATGAGCAAGATCGCTACCTGTGCGATCACCGTCTGCACGGAGGGATAAATCCCGAGCACGTCGATGCGTGGCATCGAAATCGGCGTGATATGCAGGAAGCCGACCTTCTGCAGCGCCGCCACCCCTTTGCCGATCAACACCACTGCTAGGACACCGACCAGGGCCGAACTGAAGGCGAAGAACTGGCCGATTGGCAGGCGTGCCGAGGAGCGCAACAGAACGACGGCGATGACCGCCAGGATGGCGATCCCCGAGCCCAACCCGGCCAGCAGGTAGATGCCGTTTCCTTCGCTCCACAGCGCGGCGTAGAACAGCACGGTCTCAAACACCTCGCGGTACACCGTCACGAACGACAGCACGAAGAGCATGATCGCCGAACGCTTGTTCAGCGCGGAGGACAGTTTCTGCTTCACGTAGGCCTGCCAGCGACCCGCCAGGCTCTTCTGGTGCATCCACATGCCCACGCCGAGCAGAACCACAGCCGCAAAAATCGCCGAGAAACCTTCGGTCATTTCACGGCTGGCCCCGCTCAAGTCCACCAGGTACGTGGCGATGGCCCACGTCAGCCCACCGGCAGCCAGCGCAGCGATCCAGCCCGCATGGACATACGGAAGCACGTCGGTACGCTCGGCCTTCTTCAGGAACGCCATCATGGCGACCACGACGAGCAGCGCTTCCAGGCCTTCGCGCAGCAGAATCGTCAAAGCGCCCAGGAACGTCGACAGCGGGTCGTTGGTGCCGCCCAGCGCATCCTGGGCTTCAGTCAGCATGGTCTGCAGATGCTGCGCGATTTCCCGTACCTGCTCAGCCTGGCCGGTGGTGATCGCGTTGCGATACAGGCCCATCGTCTTTTCGATGTCCTGGAACAGCGACTGGTTCTTGGCGGCCAGAGCCGGTTCGACCGGCTCGAAGCCGTCGAGGTAGGCGGAGAGCGCCAAGCGTGAGGCGGTCGATTTGTCGCCCTGATCGAAGGCGGCCACGCTTTCCTTGAGCTTGTCCTTGGCGATCGCGAGACTGTCTGCGTTGGAGGCGTTCAGCACATCCGGCGTGCTTCTCAAATAGGCGGTCAATTGCCGCGCGGCATCCGGGTTGATCGTCTTGGCCAGCAACGCTTCGGGCGTCTGGCTGAGCTTGGCGAGCGTCGGCACCGCGCTATGCAGCTCCGGGCGGGACGCCCACAACTTGGCGCCGGCTTGCCGATCCGCATTGGAATACGACAAGGTCGACGCGAAATAGGCGAGCGCCCAACGATCATCGTCGGTGAGTTGCGCGAAGCTGGGCATCGAGGTGCCCTCGACACCGCGCGTGATGATTTGCTGGAGGGCGAACACGCTGCGCTCCTGGGCGCGTTGGTGGTCGGCCAAGGCAATGGGCGGCGGACTCAGTTTGGCGGCCAGTGGGCCATCCGCGTGTCCGGAGCTGCCGTGGCAGGACGCGCACTGGCTTTGATACAGCGTAGCGCCGCGCTTGAGGTCGGGCACCTTACTGGGCGCCATGGGCACCGGATAGGCGGCCAGCAAGCTGTCCGCGAGTTTGTGCGCCTGCTCACCGACGGCGGCAGAAGCGGATTTGTCAGCAATGAGCGTGCGCAATGCCCCGGCATCCTTGAGCAGGGCTTGCGTCTGTGCCCCAGCTGGCAGCTCGGCAATCTGACGCTCCGCCGCATGCGCAAACTCCTGCATTTCGGCGTACTCGTCGGCGTTGGCCACCTGGCCATCCTTGACGGAGCGGCCGTAATCGACCGCCAGATAGTCAAGCAACTGCCAGACTTGCTTGGTCTTGTCTTGGGTCGACAGCGTGTCGGCGTACGCGCTTGAGACCGATGTCAGCAGGTAGAACAGGATGAGGGAAACGACGCGCTGCAATTGCATGAAGAGCCTACCGGCGATGCGGGAGAGATAGCTTTGAATGAGAATGATTGTAATTCATGTTTCGCAACAAGGACATTGACATGTCCCCGCAATCGCGGAGGCAGGTGCCTTCACGGAGGATCAGCGCGAGAAATCGGGATGACGCCTTGTGGGCCGCGTATCAGCCCTGACGGGTGGCGTCGGCGTCGCACATGGAGCCAGCCTCGGACAACCCCTGCAGGATTCCGCAGGCTTCAGCAGCCCGGCCATCGGAGCAGGTTTCGCGCAGAGCGCACAAGTGGCGCTTCAATACCGCCAGCGCTTCGATGCGCCGCTCGACCTCATGGATGTGCTTGTCCAGGAGGATGTTGACCACGCCGCAATCCTCGTCCGGTTGCTCGCGGTAGCGCAGGAGAGCACGCACGTCGTTCAGCGGCATGTCCAGCGACCGGCAGTGGAGGATGAACTGCAACCGTTCAATGTGCCGCTCGCCGTACAGCCGGAAGTTTCCCGAGCTGCGATCTGGCGGCGGCAACAGGCCTTCGCGCTCGTAGTACCGGATGGTTTGAATCGGGCAGGCTGTGCGCTTGGCGAATTCACCGATCTGAATGTTCATGATGTCGGGCCGAAGTCCCTTGACTCTATAGTAACTATAGAGTGTGTACTTGAGTCCAATCCATTTCAAGCGACAAAGGGAGGTGCTGTGAGTGATTGCGGCTCCAAGGGGTGCGGTTGTGCTGCCACCAACGTGGTGACGCCGGCGGACGGCGATGCGGCGGCTGTTGACCTGAAACGATCCCGCTACCGGATCGACAACATGGACTGCCCGACGGAAGAAGCGCTCATTCGCAATAAGCTGGCGGCGCTGCCTGGCGTGGTCAACCTTGAGTTCAACCTGATGCAGCGTTCGCTGGCCGTCCAGCACCGGCTGCCATCCCCGGCGCCGATCGAGCAGGCCTTGGCAGCCGTTGGCATGCGAGCGGTTCGCGCGGATGAAAGCCCCGCCGGACAGAGCACAGTCCTGACCATTCGTCAGATGGACTGCCCGACCGAAGAAACGCTGATTCGCGGCAAGCTGGCGGGCATGGCGGGCGTGTCAGACATGCAGTTCAATCTCGTCCAACGCACACTCGCCGTTCAACACGCTGCCGATGCGCTACCGCAAGTGCTGGCTGCCATTCAATCGCTTGGCTTCGATGCCGAGGTGCGCGACCGCTCTGCCGCAGCACCGCTTCCCGAACAAGACGCCGCGCCCACCAAATGGTGGCCGCTTGCCATTGCCGGCGCGAACGCCGTCCTGGCGGAAGTGGTGTATTGGCTCAACGGTGGCAACCATTGGGTGGTGGTGATCCTGGCGCTGGCCGCGATCCTGACCGGCGGGCTGTCCACCTACAAGAAAGGCTGGATCGCGCTCAAGAACCGCAACCTGAACATGAATGCCCTCATGTCGATTGCGGTCACGGGGGCGATGGTGATCGGCCACTGGCCGGAAGCGGCGATGGTGATGGTCCTCTTCGCCTTGGCGGAGGTCATCGAAGCCCGTTCGCTGGACCGCGCCCGAGATGCGATCCGGGGGCTGATGGATCTCGCCCCGGAGACAGCCACGGTACAGCGCAGCGACGGCAGTTGGTCCGAGGTCGATGCCAAATCCGTGGCGGTCGGCAGCCGGGTACGGGTCAAGCCGGGCGAGCGTATTGCGCTCGATGGCACGGTCCTGCAGGGACGCTCGTCCGTTAATCAGGCGCCGATCACGGGTGAGAGTCTGCCGGTCGAGAAGGCGGAAGGCGACCCCGTGTTCGCCGGCACCATCAACGAGTCGGGGTCGTTCGAGTATCGCGTTACCGCGGCGGCAAGCGACTCCACACTGGCTCGTATCATTCACGCAGTGGAGGCCGCTCAAGGCAGTCGAGCGCCCACGCAGCGCTTCGTTGATCAGTTCGCCAGGCTGTACACGCCCATCGTATTCGCGGTCGCGCTGCTGGTAGCGATCATTCCTCCGCTGGTCTTCGGCGCCACCTGGCTGGATTGGATCTACAAGGCGCTGGTGCTGCTGGTGATCGCCTGCCCGTGTGCCCTCGTGATTTCGACGCCCGTGAGCATTGTGAGCGGCCTGGCCGCCGCCGCGCGGCGCGGCATCCTGATCAAAGGCGGGGTCTATCTCGAGGAAGGTCGCAAGCTGACGTGGTTGGCGCTCGATAAAACCGGCACCATCACCCACGGCAAGCCGGCGCTGACCGATGTCGTGGCCTGGGATGGCGCCGACGCTTCGGCCGCCGAGATGCTTGCCGCCAGTCTGGCAGTTCGCTCCGATCACCCCGTCTCCCAGGCGGTAGCCCGCGCGGCGCAGGACCAAGGTCGAGCCCTGCGCGACGTCACCGACTTTGCGGCCTTGCCCGGGCGCGGTGTCCGGGGTTATATCGACGGTGTGCTCTATCACCTGGGCAATCATCGTCTGGTCGAGGAACTGGGCGTGTGCTCACCGGTGCTGGAAGCGAGCCTTGCCGCGCTTGAAACCCAGGGCAAGACCGTTGTGATGCTGATCGGCCCGGACGGCGTACGCGCGCTGTTCGGCGTGGCCGACACCATCAAGGACAGCAGTCGCCAAGCGATCAAGGAGTTGCATGCGCTGGGCATCAAAACCCTGATGTTGAGCGGTGACAACCCGCATACCGCGGAGGCGATCGCGCAGCAGGTCGGTATCGATCGCGCGCGTGGCAACCTGCTGCCCGAAGACAAGCAGCGCGAAATCGAGCAGCTTGCCGGACAAGGGGCCATCGGCATGGTCGGCGATGGCATCAACGACGCGCCTGCACTGGCACGGGCCGATATCGGTTTCGCGATGGGGGCCGCCGGGACGGACACGGCGATCGAAACGGCCGACGTCGCGCTGATGGACGACGATCTGCGCAAGCTCCCGGCGTTCGTACGGCTATCCCGGTCCACTGCCGGGGTGCTGAAGCAGAACATTGCGCTGGCGCTCGGCATCAAGGCCGTATTTCTGGTGCTGACCTTTACCGGCCAGGCCACCATGTGGATGGCGGTGTTTGCCGACATGGGCGCCAGCCTGCTGGTGGTCGGCAACGGGTTGAGGTTGCTGCGCAAATGACTGGTGGGAAGTTCTTCGCTTTGGCCCGGGCTGCGAACAGGGCACCGCATCAACCAGGGGGACAAGCGTTAAGTCCCGCCGCGTTGCCTACAAAGCGATCGGACCTCTTTGATTGAGCCATGGTCATGCTTCATTCATCACGAACAGGCGAGTGGCCACGATGGCTGTTGTTGGCGGGGCTGATCGCGCTGCTCGACCACGTCGTCAAGCTCAGCGTGGCATCCTCCATGCTGCTCGGCACGCGTGTGGAGATCGCACCGTTCTTCAATCTCGTGCATGTGCGCAATCCGGGCGCGGCGTTCAGCTTTCTGGCCGGGGCCGGCGGTTGGCAACGCTATTTCTTTATCGCACTCGCCTTCGCCGCGTCCGCGTGGTTGATCTGGATGCTCCGCCGCAATTTACCACGACTGGAAGCCGCGGCTTATGCGCTGATTCTCGCGGGCACTCTCGGCAACGTAGCGGACCGGGTGGCGCGTGGGCAGGTCGTCGACTATCTCGACTTCTATTGGCGAGCGTGGCACTGGCCCGCATTCAACTTGGCTGACGTAGCGATTTCACTTGGCGCGATCTGTCTCCTGGGCGCCACCAGGATGCAACGCCAGTATGCCCGCTCAGGCATCGAGTCAGGTTGAGTTATACCAAGTGCCACCCTTTATTCCCGTGTCCCAATTTTAAATTGCCGCGAAGAAGCACAAATGAACTTGCTACAGATCCTTGTCCTGGCTGTCGTTCAAGGGGCAGCCGAACTGCTGCCTGTATCGAGCTCGGCCCATGTCATTGTGGCCGAGAAGCTGATGGGGCTGGATCCAACAGCGCCTCAAATGACGCTTTTGCTGGTCATGCTACATACCGGCACGATGTTCGCAGTCATTGCCTATTTCTGGAAATCGTGGCGTGCCACCTATTTCAGTTCAGGACAGGCATTTCGCACTAACGCCCTGTGCATACTGGTTGCAACGCTCGCAACCGGTATCGTGGGTGTGACGCTGCTGCAATTCATTAAGCATGTAGTCGTAGCTGACTCAGCGAATTTCGAGATCGAGCATCTGTTTGGCAACTCGCGCCTGATAGCCGCAGCCTTGGCGGCAGCCGGCCTGCTGATTATTCTGTCCTCCCGTCTCCAGGATCGAGGGATCGATAACCTCAGCTTGCGCCAATCGGCATGGATTGGCGCTGTGCAGGGGCTGTGTCTCCCATTTCGCGGTTTCTCCCGTTCAGGCGCCACTATTTCGGCCGGGCTCGCCTTGGGTGTGGCGCGGCGACGTGCCGAAGAGTTTAGCTTTGCGTTGGCCGTAGTATTGACCCCAGCAGTGATCGTCAAAGAAGCGTATCGACTCTACAAAGAGTACGCAGCTACCACCACAGCGATGCACTCGGATGGATTCTTGCACCTCATGGGGCCGAGCATGATCGGCATGGCGATGAGCTTTTTGGCAGGTTGGGTTGCGCTGCGGTGGCTCTCGCGCTGGCTGGAGCAAGGCCGATGGCATTTCTTCGGCTTTTACTGCTTGCTAGCTTCGCTGTTGGTACTGTGGATCGGCTAACCGTGTTTGTCATGTGCTTCTGTCGAGATGGAGTTCTCTCAGAAAGCTGCGCGATTTGGCCTTTCGTTAAGGGGAGGCCAGCCGGTTGAATGACGTGAATCGACGCCCATTGTTAATCCGACGCGCAATTGTCATCGGGCCACTGATGCTGGCCCTCTTGTTCGCCATCGGATTGTTCATAGTAGCGTGGCAGATTGTCAGTTACGGAGAACAGTCGTTCAATGCTCCCGTGGATGCGGCTATTGTTCTTGGCGCTGCAGTCTGGGGTAATAAGCCGTCTCCCGTTTATCGTGAACGGATTAACGAGGCGATCACGCGCTACCAGAACAAGCAGGTGAGATACCTGGTATTCACCGGCGGAACACCGGGGGCAGATTATCCAAGTGAAGGTAAAGTCGGCCGCGAGTACGCTATCAAGCACGGTGTACCACCTGACGCGATCTTGGCGGAAACCACCTCGCGTACGACTTGGCAAAACCTTGTCAATGCAAAGAAGCTATTAGACCCACTGGGAATCCACACGGTTTTGTTGGTCAGCGATCCGTTACATTTGCGAAGAGCAACTGCAATGGCTAACGATATTGGACTCCAGGCCCTGCCTGGGCCTACCTCATCTAGCCGTTTCGAGTCCTTGAGCACTCGGGCGAACTTTCTGTGGCGCGAAATTTGGCTTTATCTCGACTACCTCATCTTTAAACAGCCATCCTAAAGCCAAAACACATCCCGGACGGGTGCCGTACCTGACTCAGGGGGCCAGACTTCGTTTACTTGGGCGGCGGCACTGGCTGGCCCTAGGCAATGCCGCACAGGCTGGAATCGACCGCGCCCAAGGCAACCTGCTGCCCGCCAACGAGCTGCACGAGGTCGAGCAGCTCGCACGCTCCGGCAAGGTCGGCATGGCGGGGGACGGAATCAACGATGCCCCATATCGGCTTTGTCATGGGCGCGGCGGGCACCGACACGGCCGACGTGGCGCTGATGGATGATGACCTGCGCAACCTTCCGACCTTCGTGTGGCTCTCCCGCGCTAGGCGCAGGTACTCATGTAGAAGATCCCGCTCGCGCTCGGCATCAAGGCCGTGCTTCTGGTGCTTACCTTCACTGGGCAGGCGACTATGTGGATGGCCGTGTTCGCCGACATGGGGGCAAGCCTGCTGGTCGGACTCGCGCGCATCTTCGGTCAGGCGCAGTTCGTTTGGCTCACCCCTCGATCAGCCTAGGGCCCCGACCACACCGGAATACAGACCAAATCCCGCGGTTAGGACAATGATGGTCACCACCAAAGCAGCATAGCCGCCCTTGAGGCTATGGGGCTCAGGCAGTGCACGGCGCGCCAGCACATACAGGAAGCCAAGGACGATGGGTAGGAGCAACGCGTTCATCACCTGCACGCCAACGCTCAATTTGACCAAATCCACGCCCGAGGCGACCAAGATACCGCCGAGGGCAAGGGCCAACGTATACACACCATAGAACCATGGCGCCTCGCGCGGATGGTGTTCCAGCGAATGCTTGAACCCCATGACCTCGCCGAGAGCCCGAGCGGCTGTAAGCGTCACAACGATGGTGGCGACCAAGGCAGCGCCGATCATGCCAAGAGCGAACATAAATGTCCCAGTGCGCTCGCCCAAGAACGGAGTGATTGCCTGCGCAATCTGCTGCACCGTATCGAGCGATTGCCCGTTACCTGCGCGGCCAATCGTTGCCGCAGTTGCGACCAGCACTGCCCCCATAATCAATTGCGTTACAACGGCACCCACTGCGGTGTCCCACCGCGCTGCCGGCAGATCATCGATCGTCAATCCTTTTTCCACCACTGCGGACTGCTGGTAGAACACCATCCAGGGCATGATCACTGCCCCGATATTGGCGGCGATCAGGTACAGGTACTTGGTGTCGTGTAACGGCATGCTCATCGCGCCGGAGACCAACTGGTGTGCTTCGGGCTGCGCCTTCCAGGCCACCAGCAGAAACACGAACTCGAACATCCCGACGGCAAGCGCAATCCGCTCCACGGTCAGGTAGGAGCCGGTGTATGCCATTGCGACAAGCCCGACCACCACGACGGCCATGCTTTGCCAAGCGGGGATGCCAACGAGGGCACCGACCCCAGCGATGCCGCTGAGCTCGGACACGAGCGCGCCAACGCAGGCAAGCAGCAGAGTTCCAACTGAGATTCGCGCCCAAACCGGCCCGAAGTGCTGCTGAATCCCGCGCCCGTGCCCCTGGCCCGTCACGATGCCAAGTCGCACCGTAAGCTCCTGCACGACGAAGAGAATCGGGATGAGGATCGCTTGAAGCAATAGCAGGCTGTACCCCCATTGCGCACCACTCTGCGCGGCCGTGATGATGCTGCCGGCGTCGGTGTCGGCCAGCATGACCACCAGGCCAGGCCCAGCGACGGCAGCAAAGCGAGCCCATCGGGACCGAAAGAGGGGAGCTGCGGTTGTGCTGCTTGTGTTCATGTGTGCGTTTTGTTAATGAGAGTTATTCGCATTCATTATGCCATGCACGACCCGAAGGGAGAATCACTCCTTCCGCCTATGTGAACGTCGGCCTGGATTCGCGAAAAATCCGCCACATCTCAACTTAAGCTACTGATTTGAAAAGATGACCAATGGTCGAGTCGAGCGGCGGAGGACGCCGCTACGGATTCGGCACCCAGGAAACGGATTCTTCGTTCGCTGATCTCGGCGTCGAAAGGCTGCCGTGCCAATCATGGCTGGCACGGATTCTTGGACGAAACGACGGTGCCGGTATCCCTCCCTCGACACATTTGCACACTTGAGCTTCTAAGCGTGCTCAGTTGACCGACATCAAGTCGAATAAAGCCAGGACGAACATTATGAAAACAGGCTGGGTGCAGAGATTTCGGCCTGTTCATCATCGTTCGGTGTCAGGAGACACATCATGAAAAAAATCGTTGTTGCTGTCATCGCTGGCCTTGCTCTAGGCAGCCAGTTGGTGCCAGTAAGCGCCGTCGCGCAGAGTACGCCAACCAAGAAAAGCGCCCCCGCTGCGGCGCCCAACACTGCTGAATTCGACAAGCAACTGGCGCAGGTCCAGGAGCAGATGAAGGTGATGCAGGCGCAAATGGACCAGATTCGCCAAACACAGGACCCTCAGGAGCGGCAGCGGCTGTTGCAACAGCACTGGGCCACGATGCAGAGCGCGATGACCGCGATGCACGGTATGTGGGGGCCGGGCATGATGGGATACGGCATGATGGGCCCCGGAATGATGGGAATGGGCGGCCGGGGATGTTGTGGCGGCGGTTGGGGGCACATGGGCGGTTACTACTCCAACCTGACGCCCGAGCAGCTTCGGCAACGCCAGTACATGACCGATCAGTACCTGAATATGCAGCAGCAGATGATGAACAACATGATGTGGAACCAGCAATACTGGATGGGGCCACCAGCACCGGCGAAGTGAGTCATTTCAACCCGGACGCATGTGGCGGCGCACGACTGAAGGGCCGCGCACCACCGACGGCTTGCTCTTACTTGCTCCGCAAATCGATCACGGTCGGCTGACCGTCGACCATATCAAAGACAGCCCACACCGCTTGGCCCTCCTTGAAGTGCTGCAGTGATGCCTTGTCCTTGACGGCAAACGTCATCGTCATGGCGCCCATACCGAGGTTGTCGATGGGGCCGTGCTTGAGCGTGATCTTGCCGGTGTCGAGGTACACCTTGCGGACCTCCGCCGCGACGGGCTTGGATGCCTGCTTGGCTTGACCTGCCGGCTTCATGTCCATGCCCTCCATCGACGTAGCCGCAAAGGCGGCGGGCGCCGACGCCAGCGTCAGAGCGAATACAACAGCGGAACCGTATTTCATCGTGAGACCTCGTCATGAGAGGGTGGTTGGGGAATGGATTGCCCCCTGCCGCGCTTGCGTAGCAGCAGGTAAACAGCAGGAACGACAAACAGGGATAGCAAGGGGGCGGTGAGCATGCCGCCGACCATCGGGGCGGCAATGCGCTGCATGATCTCGGAACCGGTACCGTGCGCCCACATGATCGGAATCAGACCGGCTAGGATGACGGCGACCGTCATGGCCTTCGGGCGCACCCGCAGCACCGCGCCCTCTTGAATGGCTTCCAGCAGCGCAGGTGTGGTGTTCTGGCCAGCCTCCTGCCGCTCCGACCAAGCCTGCTTGAGGTAGAGCAGCATGATCACGCCGAACTCGGCCGCCACGCCGGCCAGCGCGATGAAGCCAACGATCCCGGCCACCGACAGGTTGTAGCCCAGTAGATAGAGCAGCCAGAAGCCGCCAATCAGCGCCAACGGCAGTGTGCCCATGATGAGCAGCGCCTCGTCGATGCGGCCGAACACGAGGTACAGCAGCACGAAGATGATCAGTAGGGTGAACGGCACCACCACCTTCAGCTTGGCGCTGGCACGCTCGAGATATTCGAACTGACCGGACCAGCTCAGCGCGTAGCCAGCCGGCATGGGCACCGCCTTGGCCACGGCCGCTTGCATGTCCTGTACCGCCGAGCGCAAATCGCGTCCGCGGATGTCCACGTACACCCAGCCGGACAAGCGGGCGTTCTCGCTGCGCAACATCGGCGGCCCCTGCACGACCTGGATACGAGCGACGTCAGACAGCGTGATCTGCTGGCCGCGGTCGGTGACGATCGGCAGGCTGCGCAGTTGCTCGACCGAGTCGCGGTAGTCCCGTGGGTAACGCATGTTGATCGGGAACCGGGCCAGGCCATCGACCACTTCGCCCACGTTGTCTCCGCCGACGGCTGACGACACGATGCTCTGTACGTCTTCGATATTGAGCCCATACCGTCCCGCAGCCATTCGGTCGATATCGACGTCGACGTAGCGCCCGCCGGACAGGCGTTCGGCCAGCGCGGACGTGACCCCCGGTACGGTCTTGACTGCCTCCTCGATCCGCGTGGTCAGTTGGTCGATCTCCTTCAAGTCTGCGCCCGCCACCTTGATGCCGACCGGGCTCTTGATGCCGGTAGCGAGCATGTCGATTCGGTTGCGGATCGGTGGCACCCAGATGTTGGACAGTCCCGGCACCTTGACCACGCGGTCCAGTTCTTCCACAAGCTTGTCGGTCGTCATGCCGGGCCGCCATTGGTCGTGCGGCTTGAACTGGATGGTGGTCTCGAACATCTCGATGGGGGCCGGATCGGTGGCGGTGTCGGCGCGGCCGGCCTTGCCGAACACGCTGGCGACCTCCGGCACGGTCTTGATCAGGCGATCGGTCTGTTGCAGCAGTTGGGCGGCCTTGCCCGCTGACAACCCCGGCAGCGCCGACGGCATGTACAACAGGTCGCCCTCGTCCAGCGGCGGCATGAATTCACCGCCCGTGCGCAGGATCGGCCAGGCCGTGGCTGCAAGCAGCACAGCGGCGATGACAACCGTCGTCTTGGGATACGCCAGCACTCTGGCCAACACCGGTTGATAAAGCCGGATCAGCCAGCGGCTGAGCGGATTCGATTGCTCGGTCGGGATGCGCCCGCGGATCAGGTAGCCCATCAGCACCGGCACCAGCGTCACGGACAGCCCTGCGGCAGCGGCCATCGAGTAGGTCTTGGTGAAAGCCAGTGGCGAGAACAACCGTCCTTCCTGTGCCTCCAGCGTGAACACCGGAATGAACGACAGCGTGATGATCAGCAGCGAAAAGAACAGCGCCGGACCCACTTCCGCCGCCGATTCGCCGATCACGCTCCAGCGCTCGTGCCCCGTCAGGTTGCGGCCGGGATTGTCCGCATGCCAATGCTCCAGGTGCTTGTGCGCGTTTTCGATCATGACCACGGCCGCGTCGACCATGGCGCCGACGGCGATGGCGATGCCGCCCAGCGACATGATGTTGGCATTGACGCCCTGATAGCGCATCACCAGGAAGGCGGCGAGCACGCCCAGCGGCAGCGAAACGATCGCGACCAGCGCCGAGCGCAAGTGGAACAGGAACACCAGGCACACCAGCGCGACGACGATGAATTCCTCGAGCAGCTTGTGCGTCAGGTTCTCCACCGCGCGGTTGATCAGCGCGGAACGGTCGTAGGTCGGCACGATCTCGACACCGGCTGGCAGGCTCTTCTGCAGCGTGGCGAGCTTGGCCTTGACGGCTTCGATGGTTTCCAGCGCGTTCTTGCCGGAGCGCATCACGATGACACCGCCGGCGACTTCACCCTGGCCGTCGAGATCGGCAATGCCGCGTCGCATCTCTGGGCCGAGTTGGAGCGTGGCGACGTCGCCCAGCCGCACAGGAATGCCGGCATCGCTGGTCACCAGCGGAATCTGCCGGAAGTCGTCGAGCGTCTTCAGGTAGCCACTGGCACGGACCATGTACTCTGCCTCGCCCAGTTCCAGCACCGAACCACCGGTCTCCTGGTTGGCCGCCTTGAGCGCCGCCAGTACTTTGGCTTGGGACAGGTTGTAGGCGCGTAACCGATCCGGCATGAGGACGACCTGGAACTGCTTGACCATCCCGCCGAGCGAAGCCACCTCGGCCACATTGGGCAGCGACTTGAGCTCGAAGCGCAGGAACCAGTCCTGCAGCGCGCGCAGTTGGCTGAGGTCGTGCTGGCCGCTCTTGTCCACCAGCGCGTACTCGTAGATCCAACCCACGCCGGTTGCGTCGGGGCCCAGTGCGGGCTTGGCGGCGGCAGGCAGGCGGGACTGCACCTGGTTCAGGTATTCCAGCACGCGCGAGCGTGCCCAATACAGGTCGGTGCCATCCTCAAACAGCACGTAGACGAAGGAGTCACCGAAGAACGAATAGCCGCGCACGGTCTTGGCGCCCGGCACCGACAGCATGGTGGTGGTCAGCGGATAGGTGACCTGGTTCTCCACGATCTGCGGCGCCTGGCCGGGAAACGGTGTGCGGATGATGACCTGCACGTCCGACAGGTCGGGCAGCGCATCGAGCGGCGTGCTACGCACGGCCCACAATCCCCACGCGGTCAGCATCAGCGTCGCCAGCAGGATCAGGAAGCGGTTGCGGATGGACGCCAGAATTAGCCGGGCGATCATGGCTTGCCTCCCTGATCCGTGCTGGCGGACGCGACGGAGGAGAGGACCGCCATGCCGTCCTTGTCCAGGTGGAAGCGGAACCGCACCCGGTCGCCCGGCTTCAGGCCCTTCGGCAGGCCTGCCGACGGCGCCCCGAATTCCATCGTCATGGCACCCCACTGAATCGATGGAATCGGCCCATGCGAGATCGTTAGGCCTTCACCCGTGACGGCCTCGATGCGGCCGACGCCTTCGTGCTCGGTGGTGGCTGCTGCGGGCGCGGAGGCCGCAGCCGGTGCCGCCATGCGCTCGGTGGTGCCGCGCAGGCTGGCTTCCGAATCGATCAGGAACTGGCCGGAGGTGACCACTTTCTGGCCAGCCTTGAGGCCCGCTAGGATTTCGACCATGCCGGCGGCCTCGCGCCCGGTCTTGATCTCGGTGGCCACAAAGCCCGCCTGGCCACCATCGACCATGACAATGCTGCGCTGACCGGTACGGATGACGGCCTCCAACGGGAGGGTCAACACATCCTGCTGCTCACCGCTGTCAAAGCGGACCGTAGCAAACATGCCCGGCAACAGGTGCCGGCCCTTGTTGGGCAGGATGATGCGCACCTTGATGGTCCGCGTCGCCGGGTTGACGTCGGGCAACACAGTGTCGACCTTGCCGACCAGGGGCTCGGCTGCCCCGGTCGGCAGCACCTTGACCGCCAGGCCCGGCGAGATGGTGCGAGCCTGGCCTTCCGGCACCTCGGCAACCACCCAGACCTGGCTCAAGTCGGCCAAGCGGAACAGCGTCATGCCGGGGGAGACCGTCATCCCGTCCCGCACCGCGACCTCGGTCACGATGCCATCGATTGGGCTTGCGATACCTACACTGGGCTGCAGCCGTCCGGATGCCTCGACCGCGCTGACCTGACCCGGCGTCATGCCGGCTTGCAGCATGCGCGCCTTGGCCGCGCTGGCGAGATCGGCCTGACCGTGTGCCGACTGGTGCAACACGGCCAGATACTCTTCCTGGGCCGCCACCCAGTCCGGCGAATACAGCGTCACCAGTGCCTGCCCACGCCGCACGGGGTCGAGGGTTGCCCTGACCGCAACGTGCTGGACGAAGGCGTTCGTGCGCGCCTGGATCACTTGCACGCTGCGTTCGTCGATGGCGATGTTGCCGGGCGCCTCCAGCACCGCGCTCAACCGGCCGGCCTTGACCTCGGCCGTGCGGATGCCGAGGTTTTGCGCGACACGGCTATCAACCGTGATGCCGCTGGCACCGCTATCCCCCTCGGCGTAGACGGGCACCAGTTGCATGTCCATGAAGGGGGATTTGCCTGGCTTGTCGAAGCGCTGCCCCGGCACCATAGGGTCGTGCCAGTACAGCACCTTCTTACCGGTCTTGGGATCGATGTCGCCGGCCCCGAGGCTGGAGGCCGGGCTGGCCGGCATCGACGATGGTGTCGACCGGCCCCCCTGGTTGACGCCGACCCGGTAGGCGCCGTAGATGGCGGTCCCGACAAGAACGAGCCCCGCGGCCGTTGCAATGACCTGTTTTTTCATTTGCGTTCCTTGATGGCGGACTCGGTCTGCGCGGTGGGCAGCGGAACCAGGAAGGTCAGGTCCGCCCACAGCTTGGCCGTCTTGGCTTCCAACGCGAGCCGTTCTAATTCCGTATCGATGGCTCGGTGATTGGCCTCGGCCACGGCCAGCAGCGATCCGGTATTGGCCCGGTAGGCGGTCAGGGCCGCTTCCGCCTGCGTGCTGGCGAGCGGCAGAGTCTTCTCGTCGTAGCGCTTGAGCCGCTCGAGATTGCGCTGCAGCTCGGCGAGCTTGGCGCCGACCATGGCCTGGGTATCGCGCCGGAGGATTTCGGACTTGGCGCGAGCTGCCTGGGCTTGCGCCAGCCTGGCCGCCACTTCGCGGTCCTGCCGGTTGCCTTGGTCCCAAGGCAGCGGAAAACTGACGTTCACGGAGCCCATGTTCGAGAATGCGGAGCCGCGCTGGCTGTACATCAACTCGACAGTGACATCCGGCTTCTTTGCTTGCGCAGCGGCCCGGATCTCGCTCTCGGCCAGCCCCACCTCGCGCTGCGCGGCGGTGATCTCGGGCACGGCATCCAGGTCCCCGCGCACCAACCGCTCGACCGGCGGGGGGGCATCGAGATGTGGGGGTTCGGAGAGCGGGCGGTTGGCGGCCGGGCCAACCCAGCGCTCCAGCGCGACGGTGCTGGTCGCCACGGCAGCGCGGTTTTCGTCCAGGCGATCGTGCAGCTTCTGGATTTCCAGCTCCATCGCCAGCACGTCGGCGCGCGTGCCCCGTCCACTGCGATACGCGGCAGTCGCCGCCTGCAACGCGAGTTCCAACGGGTGGTCATGGTGGCCTAGCAACGTGCCGGTCTGTTCGGCATACCAGCGGTCCAGCCACGCACCGACGGCGTTGCGCTGCACGTTGGCGAGGCCAACGGCGCGCTGTGCTTCAGCAGATGCCGCCTCAGCCTCGAAGCGTGCAGCCTTGGCGCGGCGTTTGTCCCCACGTGTGAACTCCTGCATCACGCTGATGGAGCGCATGGTCATGAAGTCCCGGCTGATCGAAAACTGGTCGGGGCCGTTGACCGGCACGTTGTTGAGTCCGAACTTGAGTATGGGGTCCGGCAGTTGGCCCGCGGCGACCGCCATCTGCGTCGCAGCTTCGATGGTCCCTCGAGAGGACTCCGCATCGCTGGCATGCGCAGTGGCGAGCGCGACAGTTTCCTCAACGGAAAGCGGAGGGACGGATTGCGAGGTCGCGGCATGCGACATCGCGATGCCGAAAGCAGGCGCGCAAAGCAACGCCAGCGTCAGGCGACGAGGAAAAAGCATAAAGCCTCCAAGAACGACGACAGCTCCCCCAGTCTAGAGAGGGGAAACATTGGATGACGTCGGTCTGGAGGCTACGTTTGGAAACTGCAGTAGAGAATGGCCAGCGGAGGCGGGGGAGCGCGCGCTGTTACCTCGGCACGCAGCACAGCACGGACATCGGCATGGACCACGGGCGTCGGCGCGATGACGCCGGCCAGCACCGGCAAAAACACCGGCAGTTGCGGTGCGACATGGTCGGCGCTCTTGGAGTCGGCCTGGCAGTGGGCTAGGCAAAGCGCGCCGTTGTCCTTGTCCTGGCTGCTACCGTGATCGGCCATGTCAGCGCACGATTCGGTCAGAGTTGCCTTTGCCTCGCCACCGCCCATCTGGTACTGGCTGCCGGCACAGGCGTAAGCCGTCGCTGCCAGTTGAACTGTCAGAAAAACCAGCAGGAGGATGCCGGCGAAGAAAGGATGCCGGCGTGGCGTGTGACGCAAGGGTTCTTTGCAGTGGCAGGATTTTCGCAAGGATACCGTTTTTTGCTCGCGATGCAACTGCGCGGAAAGCGGGATCAACCGCCCGTATCGCCATCGGGCAAAAGCACGATGGCACCGTCCTTGACCTTCCCATTTGGGAAGGGTGTAGCGTGAAACCGTGAAGATTTGGGTACGTGTCGGTCCCGCGGAAGATGTTACGAGCACGGGATACCGAAGGTGCTATGCGCACACGAAGCGAGGAGCACGCCATGAATATCGGACAAGCCGCGAGCGTCTCCGGCGTCTCGGCCAAAATGATCCGCTACTACGAAAGTATTGGCTTGGTCGCTTCGGCTGACCGGAGTGAGGGGAACTACCGGATGTATCGTGAAAACGACATCCACACCCTGCGCTTCATCGGGCGTGCGCGGGCGTTGGGTTTCTCCATGGTGCAGATTCGAGAGCTGCTTGGGTTGTGGCAAAACAAGCGGCGCGCGAGCGCGGCGGTCAAGGCCATCGCGTTGCAGCGCATTCAGGAACTGGACGCCCGGATTGCCGCGCTCAGCGGCATGCGGGACACCCTGCGGTATCTGGCGCAGCATTGTGATGGCAACGATCGCCCCGACTGCCCGATCCTGGAGGCCATCGGCAGCGCTGCCCCACGGCAGTTGCCCGCACCACAGGCCACAAGGCATTGAGGCGCCGCGAAAATGAGCGACCAACAACAGCATCCGCATATGTCATCCCCTGCGCCCGGGCACGACGGCGAGCCGGAGCGTGCCCAAGGTGGGGGCCACCAACATGCCACGGCGACCCGACTGACACTCGTGACCGCCACTGAGGAACGGGACCCGGTGTGCGGGATGACGGTCAAGCCCAATACGCCGTACCAGTCAAGCTACGCGGGGACCCGATACAGCTTCTGCGGCGCAGCATGCCAGCAGAAGTTCGAGGCGGACCCCACGCGGTACACGCATCCTCATGTCGCCTCCGCTGCTGACACTGCCAACGCGGCGCCGGACACCGTCTACACCTGCCCCATGCACCCCGAGATCCGTCAGGACCATCCGGGGAGTTGCCCAAAGTGCGGCATGGCGCTTGAGCCGGCGATGCCGAGTCTGGAAGCGGATGAGAATCCCGAACTCGCCGCGTTCCGCCGACGCTTCTGGTGGACTTTGCCGCTGACGATCGCCGTCGTAGCGCTGGTGATGCTGGGGGGGCGTGTCAAGGGAGTGGCTCCGGCGGCGCAAGGCTGGGTAGAGCTTGCCTTGTCCACGCCCGTGGTCTTGTGGGCCGGCTTCCCCATCTATGCCCGATGCCTGCAGTCGTTCCGCAACCGCAGCCCGAACATGTGGACGCTGATTGGCCTGGGCACCGGCGCGGCCTTCATATACAGCGTTGCGGCCACTGTTGCGCCCGAGCTGTTTCCCCGCAGCTTTGTAGTGCATGGCCGCATTGCGGTCTACTTCGAAGCCGCTGCCGTCATCATTTCACTGACGCTGCTCGGCCAGATTTTCGAATTGAAGGCACGTTCGCAGACTTCGGCCGCCATCAAGTCGCTGCTTGGCCTGGCACCCAAAACGGCACGTCGCATCAAGCCGGATGGCAGCGAGGAGGATATTCCGCTCACGCACGTGCATGTCGGCGACTTGCTGCGAATTCGACCGGGCGAGAAGGTGCCAACCGATGGCGTCGTGACCGAAGGAGCAAGCGCCATCAACGAATCGATGATCACCGGTGAGCCATTGCCCGTTTCCAAGCGCCCTGGCGACCACGTGATCGGTGCCACGCTCAATACGTCGGGTAGCCTGGTAATGCGCTCGGAAAAAGTCGGTGCCCAAACGGTGCTGTCGCAGATCGTGCAGATGGTGGCCCAGGCCCAGCGCTCGAAGGCGCCCATGCAGCGCATGGCGGACCAGGTGGCCGGCGTGTTCGTGCTGGTGGTGGTGGCCATCGCCGTGCTTGCTTTCTTTGGTTGGGGATTCTTCGGTCCCGAGCCGAGCTGGGTCTTTGGGCTGGTCCATGCGGTGGCCGTGCTGATCATCGCCTGTCCATGTGCGCTGGGGCTGGCGACTCCGATGTCGATCATGGTGGCCAGCGGCAAGGCGGCAACCCAGGGCATTCTGTTCCGCGATGCGGCGGCCATCGAGCAGTTCCGCAAGGTCGACACCCTGATCGTCGACAAGACCGGCACACTGACCGAGGGCCATCCGGCTTTCGAGCAGGCGCTAGGCGTCGGCCCATTCACTGAGATCGAAGTGATCCGACTAGCAGCGAGTCTAGACCAGGGCAGCGAACACCCGCTGGCGGCCACCATTGTCACAGCGGCGCGCGAGCGCAGCCTGGCTTTGGGGAAAGTGGAGCAATTCACAGCAGATGCAGGCATGGGCGTGCGGGGTCAGGTCGACGGCGACCAGCTCATCCTCGGCAACGCTGCCCTGATGCGGCAGGAACATGTAAGTACCGAACCGTTGGCGCTGCAGGCCGATGCCTTGCGCCAGCGCGGCGCCAGCGTCATGTACTTGGCCGTTGACCGGAAGTTGGCGGGGCTGCTTGCGGTCTCGGACCCGATCAAGGCCAACACGCCCGAAGCGCTAGCGGCGCTCAAAGCGGCCGGGATTCGCGTGGTGATGGCCAGCGGCGACAGCATCGCCACAGCGCGAGCCGTGGGCGGCCGTCTTGGCATTGAGGAGTTTCACGGCGAGGTCAAACCGGCTGACAAGCTGGCGCTGGTCGCAAAACTTCAAGCCGAAGGCCACGTGGTGGCAATGGCCGGCGACGGCATCAACGATGCGCCAGCCCTGGCCAAAGCCGATGTCGGCATCGCTATGGGAACCGGTACCGATGTGGCGATGCACAGCGCCCAGGTGACGCTGGTCAAGGGCGACCTGCGCGGTCTTGCGCGCGCGCGGGAACTGTCGCAAGCCACCATTGCCAATATGAAACAGAACCTGGGATTTGCGTTCGTCTACAACGCGCTGGGCATCCCGCTGGCCGCTGGCCTGCTGTATCCATTCACGGGGTGGCTGCTGTCGCCGATGATCGCGGCATTGGCCATGAGCCTGAGTTCGGTGTCAGTGATTGCCAATGCGCTGCGGTTGCGCGCGCAGGTGCCTTAGGCGCTGCATTTTGGATGAAGATCATGCCCACCGCCTATGGTCCCCCATTCGTGCCCGCCTTGTGGTCAAGTTTTGGCGGGCCTAGACTGAACGCACCTGTTTGCAGGGATACATGAAGCATCACCATCACCCCCTCGCTCGGTTGCTTGCGCTAGCGTTGCTCGCGACGGTGTTGTTCACGCGCGTGGCGATTGCGGGATACGTTTGCCCGCCCGGGTCAGGGACCATGGTGGATGCCTCGGCGATGGCCGTTTCCGTCGTGAACTGCCAGGACATGGACGAGGCGCAGCCTGCGCTTTGCGCGGACCATCGGCACGATGGGCGCCATTGGGCGGATGCCAACGGCCATGCTCACGATCTTGGCATGTTGCCCGCTGCCATCGGGCTCATACACGTTCTACCTCCAACGCCTCATGCCGGACCGGTTACCCGGACGGCCCATCGGCCCGTTGCAGTGCCTGGGCCCATCTACCTCGCAACAGCACGCTTGCGAATCTGATCGATCCCCATCCGCGGGCAGTCCGTCGCCGCGAGCCTTGATTTCAGTCGCCTCCCGGCGGGATGTCTGCGGATTCCCGTTTGGATCGGGCCCGAAGGAAACCTTGTGTGGGGAAGACCAACGTGAACTCCGTTCTCAGAATCGCCGTATCTATTTTGTTCGGTGTCGCCGCTAGCGCCGCCTTCGCGGGTCCCAACTGGGACGCCATCAACAGTGCGCGCGCGGCTGCGAAGCATTCTGCCGCCGCTTCCGGTACCGCATCGAGCAAAGAGGCGATGCAGAAGCAGTGCGCTGAAATGATGAAATCGACGGATGCCCGCCCGGCAGACGGCGGCAGCCCGAAGGGCTTACCCGAAGCGAAATGAGCGTGTGTGCCGCGGCCGATGATCGAAGCGCCCGCGTCAGCGTGATGCGGGTGCCGAGAGACCAGTCGCTCGGTCGATGACACACGAAATCAGGTGAGCGCTATCCAACTCAATCGAATAGGGAGATTGACATGAAGACGCAATCAGTCGTGGCCGCTGCGCTAGCGCTTGCCCTGCTTGGGGCTGGTGGCTGGAGCATGGCAGCCAGCCCCAGCCGTGGCACCGACGGCACCAAGCCGGGTTCGCAAGACCCCATGCACTCCATGATGATGGATCACATGATGGGCGGCGGCGACGGAATGATGGGCGGCTGTCCGATGATGGGGCAGTTGCCACCCGGCAACGAGAAGCTCTCGATGCAGATGCATGGAGAAATGATGCAGGCGATGGGAGAGATCCTGCGCAAGTATGCGGACAATATCCAGACACCCTCGTCGAAATGACGGTGGCCGGCCGTATCGAGAACCACCGAGTACCACAGGAGTACCGCTATGAAATGCAATACGAGAACCATGGCCGCTGTGGGCGCTGCCCTGGTGGCGATCTTGGCAGTCGCCTATACCGTTTTCCCGTCAGTTCGTGCCTTCGTGCTGGGCATTGGCCCCTACCTGTTGATTCTGGTCTGCCCGCTATCGATGTGGCTGATGATGAAAGGCATGCAAGGTCAAGACGACCAGCGGCGTTCGACAACCGACGACACGCCTGAGCGGAAGCAGCCGTTTCGGATCGAAAAGTGAATCGTGGCGCGGTGCAGGCACGTATCACAGATGCGAGCACCGCCACGAGCACGCCAAGGACAGGAGGTGGCGTGATGGGCGAACTATCGACATGGAAGGTGGTCTGGATCGTCCTGGCCGTCGTCGGCGCCATCGCGATCCTCGGGGGATTGGGCATGCTGGCGATGCACCGTTGCATGACAGGCAGTTGGACGTGCTGCCAACAGACTAGCCATACCGTTGGTTGGGTTGGGCCGACTGCGTTGGAAGCTGGAAGCTCACAGGACTCGAGGACACGCGACGTTCAGCACGCGTGATAGCGCCGCTGATGGCTTCCTGGACGTGCAGGACTTGAAGACATCGAGAGCGTAACGAAAACTGGCGCAGCAGCCGGGGTATCAAGGAGACGGTCATGAGCATCAAATGGGTGATTGCCATTGTTCCCACCGAACTGCTGGAGCAGCTAGAAAGGAAGCTTGCGACCGTCCACGCCCCGGACCTGACGATCACAAGGGTCAAGGGGTATGGCGAGTACAAGAATTTCTTTTCCAGCGACCTGACCAGCGTGCATACCAAGGTTGAAATTTTCGCGGACGAGGCCGACGTCGAGGCCATCACCAACGCCATCGTCGAGGTCGGAAAGTCGACGGTGCCGGGTGCCGGGATCGTGGCGGCTGTTCCCGTCGAGAAGCTCTTGCACCTTCACATCGAGTCCAAGTGATGTGACAGGCAGTACTCACGTGCGCAGCCCCCAGCCTGCGGTACTCCACCACACGTCCAGGCACGTTCACCATTGCAAAACGTTTATACCAAGATGACATTTCTGTCATCTTTGGTTGCGGCGATGCTTTCCGGTCTACGCTGGTGCCGAAATCTGGAGCCTCCGGACAACCGGTGGCTCCAACCGTTCGAATCGCACTCAGGGCGCCATGCCGAACTATCGTGTCAGCTTTCAAGAACCATCAAATCATGCACGGTCCCCGCTCGTTGGCGTGGCGGACAAGTGCACTTGCGACGTTGGGAACGATGGCAGCAGTAGTCGTCCAATCGGTCTTTGCGGGCTCAGGACAGATCGCAGCGACCCCAAGTCTCACCTGGGCTCTCATCTGGGCGCTGATCCTGCCGCTGATTGTGGGTATGTGCACCCATCGTCTGGTCTCGCGCAGCCTGTCGCCAATGCGGTGCCTCGCAGCCAAGGGCGATCAGACAGCCTTTGGGATTGTTCATCTTTCGCTGTCGGGAAGCATACCGACCGAAGTTCAACCGTTGGTCGATGCCTTGCGCGACGTTTCGTCGAAGCACGAAGAGACCGTGGCGGCTGTGCGCTCGATTTACACCGATCTCAATCACGACTTGCGCACTCCGCTGCATACTCTCGCCTTGCAAACAGAAGTGACATTGATTGCCCCTCGCAGCGCCGAAGAATATGAGGCCTTGTTGCGCTCGAACCTGGAGGAGTTTGCGCGGCTAGCGACTGCTACCGACAGGACGCTGCAGGCGCTACGCGAGCTCGCGCTGCGGCGCCATGAATCGTGACGATGCGACTCGCGCGCACGGACACCGGAGCCAAGCGCCGCTCGGCGCTCTACATGACAAGATTGTAATAAGGTCGTCATGAGCGTGCGGGTGCCGTCTCCGTAGACTGCTCACACGGTCAACCACGGTGGTTGACCACTGACACGGAGAACAAAGCCATGAAGACCACGTCCAAGATTGCAGTTGCCGGCATCCTGCTGTTTGCTTCGACGATGCCTTCGTTTGCGGCCGGCATCGGCACCCAGGTGAACTCGGTTCTCGAGAACGCTCGCGCCCAGGGCCCGCGCGACCCGTACACCGATGGTGGCCGTGCGCAGTCGCGTGATCCGTACACCGACGGCCAGAGTGTCACGCAGCGGGACGTCTATACCGGCGGCGCGAACGTTGCACAACGCGACGTCTACACCAACGGGCTGTAACTCAGTCATTGGAATTGACGATCGCTGATGCTTTCAAAGGCCGGCGACTCGCCAATCGCAGCGGGTCCCGCAGGGCAGCCCCTGGTCCTCCATACTGAAGCGCTACAAAACTACGGATGTAAACGCATGAGTCTGCTCAAGCGATTGTTCGGCGGTCACCACGGTGGCCACCGCCCGAACGGCGGTCACCACGGCAGACGCCATGGTGACGCTCACGACCGCGCCCAGGCGGGGATCCCCTCGAATCCTTGGCCCACCACTTGTCTCGGGTGTGGCTCGATTGCATCGCAGCGGGCGCGGTTTTGTCCGCAGTGCGAAAAATCACTTACCGGGGTGGTGTGTGGTCAATGCGGGAGCACGGCCCAGCCGGGCGCGAAATTTTGTGCCGAATGCGGCACCGCGCTGTAGCGCCGACCTCGTCGTGCACTGCGCGGCTCTCTCCGACAAGCAGGCCTTTTGGTCTCGGTCGTAGCCGCCGGATTCGCTCCCGGATGCAGTCTTGTGTTGGGCGCGCGCGCCGCTAGACCTCGCCCTGTCATCATCCGTATCCCGCTCTTCGAGTAAACTGACGCGCAAATTCGTAAAGCGGTGCCATTTGCGCGCGCCAGCCAACACTTCTTCAGCCATTCATGCGGCGGTTCTGCTTGATCCTGCTTTTGTTGATCCTGCCATTCCAGTTCAACTGGGCGGTAGCGGCCGCCTATTGCCAGCATGAAGAGGCCAGCCAATCCAAGTGGCATTTCGGCCACCACGAGCACCACCATCAATCCAGCACAAAAGCGGGGCATGACAAGAAGGCCGTGATCGATACGGACTGCGGCGTATGTCATCTGGTCTCCGCCGCAATGGCCTGCGGTCAGCCACTTCGCCTCGACACGGTCGATCGCGCCCAGACGCCGCCCGTTTCACATGCGTTGAAATTGACCTCATCTAGCACCCGCGCACCGGATCGCCCCCAATGGCGCCGTCTCACATAGACGGCGAGACCCACTGAACCTGCGTCTCGCCGAATTCCCACGGTTTGTATCCTGGTGCAATTCGATGCGACGACTATTTTTGCCGCTTGGGCTAGCGGCTGTTGTGATCAGCCCATCTTTTGCTGCGAATTCCAACGCGGCACCCCTTGTTTCTTCCGGCACAGTACTGGAGGCTCCTGGTCCTTTGACGCTTGAGCGCGCCATGGAATTGGCGAGTGCAGGTAACTTCACGCTTTTTGCTGCGCAGAAAGAAGTCGATGCCAATGAAGGTGCGGTCATGCAGGCACGCACCATTCCCAACCCCGAAGTGGCCGCGACCATGGAGGACACGCGCTCGGAGTCGCGCACGACGACCGGACAGCTCAATATTCCTGTGGAGCTGGGCGGCAAGCGTTCGGCGCGTATCGTCGCGGCCGAAAAAGGCCGGGAACTCGCGCAAGCGCAACTGGCGACAACGCGGGCCGAACTGCGATCCAACGTGATTCGCGGCTTCTTTGAAGTGCTGGTTGCCCAGGAACGGGTCAAGCTCGCGCAGGCCTCGGCGGACTTGGCCGCCAAGGGCGCGCAGGCAGCAACGCGCAGAGTGGCAGCGGGCAAGATCTCGCCGGTCGAAGAAACCAAGGCAAAGGTCGAGCAAGCCAACGCCGAACTCGAACTCGACAACGCCAACGCCGAACTGCGTTCCGCACGGGCCTCGCTTGCAGCGCTCTGGGGCAACGCCACGCCGCAGTTCTCCGCGGCGCAGGGTAGCCTCGACGCGCTGCCGTCACGGCCCGGTCTCACGGAGCTGCTGACCGAGCTCGACCACTCGCCGCTCGTATTGGCCGACCAGGTCGAGCTGGATCGCCGGCAAGCCCTGGTGGGCGTGGAGCGCAGCCGCCAATACCCCGATGTGACCGTCAGCGTGGGCGCCAAGCGCGACAACAGCGCGAATCGCAACATGGCGGTGCTAGGCGTGTCGATTCCGCTGCCCTTGTTCGATCGCAATCAGGGCAACCTGTACGAGGCCATCCGGCGTGCCGACAAGGCGCAGGACGAGGTGCTGGCGAACCGCATCCGGCTCTCCAATGAGATGCAGCAAGCGTCGAACGAATTGACGGTCTCTCGTCGCTCCGCGCAGACGCTCAAAGAGACGATCCTGCCGGCCGCCGAGCAAGCCTATAGCGCAGCGGCACGGGGCTTCGAAGCCGGGAAGTTCAATTTTCTGGACGTGCTGGACGCACAAAGAACGTTGTTCCAAGCACGCATCCGTTATCTCGACGTGTTGGCGAAGGTCTATCAATCCGCGACGACCGTCGACCGCCTGCTAGGCCGCTAACTCAGAATCCGAACCATGTCTATTACGAATAAGCAGAAGACTGCGATCGCGGCTCTAGTGGCTGCGGGCCTGATCGCCACCGGCACCGTTCTATTTTTGGGGCGCTCGACAGAGGGCAATGAGTCCGCTCGCGAGGCGGCCGAACACGCAGAATCCGCCGGTCACCAGGACCGCGAACACCACGGCGAGCCGTCGCAAGGCAAGCATGAAGACGCGGTAGCACATGGCGACCAGGAGCACCATGACGCGCCGAAGAAGGGCCCACACGGCGGTAATGTCTACGCTGCTGGCGACGCTACCGTCGAGTTCGGCATGGCCGAGGACGGTGGGGAGCCCAAGCTAAAGCTGTGGGTCGTCCGAGACGGCAAGCCCTTGGTTGCCAATATCTCGGCCAGTGGCGCCATCAAGAGAGTAACCGGCGAATCGATGCCGATCGGCTTCAAGATCACGAAAGACAGCCTGGAGAGCGAGGCCGCCATTGCCGAGCCCCACGTTTTTGGCGCGACCGCGTCCGTCATGTTGCCGGGCGTTCAGAAACCGATGACGGTTGCCTTCTCCAAGGAGGAAGGCAAGATCGAATTGACAGTCGACCAGATCGCCAAAGCCGGCGTGGGTGTGGAAGTCGCAGGCGCTGCAGCGGTCCAGTCGGGCGTGCAATTCCCGGGAGAAATCCGCTTCAATGAAGACCGCACGGCCCATGTGGTACCGCGTCTTGCGGGGGTCGTCGAGCGTGTCCCCGCCAATATCGGCGAGCAGGTCAAGAGCGGACAGGTATTGGCGGTCATTGCGAGCACCGCCCTGTCCGAGCAAAGAAGCGAACTGCTTGCGGCCCAGAAGCGCTTGAGCCTGGCTCAGACGACCTACGCGCGCGAGAAGCGCCTGTGGGAAGAGAAGATCTCCGCGGAGCAGGATTACCTGCAGGCCCAGACGGCACTGCAGGAGGCGCAAATCGCCGTGCAGAACGCGCAGCAAAAACTGGTTGCGATCGGGGCCGCACCGGCCACGACGGCCCTGAACCGATTCGAGCTGCGCGCACCATTCGACGGCATGGTGGTGGAAAAGCATCTGGCAATCGGTGAAGCCGTCAAGGAGGATGCGAACGTCTTCACGATTTCCGATCTGTCCTCCGTGTGGGCGGAGTTCGTGGTGGCGGCCAAGGATCTGGGCAATGTTCGCGTCGGTCAGCAGGTCACGATCGGCTCGACCGCCTTCGACAGCAAGGCGACCGGCTCGGTGTCCTATGTGGGCTCACTGCTTGGTGAGCAGACGCGCACGGCAAAGGCCCGCGTCACGCTGGCGAACCCCGGCATGGCTTGGCGTCCTGGCCTGTTCGTGACGGTGCAGGTCTTGGGGCCAGCCGTTCAAGTCCCTGTTGCAGTCAGGGCGGATGCGATCCAGGAAGTTAATGGCAAGCCGGCAGTGTTCGTTGCGGTGCCGGGCGGTTTCGTCGCCCAGCCAGTCAAGACCGGGCGTTCTACTGGCAAAGTGGTGGAGATCACGGAAGGCCTGAGCGCCGGCGCGCGCTATGCCACCGCGAACAGCTTCGTCCTGAAAGCCGAACTCGGCAAGGCTAGCGCCGAGCATGAGCACTGACACGGAGACGGGCATGTTCGAACGCATCATCCGGTTTGCCATTGAGCAACGTTGGCTTATCATCCTCGCCGTGCTCGGGATGGCAGCGCTCGGCGTCTACAACTACGGGAAGCTTCCCATCGACGCGGTGCCTGACATCACCAACGTCCAGGTGCAGATCAATACCGCGGCGCCCGGGTATTCTCCGCTGGAGACCGAGCAGCGGATCACCTACCCCATCGAGACCGTGATGGCAGGCTTGCCGGGGCTCGAGCAGACGCGCTCGCTGTCCCGGTACGGCCTGTCCCAGGTGACAGTGATCTTCAAGGACGGCACGGACATCTATTTCGCTCGCCAACTGGTGAACCAGCGGATCCAGGAGGCCAAGGAACGGCTGCCCGGCGGGGTCACACCCGCCATGGGTCCAATCTCCACGGGGCTGGGGGAAATCTACCTGTGGACCGTCGAAGCGGAAGACGGCGCTCGCAAGCCCGACGGGGCAGCCTACACGCCCACCGATCTGCGGGAAATTCAGGATTGGGTGGTCAAGCCGCAACTGCGCAACGTGACCGGCGTGACCGAAATCAATTCGATTGGTGGTTACGCCAAGGAGTACTTGGTTGCGCCCAGCCTGGAACGGCTGGCTTCCTACGGGCTGACGCTCACGGATCTGGTGAGCGCACTCGACAAGAACAACAGCAATGTCGGCGCCGGCTACATCGAGCGCCGCGGCGAGCAGTACCTCGTACGCGCCCCTGGACAGGTCAAATCGCTCGACGATATACGCGACGTCATCGTGGGCACGGCGCAAGGGCAGCCCATTCGCATCCGCGACGTCGCCGATGTTGACATCGGACGGGAGCTGCGCACCGGTGCCGCCACGGAGAACGGCAAGGAGGTCGTGCTGGGTACAGTGTTCATGCTGATCGGCGAGAACAGTCGGGCGGTATCCCAGGCCGTCGACAAGAAAATGGCGGAGATCAATCGTACGCTCCCCGCCGGCGTCAAGGCCGTGACCGTGTATGACCGGACCGTGCTGGTCGACAAGGCGATTGCTACGGTCAAGAAGAATCTGCTCGAAGGCGCGACTCTCGTTATCGCCATTCTTTTCCTGTTCCTGGGCAACATCCGCGCCGCTGTCATCACGGCGATGGTCATCCCGCTGGCGATGCTGTTCACGTTCACCGGCATGGTCAGCTACAAGATCAGCGCAAACCTGATGAGTCTGGGGGCGCTGGATTTCGGCATCATCATTGACGGCGCGGTGGTGATCGTCGAGAACTGCGTGCGTCGCCTGGCGCACGCGCAGGAGCACCACAAGCGAGAGCTGACCCGCAGCGAGCGTTTCCACGAGGTGTTCGCGGCCGCGCGGGAAGCGCGGCGACCGCTGCTCTTCGGCCAACTCATCATCATGATCGTGTACTTGCCGATCTTTGCCTTGACGGGAGTGGAGGGCAAGATGTTCCACCCCATGGCGTTCACGGTGGTACTGGCGTTGCTTGCTGCCATGGTGCTGTCCATGACGTTCGTGCCGGCGGCGGTCGCCCTGTTTATCGGGCGCAAGGTGGCGGAGAAGGAAAACCGGCTGATGGAGTGGGCCAAGCATCGCTATCAGCCGATGCTCGAAGCGTCCCTGGCCAACACGCCCGTCGTACTGACTTTCGCGTGCATTGCGATCGTCTTCTGCCTGGCCGTGGCGTCCCGGTTGGGAAGCGAGTTCGTGCCGAATTTGAACGAGGGCGACATCGCGATCCAGTCGCTGCGCATTCCCGGGACGAGCCTGTCTCAATCGCTGGAGATGCAAAAGCAGGTCGAGTCGACGCTCAAGGCCAAGTTCCCCGAGATCGAGCGCATCTTCGCCCGTACCGGGACGGCGGAAATCGCCTCCGACCCGATGCCGCCCAACATCTCGGACGGCTACATCATGCTCAAGCCGCAGGCGCAGTGGCCCAAGCCAAAGAAGACAAAAGAGGAGCTGCTCAGTGCGATTCAGGCGGAAGCTGAGAGGATTCCCGGCAACAACTACGAGTTCTCGCAGCCGATCCAGCTGCGCTTCAACGAGTTGATCTCCGGCGTTCGCTCCGATGTGGCGATCAAGATTTTCGGCGACGACAACGATGTGCTCAATGAAACAGCCGGCAAGGTTGCGGCGGTATTGCAAGGCATACAGGGTGCTACGGAAGTCAAAATCGAACAGACCACTGGGCTTCCCATGCTGTCGGTCAACATCGATCGCCAAAAGGCGGCCCGGTATGGATTGAACATGAGCGATGTGCAGGACGCGGTTGCGATTGCGATCGGCGGGAAGGAGGCAGGCACGTTCTTCCAGGGCGACCGACGGTTCTACATTCTGGTGCGCCTGCCCGATGCCGTACGGGGTGACTTGGAGGCGCTGCGCCGCTTGCCGGTGCCACTGCCCAAAAACGGTGCCGGCGAGTCGAAGACGACCTATATCCCCTTGAGTGAAGTGGCCTCGCTCGACTTGGCCCCCGGGCCAAATCAGGTGTCGCGTGAGAATGGCAAGCGCCGCATCGTCATCAGCGCCAACGTGCGAGGCCGGGACATTGGGTCGTTCGTGCCGGAGGCCGAGGCCGCAATTGAGCGGCAGGTCAAGATTCCCACTGGGTACTGGATTACCTGGGGCGGTACGTTCGAGCAATTGCAGTCTGCAACGACGCGGCTGCAGATCGTGGTGCCGGTTGCGCTGCTGCTCGTGTTTGTCCTGCTCTTTGCGATGTTCAACAACGTGAAGGACGGGCTTCTCGTGTTCACCGGCATTCCGTTTGCGTTGACTGGCGGTATTCTCGCGTTGTGGTTGCGAGGCATACCGCTCTCCATTTCGGCGGCGGTCGGCTTTATCGCGCTCTCTGGTGTCGCGGTGCTCAACGGTCTGGTGATGCTGTCGTTCATCCGGTCGCTGCGCGAAGAAGGTCAATCGCTCGATACCGCGATCCGCACCGGGGCCCTTACGCGCTTGCGGCCCGTTTTGATGACGGCGTTGGTCGCCTCGCTTGGCTTCGTCCCCATGGCCATTGCCACAGGAACGGGAGCCGAGGTGCAGCGGCCGCTTGCCACCGTGGTCATTGGCGGGATCCTTTCATCGACGGCACTGACCCTGCTGGTATTGCCGGTCCTCTATCGCCTGGCGCACCGCAAGGACGAAGCCGAGGACGTGGAGCGGACGGGCGAGATGGCACCGCGGTCCGCCTGACGGAGATGGAGTTGACGGCGCGGGTACAGAAGGTCCGCGCCGCTTACGCAAGGAGCTTTCGCCATGGGCGCAGGACATGACCACAGCCATGCAACCGGGAACGAGCGTGCATTGAAAATCGCGCTCGCGCTGACCAGCACGTTTCTGCTCGCCGAGTTGATCGGCGGCATTTTGACCAAGAGCTTGGCGCTGATCTCCGATGCCGCGCATATGTTCACGGATGCCGCGGCACTGGCCATTGCGCTCGCAGCGATCCAGATCGGCAAGCGGCCGGCAGACAAGCAGCGGACGTTCGGGTACTACCGTTTTGAGATTCTGGCGGCGGCCTTCAATGCGCTGTTGCTGTTTGGGGTAGCGCTGTACATCCTCTACGAGGCATATCAGCGCTTGCGCGCGCCTGCCGAAGTGCAATCGTTGGGCATGCTGGGGATCGCCACCATCGGCCTCGTCGTCAACATCGTCAGCATGCGAGTTCTCGCAGGCGGCCGAGAACAGAGCCTCAACATCAAGGGGGCCTACCTGGAGGTCTGGAGCGATCTGCTGGGCTCGATCGGCGTCATTTTTGCGGCGATCGTTATCCGGTTCACCGGTTGGACCTGGGTCGATTCGGCTATCGCCGTGCTGATTGGGCTGTGGGTGCTGCCTCGCACCTGGATCCTGCTCAAATCCAGCATCAACATTCTGCTTGAAGGCGTGCCAGAGGATATCGACTTACCATCCGTGGAGCAGGCGCTGTTGACAATTCCCGGCGTTCGCAGCATGCACGACCTGCATGTGTGGTCCTTGACGAGCGGCAAGACCAGCTTGACGGTGCACTTGGTCAACGAACCCGCCGTCAATCCCGAACGCGACATTCTGCCGGTCGCCCGAGACCGGCTTGCCGAACGCTTCGGCATCACGCATATCACCATCCAGTTCGAACTGCGGCCGTGCGCGCAGGCGGATGCCGTGACGCATTTCCGGCCCAGCGAGCCTATTGCTGCTGCGACGAGCGGCCAACCCGACGAACGCCACGGTCATCAAGGACACTCTCATTGAAAATACTGGTCATCGAGGACGAGGCTCGAACCGCGGAATACCTGCTCAAGGGCCTGACTGAATCCGGATTTGTTGTCGATATTGCCGCAAACGGCATGGACGGGGCGCATCTCGCCAGCGAGGTGCGGTACGACCTGATCCTGCTGGATGTCATGCTGCCGGGTGCAGACGGCTGGAGCGTGATCAAGATGATCCGGCAGAAGAGTGATGTCCCGGTTCTGTTTCTGACGGCGCGGGATGACGTGGCCGATCGGGTACGTGGTTTCGAACTCGGCGCCGACGACTACTTGGTGAAGCCGTTCGCGTTTGCCGAACTGCTCGCCAGAATTCGCCGCTGCCTGCGGCAAAGCAGCGGTCGCGAATCCGAGCATCTGAGCGTCGGCGATCTCGATATCGATGTCCTTGGCCGCAAAGTCGTACGCGCCGGCGTCAAGGTGGAGTTGACCAGCCAGGAGTTCGTCCTGCTCCATCTGTTGGCTCGCCGCAGTGGGGAGGTGCTTTCCCGCACGTCCATCGCCTCGCACGTCTGGGATGTCAACTTCGATACCGACACGAACGTCGTGGACGTGGCGATACGCCGTCTTCGCGCCAAGCTCGATGAGCCGTTCGATACCAAACTGATCCATACCGTCCGGGGCATGGGTTATGTCCTTGATCCTCATCGCGGAAAATGAGACGTGGCGCGTTCACTGATCGGTCGGCTGACCTCGCTATTCTCGATCCTGGTCACGTTTGCGCTGGCTAGCATGGGGGCCTACGCCTACTACGCCCTGGATACTCAACTACGCTCGCGGGACGTAGAAATCATCGAGGCCAAGCTGACGCAGGTGAGCCACCTGGTCCGAGACGCTGGCAGCCTTGAGCAGACCGAGAAATTCGAACACAGCTTGTTCGATCTGGTCAGGGGATACGATGGTTTGGCGTTGAGACTCCGAACACCGCAAGGCAGGCTCGTCTATCGAACGGCTGACGGCCTGCGATCGGATTTCGATCTGGCTGCCACTGGGTCCGGAATTCATGACGACGGCACATGGATCATGGGGAAGCGTATCGTCGAGGCGAGTGATGGCGTACCGTTCGCCACAGTATCGGTGGCCAAGAACGGAAACGATCGGCGCCAGGTGGTGATCCGGCTGGGCAATAGCATCGTCGTCGGCATTCTGGTGGGCGCGGTTCTCACTGCGCTTCTTGGTGCCTTGATCACCCGGCGTGAACTCAGGCCAGCACAGGCACTGATTCAGCAAGTGCACCGGATTAACGTCGAACGACTCAGCTACCGCGTCGACGCCCCCAGTACGCCAACGGAAGTCCACGAAATTGGCGTCGCATTCAATGCCATGCTGGAGCGACTGGAGTCGGGCTATGAGCGGTTGTATCGTTTTTCCGCCGATCTCGCGCACGACCTGCGCACGCCATTGAATAACCTGATCGGCCACACCGAGGTGGCGCTCTCGCGTGAACGAGAAGTAGCCGACTACGTGACCCTGCTGGAGGACAACTTGGCGGAATATCAGCGCCTCTCGCGCATGATCGACTCCATGCTCTTCCTGGCGCGCGCCGATGCGGCAACGGTCGAACTGGACCGTGTGCCAATCGAGCTCGGCACCGAATTGTCCAAGCTGGCGAGTTACTTTGCCGTACTGGGTGAAGACAAGGGCGTGAAGATTGAGGTCTCGGCGTCCGGCAGTGTGAGTGCCGACCTGACCATGTTCCGGCGCGCCGTCGGCAACCTGCTCTCGAACGCGGTCCGCCATGCTGACAATGGCTCGGTCGTGAGCTTGAACTGTCAGCGTGACGAAGACTCTGTCACAGTGCACGTATTGAATCAGGGCGTCCCGATACCTGACAAGGATAGGGAACGCGTTTTTGATCGGTTCTATCGTGGCGACCAAGCGCGTTCCCACTCTGATCAGTCGACCGGTTTAGGGCTCGCCATCGTGAGATCTATCATGGAGTTGCATGCGGGCACTGCATCGGTCGCGACATTCCCTGGCAGCGTCACCCGGTTCTCACTCCGGTTTCCGTTCGTCGATTAGCGAGCTGGGTGCGCGTATAGCGAGGCTTGGCGTCTCGCATTTGACAAGCATGCGAGCCGGCCCGACAGATGCAAGACCAGCGGAGATTGGCTGCTGGGGCACCACCATACGTTGCCGTGGAAAGGTGAACGTTTTTGGGGTGTGGCACTTGGCATCTCGCCTAACGACGAACCGCGGCTACGCAAGGTGAGTTTTCGCGTTGCCGGCCGCAACGTACTGTCGCCTTCCGCCGTGAGACAGGTGAGCGCGGCCAGCATTTCGAGAATCGCGCTTTTCTGGAGTTTCGTACCGAAGGTTTGGACTGGAGCCCTATGTGAGAGGTTTCACACGTGATAATCCGCCATTATCACGTGTGAGAGATTGGCTCCAGTGAGGCGCCTTGACGCCTCAAATTAATACGTATATACATAGTACGTAATACCGTATCAAATTCTAACGCCATGGCCCGTGCCGGACTCAGTCGTCTTGACATTAAGCGTGCTCGCGATTCGCTGCTCGCCCAGGGGCAGCACCCGTCGATCGATGCGATACGTATCGCGTTGGGCAACACGGGCTCGAAGACGACCATCCACCGCTATTTGAAGGAACTGGAAGAGGAGGAAGGCACGGCGCTGA